>NZ_JCAFVO010000009.1:0-159759 GCF_059372445.1 Stenotrophomonas sp. YJH_SMC_127 | reverse complement strand
TATCAGTTCGAGCGCCAACTCAACCAACTGTTCGGGCGGTTCAGGGAGAATCCGGCGTGGGGACCCAAGCTACTTCTCGGTCGCAAGACCTGGATCCACACGGTCGCCCACGCCGGGCTCTCGGCCCCCAAGGTGCCAGATTGGCAAGAGATAAGATCCACGCCGTGTGTGGATGCGGCGCCAGCCAGGGTTGGTCGCTCCTCACGGCAGGTCCGGAAGCGGACTTTCCTGACCCATCACGCAAAAGCAGGCAAAAAAAACGGCGCCCTGCGGGCGCCGTCTTGACCGGGATGGAACTGCAGGCCCGGATCAGGCGGCCCGCGAGACCTCGTGCGGTTCCTGCTGGCGGAACACCGATACCGCCTCGGTAAGCGTACCCGCCTGCAATTGCAGCTCGCGTGCGGCCGCGGTGGCTTCCTCCACAAGCGCGGCATTCTGCTGCGTCGCCTGGTCCATCTGCACCACGGTCTGGTTGATCTGCTCGATGCCGACCGACTGCTCCTGCGAGGCCGCCGAGATCTCGTGCATCAGGTGGCTGACATTCTCAACGCCCCCGACAATGCCCTGCATCCGCTGGCCCGCATCGGCCACCAGCTGGGCGCCTTCGCCCACCTGGCGACCTGCCTCATCGATCAGCTTCTTGATTTCTTGAGCCGCAGCGGCGGAGCGCTGCGCCAGCACGCGCACCTCGCTGGCCACCACCGCGAAGCCACGGCCCTGCTCGCCGGCACGGGCGGCCTCCACTGCCGCGTTGAGCGCGAGGATATTGGTCTGGAAGGCGATGCCATCGATCACGCCAGTGATGTCGCCGATCCGCTTCGAGGCTCCCTCGATCGCCTGCATGGTGTCGACGACCCGCTGCATGGCGACGTTGCCGTCGCTGGCGGCGCTCTGGGTGGTGATCGCCAGCTGGCTCGCCTCGCGCGCATGGGCAGCGTTCTGGCGCACGGTGGCAGTCAGCTCTTCCATCGAAGCGGCGGTTTCCTGCAGGTGCGCTGCCTGGCGCTCGCTGCGCTCGGACAGCGCGCCATTGCCCGCAGCGATTTCGCTGGCAGCGGTGCTGATCGAGGACGCGCACTGCTGGATACGGCCCACCATGCGCGCCAGCTGGCCGGCGGTGGCGTTGGCATCGCGCTGGATCGCGGCAAAGGCGCCGTGATACTCGCCATGCATGCGTCGATCGAGATCGCCGCTGGCCAGCGCCGAGAGCATCTGCCGCACCTCGTCAACCGTACTGCCCAACGTATCCAGCAGCTGGTTGATGCCACCGGTGAGGCCATCGAGGAAGCTGGCACCTTCGGTTGCCTGCAGGCGCTGGTCGAGGTCGCCGGCGGCGGCGGCCGCGACGATGCCGGCGACGGCGTTCTCCAAGGCGAGCTCATGGGTACGGTCATGCCACTCCACGGCAAAGCCCAGGCGCACGCCCTGTGCGTCGAAGACCGGAGTAACCACCTGTGCGAAGTGCACCGGGCCGATCTGTACCTTGCCGTTGTGGCTGACCTGCAGGCCATTGAGGATGGCGCGGATCCGGTCCGGGTTGGCGTGGAAGCGATGAATGCTGCTACCGACCAGGCGCTCGGCATCGAAATCGGGGAAGGCCTGGCGCAACGTTGCCTGCTGGTTGCGCAGCAGGGCCACCACCGAGCGGTTCACGTAGCGGATCACGTGATCGTTGTCGGCAATCATCATCGCGGTGCGCGAGGCATCGAGGGCCTGGCGGATCTGCGCGTTCTCGGCGTGTGCCTCCGCTTCGCGTCCACGCTGGGCCTGCACATGGCGTGCGGTGTCGGCCAGCGCATGGGCCAGCGAACCCGGTGCGTAGGCGGTGGTGTCAGCATGTGCACCAAGATCGGCGCCGGTGGCGATGTCGCGCGCCAGCGCGGCCAGCCGGCGGGGACCGTGGCCGAGTGCTTCGGTCTGCTGGCGGAGCCGCAGTGCGACCTGGCCAAGGAACAGGGTCAGGCCGGCCAGCATCGCGGCCTGCAGCAGCGCCGGCCCCACCGCAGCACCGGCCGGCAGCGGGGCCAGCAGTGCAAGCGTGCCGATGCTACCGGCCAGCCACACCGGCAGACGATCGCGATGGTCCAGCAGCACGCCCAGCAGCAGGGCGATCGGCAACGCCGGCGACAGGCCGGCGATCGCGGACAACAGGGCCAGCTGCAGCGCCACCAGGATTGCCAGGGCGTTGCGGGCGATGCCGCGGCCTGCCAGCGGACCGGCCAGCCACAAGGCGGGCAGCACAGCGCCCGCGGCCAACGCGGCGGCCACACCGTGCGGACCGCGCAGGGCCAGCACCAGCCCGGTCACGGCCAGTGCCGCGCTGCCGGTCAGCAGGCGGCGGTCAGCACCGCGGGCGAGCTGTTGCAGGTGCGACAGGCGGGCGGTATCGGGGGGACGGGCGGATGCAATGGACATCGGAGGCTCCTGGGTCAGCAGACGACAACGAGCACGCCGCAACGCACGCAGCAGGGCGTGACGAGGGCGGGTGCCGGGAATTCGAGGGATGCGGCGCGATCAGCGACGCGGAGACGGGACACCGCGGCCACATCCTGTGGGTGACGGTGCAGCAGAGCGGGCATGCGGACTTCCTTGCAGAACCAGACACATGCCGCAGGACCGACCGGGCCCGCGTGCAGCGGGCGCAGGGGCCCACAACTGATGTATCGGCCGCAAACGCGCGGAGTGAAGCGCGCGGACGCCTGCGCTCAGCCGGCGTTGTCGTTGCTGAAGAAGTGCAGGATCACGCCTGCGATCTGTTCCGGATCTTCCATGTGCAGGTGATGGTTGCCGGGAAATACTGCCAGCCGGCCATCCCGCAGGTGCTGCAGGCGATCGCTGCGCATCGGCTCGGGATAATACGACTGCGCCGGCGTGGCATAGATCACCTGTGTCGGGCAGGCGATGGCCTGCAGCAGGTTGTCGATCTGGCCCTCGCTGAGGCGGATCGCGGTGGGCAGCATCAGGCGCGGATCGCTGCACCAGCGATACCCGCCTTCGACCGGTTCCACGCCGCGCTCGACCAGCAGTCGTGCGCACGGTTCGCTGAGCTGGTTGGTCATCATCCGTGCGCGGATCGGCGCGGCCAGGTCGGGGAACACGCGCAGCTGCTTGCGCGCCAACGCACGGGTGGCGTTCACATGCTCGCGCAGGCGATGGGCGGTCTCTTCTTCGGGGCCGCGCAGGCCGCCGAGAGCTTCGATCGCCACCAGGCGCTCGACGCGGTCGCTGACCGAGGCGGTGAGGCTGGCGATGCCGGCGCCCATCGAATGGCCGAGCAGGCTGAAGCGGTCCCAGCCCAGGGCGTCGGCCACATCAAGCACGTGGCAGATCGCGGCCGCCGTGGTGTAGCTGGCACCGGCCGGCAGGTGCGCGCTGTGGCCATGGCCGGGCAGGTCGATCGCCACCAGCTGCAGCGACGCCAGGTGCGGCGCCAGCGGCACGAAGCTGGCGGCATTGTCGAGCCAGCCATGCAGGGCCAGCACGCGCGGGCCGTCGCCGCTGTTGCGCAGGCCGGCGACGCGGGTGCCGCCCACCTCGAGTTCAAAGGGTTGCAGACTCATGCCAGCGAGGCCACGGCCAGTCGTGCCAGGGCGCGCGCGTGTTCCGGTTCGGCATTGAGGCAGGGGATGTAGCGCATCGTCGCGCCACGTTCGGCCAGCGTTTCGGTGAAGCCCATCGCGACTTCTTCCAGCGTTTCCAGGCAATCGGTGGCGAAGCCGGGGCAGACCACGTCGATCTGCTTCACACCGGATTCGGCCAACGCCCACAGGCTCGGCTCAGCGTAAGGCTGCAGCCAGCGCTCGCGGCCGAAGCGCGACTGGTAACCCATCTGCCAGTCGTCCTTGCCCAGGCCCAGCGCGTTGGCGATGGCCTGCGCGCTGGCCTCGCAGCGCCGCGGATACGGATCACCCGCGTCGGCCAGGCGCTGCGGGATGCCGTGGAAGGAGAACATCAGTTTCTGGCTGCGGCCGTGCTGTTCCCAGTAGCGGCGGATCGAGCCGGCAACGGCCTCGACCCAGCCCGGGTCGACCGAGTAGTCGCGTACCAGACTGACGGTCACGCCCGGGTTGCGCCGCTGCCAGGCGTCGACGCGGTCCTCGACCGAGGCGGTGGTGGTGGTGGAGTACTGCGGGTACAGCGGCAGCACCACGATGCGGCGTGCGCCTTCGGCGGCGAGGCGGTCGAGCTCGTGGGCCAGGGCCGGTTCGCCATAGCGCATTGCGTGGCGCACTTTCAGGGTTGGCAGCAGGGCCTGCATCGCCTGCGCCAGCTGCCGGGTATGGACCATCAGCGGTGAGCCATCCGGCAGCCAGACCTGGGCGTACTTGGCCGCCGAACGGCTGCTGCGCAGCGGCAGGATCAGTCCGCGCAGCAGCGGCTGCCACAGCAGTGGCGGGATCGCGACCACGCGGCGGTCGGACAGGAATTCGGCCAGGTAACGGCGTACGGCGGGGGCCGTCGGCGTATCGGGCGTGCCTAGGTTGACCGCCAGCACGGCGGTATCGGGTGCGTCGAGCATGGGGTGCATTGTCGCCGATCCGGTGTCGCACTGGGATGCAGGGTTCGGATTGCAGGCATAGCGGGCATCTATGTGAGCGGGGAGCGCTCATTGGCGATTCATGACAACACTACTAATTTCAGTCACTTGCTATATCTTCCTATGGACTGACTTCTGGAGCCTGCCATGCGTCGCCCGATCCAAGCCCTGCTGATCGCCGCCAGCCTGCTGTCCAGCCAGGCCATGGCCGGACCGCAGGAAGACCAGCGCGCCCGCAATGCCGTGCGCGTGCTGGCGGAGATCCAGGAAATCCCTGAACAGGGCATTCCGGATAAATTGCTGGACGAAGGCCGCGCGGTCATCGTCATTCCCGACACGATCAAGGCCGGTCTGGTCATTGGCGGTCGTCGTGGCCACGGCCTGATGTCGGTGCGCATGCCCAACGGCGCCTGGTCCAACCCGGTGTTCGTGAAGCTTACCGGCGGCAGCATCGGCTTCCAGGCCGGCGTGCAGTCCTCCGATGTGGTGCTGGTGTTCCGCAACGACCGCAGCCTGGACAACCTGGTCAACGGCAAGTTCACGCTGGGTGCCGACGCTGGCGTCGCCGCCGGTCCGGTGGGCCGCAACGCCGCCGCGGCCACCGACGGCCAGCTGAAGGCCGAGATCTGGTCCTGGTCGCGCGCCCGCGGCCTGTTTGCCGGCGTCGCGCTGGATGGCGCGGTGCTGCAGATCGACGATGCCGCCAATCTGGACGCCTACGGCAGCAACACTACGCCGCGGATGATCTTCGAAGGCCGCGCCGCCGGTTCGCCGTCGATGGATGTGGTCGCCTTCCGCGATCGCCTGGAAGAGGCCACCTACGCGGCGCGCAACAACCGCAGCGGCAACGGCGGCAGCGCGCCGCGCCCGGCTGCCGCCCCGGCCGCTGCTCCGGCGCCTGTTCAGGCAGCGCCGGCTGCGCCGGCTGAGGCCACCACCGCGCCGCTGCAGAACGTTCCGCAGAACCCGCCGCCGCAGCAGCAGGGCTTCCAGCCGGTCAACGACGGCGAAATCCGCACGGAAACGCTGGGCGGAAACTGACTTTCGTCACGCGCGCCGGCTAACAGCCGGTGCGCTATGCTCGACAGCCTGATCACTAACGTAACGAGCGTCTTTATGGGCAGTTTCAGCATCTGGCATTGGTTGGTCGTGCTGGCCATCGTCCTGCTGGTGTTCGGCACCAAGCGCCTGACCAGTGGCGCCAAGGACCTCGGTTCGGCGGTCAAGGAATTCAAGAAGGGCATGCGCGACGACGACAAGCCGAACGCGCAGCTGGGCGACGAGTCGCGCAGCCAGGACGCCTCGCGCACCGCGCAGGACGAGCACGACCGCACCCCTCGCTGATCCGGAGCGGTCGCGGTGTTTGATATCGGCTTCAGCGAACTGCTGGTGATCGCCGTGGTCGCCCTGGTGGTGCTCGGTCCCGAGCGCCTGCCCAAGGCGGCCCGCTTTGCCGGCCTGTGGGTGCGTCGCGCCCGCAATCAATGGGATTCGGTGAAACAGGAACTGGAGCGCGAACTGCAGGCCGAGGAGATCAAGCGGCAGATGCAGGACGTTCGCCAGGGCATGCAGGACACCGAGAACCAGCTGCGTGCCAGCGGCGAAGCGATCCGTCGCGAAGCGCAGGAGGCGCAGCAGCAGGGCGATACGCTGGCGCAGGAGGTACGCGCACCGGCGCCTGCGGATCTGCCGCCGCATATGGGCGGCCTGACCCGTGCCGATGCACCGGTACAGGAGGGCGTCGCTCCCGAGCCGACGCCGGCGACACCCCCAGAAGCCGGTGCGCCGCCGCCGCCGCGCACGGAGCGCCAGCCATGAGTGAACAGGATTTCGGCGAGAGCTCGCTGGTCGAACATCTGGTGGAACTGCGCGGCCGCCTGGTGCGCGCATTGCTGGGCCTGGGCGTGGTGCTGCTGGCGCTGCTGCCGTTCACCCAGAAACTGTACAACGCGTTGGCCGAGCCGCTGGTCTCGCAGCTGCCGAACGGGCAGACGATGATTGCCACCAATCCGGCCGGCGCCTTCTTCGCGCCGTTGAAGCTGACCTTCTTCGTTGCCCTGTTCGTGGCGGTGCCGTGGCTGCTGTACCAGCTGTGGGCCTTCGTCGCGCCCGGCCTGTATGCGCGCGAGAAGCGCCTGGCGGTGCCGCTGCTGGTGTCCTCGGTGCTGCTGTTCTACACCGGCTGTGCCTTTGCCTACTTCCTGGTGCTGCCGGCGGTGTTCCACTTCCTCACCACCTTCAGCCCGGACGTGATTGCGATCACCCCGGATGCAAATGCCTACCTGGATTTCGTGCTGGCGATCTTCTTCGCCTTCGGCGGCAGCTTCGAACTGCCGGTGGCGATGGTGATCCTGGTGCTGCTGGGCTGGGTGACGCCGCAGCAGTTCAAGGAAGGCCGCGGCTACGCGATCGTCGGCATCTTCGTGCTGGCGGCGGTGCTGACCCCGCCGGACGTGGTTTCGCAGCTGATGCTGGCGATCCCGATGTGCCTGCTCTATGAGCTGGGCATCCACGCCGCACGCTGGCTGGTGCCGTCGTCGGCAGTCAAGAAGCCCGCCGCCTGAAAGAAAAAAGGGGACGGAGGGGATTAAGTCGTTTATGCCCAGTGTGTGCAGCTAACGACTTAATCCCCTCCGTCCCCTTTTTTCATCAGGCGTGGAAGATGTCGCTCGAGGTCGGCGTGGTCGGGATCGGCGGTGCGGCGCGGCTGCCACGGTGCACGAACATCTGCTTCCACGCGGCGTAGACCGCGCCGACATACAGCGGCATCAGCACCGTGGTCAGCACCAGCTGGGCGATGAAGGCGGCGGCCAGCGGGCCGCCGATCAGCATCGCGATCTGGATCACGATCACGAACAGGATGTAGATGCAGAACGCGGCGATCAGGCCGAGCACGGCGAACACGATCATTGCGCCGATGTTCTCGATGCAGCCCTGCAGGCTCAGGCGCAGCGCGTGCATGCCGCTCTGCTTGTCGAACACCACCAGCGCCGGCTGGGTGAACATTGCCAGCGACAGTGCGACCGCGCTCAGGAACACCAGCAGCATCCACAGTGCGATGCGCTTGGCCGGCAGGTTGGCCACCAGCGCCGCGGCATCGTCCGGCTTGATCTGCTGGCCACTGCGGCTGATCTCTTCCATCTTGGTCATGACCTCGCTGAAGGCGGTGAAGCCTTCGCGGCCGATCATCAGGAACAGCAGCGCGCCCAGCAGCAGCACCGCCAGCACCTGGATCGCCAGCGGCACCAGCAGGTGGCTGACGCGGTGGTCGCGGATCGGCTGCAGCAGGTGCGAGGCCAGGCCCGGGCGACCTTCGTCGATCTCACCCACGGCGTACAGCATGCCGCCGAACATGATCGGCGAGATGGCCAGGGTCATCAGCTGTACGGCCATGCCGGCGGCGCCGGGAATCAGCGTCGACAACAGGGTGACCACCCAGCTCACCAGCAGCCAGGTCAGACCGATCCGGGCCAGCTGCAGCGGCGCACGCCGGTACAGCGAGAACGTATCCAGCAACCACTGGGCGCCCGCCGAGGCCGGCAGCTTGCGAATCTCTTTCATGGACATCCGGGAAGGACAGGAGGGGGCCGGGCGCTTGCCCGTGCCGCCGATTATCCCTGTTTTGCCGCCGGCTGGGCTGAAGACAGCCGCGCCTGGCGAACGAAGCGGCGCAGCAGCTGGCGCGCCAGCGGTGCGGCGCTGACCGCGCGCTCGATGCTGCGGGCACAGCCGCCATGGCGGCCGATGCAGTCGGCGCGGGCACGCACGTAGCCGCGCATGTGGTGGGTGGCGAACTCGGGGTGGAACTGCACGCCCCAGGCCTGGCGCCCCCAGCGGAAGGCATGGCAGCCATCCAGCGGCGAGCGTGCCAGTACTTCGGCACCGTCAGGCGCGCGCAGCACGGTCTGCAGGTGGGTGGCGTGGGCGGCGAAGTGCTGCGGCAGGCCCTGGAACAGCGGGTCCTGCGCGGCCTGCGGCTGCAGCTCCAGTTCGATCGTGCCCGACTCGCGCCCGGCCGGGTTGTAGGCCACCTCGCCACCCAGCGCGTGCGCCAGCAGCTGGTGCCCGTAGCAGATACCGAACACGGGCAGGTCGTCGTGGGCGGCCTGGCGCAGCCATGCGGCACTGCGCTCACTCCATTCGGCGTGGTCGGTGACGAAGGCGGCCGAGCCGGTCACCAGCACGCCGGCGAAGGCATGCGGGTCGGGCAGGGCATCCCCGTGTTCGACATCGACCGCCACCGTCTCGTGCTCTTCCAGCCCGGCAGCCACCCGGATCCAGTGCGGGAAGCGCCCGTAGCGGCGCAGCGACGGCACCGGTCGGCCGGTTTCAAGGATCAGGAACGGGGCTGGGTTCATCCGGGGGCGGCAGGACTGACAGGACTTCCTCGATTGTAGTCAGCCCCTGCGCCACCTTTTCAAGCCCGGCCTGGCGCAGGGTTCGCAGCCCTTCAGCCCGCGCGGCACGGGTGAAACCGGCCAGATCCATGTCGGCGCGGATCTGCCCACGCAGCCGCGAGCCCAATGGCAGCAACTCATACAGGCCGATGCGGCCGAGGAATCCGGTGCGCCGGCACTCCAGGCAACCAACCGGCCGACAGGGCGTGGCGGCATCTGGATATGCAGCTTGGCTATCAGCCAGCACCGCCCAGTCGGCAGCACCAAGGGTGTGCGGCTGCTTGCAGTGCGGGCACAGGGTGCGCACCAGGCGCTGGGCGAGGATGCCGTTGAGGGTGCTGGCCAGCAGGTAGTGCGGCACGCCCAGGTCGAGCAGGCGGGTGACCGCCGACGGCGCGTCGTTGGTATGCAGCGTGGACAGCACCAGATGGCCGGTCAGCGAGGCCTGCACCGCCATCTGCGCGGTTTCCAGATCGCGGATCTCGCCGATCATGATGATGTCCGGGTCCTGCCGCAGCAGGGTGCGCACGCCGCTGGCGAAGTCCAGGTCGATGTTGGCCTGCACCTGCATCTGGTTGAACTCGGGCGCGATCATCTCGATCGGGTCCTCCACGGTGCACACGTTCACGTCCGGCGTGGCCAGCCGCTTCAGCGTGGAATACAGGGTGGTGGTCTTGCCTGAGCCGGTCGGGCCGGTGACCAGCACGATGCCGTGCGGGCGTTCGACCAGTGCATTCCAGCCGGCGGCCTCCTGCGGACTGAAACCCAGCTGGTCGATGCTCTTGAAGGCGGCATCCGGGTCGAAGATGCGCATCACGCACTTCTCGCCGAAGGCGGTGGGCATGGTCGACAGGCGCATCTCGACCTCGCGGCCGCCCGGCGAGCGGGTCTTGATGCGGCCGTCCTGCGGGCGCCGGCGTTCGGCCAGGTCCATGCGGCCGAGCACCTTGATGCGGCTGACCACGGCGGTCATCACCGCCGGTGGCACCTCGAAGACCTTGTGCAGCACGCCATCGATGCGGAAGCGCATGCGCCCCATCTCGCGGCGCGGTTCCAGGTGGATGTCCGAGGCGCGCTGTTCGTAGGCATATTGCAGCAGCCAGTCGACGATGTGCACGATGTGCTGGTCGTCGGCATTGACGTCGCCGGTACGGCCCAGCTCGACCAGCTGCTCGAAGCTGGGCAGGGTGGTGCTGGCTTCGCCGCGGACATCGCCGCGCGCGCCACGCACCGAGCGGGTCACCCCGTAGAACTCCATGGTGTAGCGGTGCAGGTCGAGCGGATTGACCACCGCCAGCTCGATGCTGCGGCGGGTCAGGTGCTGCAGGTCGCGGCGCCACTCCTGCACCAGCGGCTCGCTGGTGGCCACCAGCACCCGTTCGGCATCCACCGCCAGCGGCAGGAAGCGGTGGCGGCGGGCGTAGGCATGGGAGACCAGCGCGGTGACCGCAGCGACGTCGACCCGGGTCGGATCGATGCGCAGGTAGCGGCTGCCGGTGCGCCGGGCCAGCCATTCGGTCAGGCGTTCCAGGGTCAGTTCGCCACCGTCGCGGGCGGCCAGCTTGAGGTTGGACAGCAACACCAGCGGGTGCACTTCACTGGCGTTGCGCGCGCCCTGTGCGGAAAACCGCATGCGCTCGACGTCGTGCTCGGCCACCAGGCCATCGGCCAGCAGCGCTGCGCAGACCTGTTCGAAATGCAGGCGGCCCCACGGCAGCGGGATGTCGCCTGGCTCGCCGGGCGTGCCCACCGGCAGCCGATGTTCCATCTGCCTGCTCCTCCCGGGTACGGAATGCCCCGCAGGTCGGCCGTTATACTAACGCACCCCCTTGCCGGCCAAGACTCGTACGCATGTCCGCGACCCCGACCGTTCCGATCACCTTCCAGGGCCTGATCCAGACCCTGAACCAGTTCTGGGCCCAGCAGGGCTGCGTGCTCATCCAGCCGCTCGACCTGGAGGTGGGCGCCGGTACCTTCCATCCGGCCACCTTCCTGCGTGCGATCGGTCCGGAACGCTGGAACGCGGCCTACGTGCAGCCGTCGCGCCGCCCGACCGATGGCCGCTACGGCGAGAACCCGAACCGCCTGCAGCGCTACTACCAGTACCAGGTGGCGATGAAGCCGGCGCCGGACAACATCCAGCAGCTGTACCTGGATTCGCTGAAGGCGCTGGGCATCGACCCGCTGGTGCACGACCTGCGTTTCGTCGAGGACAACTGGGAATCGCCGACGCTGGGCGCCTGGGGCCTGGGCTGGGAAGTCTGGCTCAACGGCATGGAAGTGACCCAGTTCACCTACTTCCAGCAGGCCGGTGGCCTGGAGTGCCGCCCGGTGCTGGGCGAGATCACCTACGGTCTCGAACGCCTGTGCATGTACCTGCAGAACTGCGACAACGTCTACGACCTGGTCTGGACCTACGGCCCGGACGGGCAACCGGTGACCTATGGCGACGTCTACCACCAGAACGAAGTCGAGCAGAGCACCTACAACTTCGAATACGCCGACGTGGACGAAATGTTCCACCGCTTCGATGCCTGCGAGCGTGAAGCGCAGAAGCTGGTCGAGGTGGGCCTGCCGCTGCCGGCCTACGAGCAGGTGATGAAGGCCAGCCACACCTTCAACCTGCTCGATGCACGCCGCGCGATCAGCGTGACCGAGCGCCAGCGCTACATCCTGCGCGTGCGCGCGCTGGCCCAGGCGGTGGCCAAGGCGTACTACGAGCAGCGCGAGAAGCTGGGCTTCCCGGGCGCGAAGAAGGCCTGACGGGCCGTCGGCACCCACCCGCTTTTCATCAACTACCCGGGGCGCCGGACGCGTCGCGCGCTGCGCCCCCACCACAGGATCGAACCGATGAGCCAACTGTCCCCCCTGCTGATCGAACTGGGCACCGAGGAGCTGCCGGTCAAGGCGCTGCCGGGCCTGGCCCAGGCGTTCTTCGACGGTGTTGTCGAAGGCCTGCGCACGCGCGGCGTCGCGCTGGAACTGGGTGATGCACGCCCGCTGTCGACCCCGCGCCGCCTGGCCGTGCTGCTGCCGGGCGTGGGCCTGGAACAGCCGGAACAGCACAGCGAAGTGCTGGGCCCGTACCTGAACATCGCACTGGACGCCGAAGGCCAGCCGACCAAGGCGTTGCAGGGCTTCGCCGCCAAGGCCGGGATCGACTGGACCGCGCTGGAGAAGACCACCGACAACAAGGGTGAGCGCTTCGTGCACCGCGCGGTGACCCCGGGCGCACGCACCGCCAGCCTGCTGCCGGAGATCCTGCGCGAGGCGATTGCAGCGATGCCGATTCCCAAGCCGATGCGCTGGGGCGGCCACACCTGGGGCTTTGCCCGCCCGGCGCACTGGCTGGTGCTGCTGCACGGTACCGAGGTGGTGGAGGCCGAACTGTTCGGCCTGCAGGCCGGCCGTGTCAGCCGTGGCCATCGCTTCCACCACGACCAGCCCGTGTCGCTGGCCCAGCCGCAGGACTATGTTGAAGCCCTGCGCGCCGCCTTCGTGCTGGTCGACCCGCGCGAGCGCCGTGCGCGCATCGTCGCCGAGGTCGAGGCCGCCGCGGCCAGGGCCGGTGGCAGCGCCCGCATCACCGACGACAACCTGGAGCAGGTGGTGAACCTGGTCGAGTGGCCGTCGGCGGTGCTGTGCAGCTTCGAACGTGCGTTCCTGGCAGTGCCGCAGGAAGCGCTGATCGAAACGATGGAGATCAACCAGAAGTTCTTCCCGGTGCTGGATGCCGCAGGCACGCTGACCGAGAAGTTCATCGGCATCGCCAACATCGAATCGAAGGACGTGGCCGAAGTGGCCAAGGGCTACGAGCGGGTGATCCGCCCGCGCTTTGCCGACGCCAAGTTCTTCTTCGACGAGGACCTGAAGCAGGGCCTGGCGTCGATGGGCGACGGCCTGAAGACGGTGACCTACCAGGCCAAGCTGGGCAGCGTGGCCGACAAGGTGGCGCGCGTGGCCGCCCTGGCCGAAGTGATCGCACCCCAGGTGGGCGCCGATGCCGTGCAGGCCAGGCGGGCTGCCGGATTGGCCAAGAACGATCTGCAGTCGCGCATGGTCAACGAGTTCCCGGAGCTGCAGGGCATCGCCGGCCGCCACTACGCCGTGGCCGGTGGTGAGCCGGAAGAGGTGGCGCTGGCCATCGACGAGGCCTACCAGCCGCGCTTCGGCGGTGATGACATCGCGCTGTCGCCGCTGGGCAAGGTGCTGGCCATCGCCGAACGCGTCGACACGCTGGCCGGTGGTTTCGCCGCGGGCCTGAAGCCGACCGGCAACAAGGACCCGTTCGCGCTGCGCCGCAATGCGCTGGGCCTGGCCCGCACGATCATCGAAAGCGGCTTCGAGCTGGACCTGCGCGCGCTGCTGGCCAGCGCCAACGCCGGCCTGGCCGCGCGCAACGTGCAGGCCGATGTCGGCGAGCTGTACGACTTCATTCTCGACCGCCTGAAGGGCTATTACGGCGACAAGGGCGTGCCGGCCACGCACTTCAACGCGGTGGCCGAACTGAAGCCGGCCTCGCTGTACGACTTCGACCGCCGCCTGGATGCGATCGGCACCTTCGCCGCACTGCCGGAAGCCGAAGCACTGGCTGCGGCGAACAAGCGCATCCGCAACATCCTGCGCAAGGCCGAGGGCGACATTCCGGCGCAGATCGACCCGGCGCTGCTGCAGGAAGACGCCGAGCGCGCGCTGGCCGAAGCGGTCACCGCCGCCATCGACGACACCGGCGCCAGCCTGCACCAGAAGGACTACGTGGCCGTGCTGGCACGCCTGGCGCGCCTGCGCCCGCAGGTCGACGCGTTCTTCGACGGGGTGATGGTCAATGCGGACGATCTGGCGCTGCGTGGCAACCGCCTGGCGCTGCTGACGATGCTGGGCGAGCGCCTGGGCAAGGTCGCGGCGATCGAGCATCTGTCGAGCTGATGCCCGTATCGGTAGTGCCGGCCGCTGGCCGGCATTACCCCCGCGCACCGCATCGCCGGTGGATGTCCATCGGGGTCATTGCCGGCATCGCGCACGATGCCGGCATCCTCGCCTGCATTCACGATGATCGCCACAAAGGTGCGTATTTTGACCGCCACTTAACAACCGATCCCGAATGACGTGATGCATTTCGCATCGTCACCTTCGGTCGGTATGCTGTCCCGCATGCAGCCAAAGAAATACGCCCTGCCGCTGATGGTCCTGTCGTTGGCCGCCACTTCCGTGGCCCACGCGCGCGGCACCATCGACAAGGTGGACATCAAGGGATTGGACAAGGGCGACGACGCCGCAATCATCGAGAACATCCAGGAATCGCTGTCGCTGTACGACACGATCGGCAAGGAACAGGGCGAATCACGCCTGGAGTACCTGCTGTCGCAGGCCGAGCGGCAGACCCGCCAGGCACTGGAACCGTTCGGGTACTACAACCCGGTGATCAAGGTCGAGGCACCGCGCGAGGACGAACACGTGCGTGTGCTGATCCATGTCGACAAGGGCACCCCGGTGACCGTGCGCCGCGAGCACATCGACATCACCGGCCCGGCGATGTACGACCAGTACCTGCAGGATGACCTGGCCGCGTTCAAGCCGCGCAAGGGCCAGCGCTTCGAGCACACCCAGTACGAAGCCAGCAAGATCACCATCACCCGGCGCCTGGCCGAGCGCGGCTACTTCGACGCCGACTACACCCAGCGCCAGGTGCAGATCACCCGCGCCGACAACGCCGCCGACATCGACCTGACCTGGGACAGCGGCCGCCGCTACAACATGGGCCCGGTGCGCTTCCAGCAGGACTACTTCGTCGACAAGCTGTTCGATCCACTGGTCTACTGGGACCAGGGCAGCTACTACCACGAGGGCAAGCTGGACCGGCTGCGCGAGTCGCTGACCAAGCTGGACTACTTCAGCGTGATCGACATCCAGCCGCGCCCGGACCAGGCCGACGAGAACGGCGAAGTGCCGGTGGACGTGAAGCTGACGCGCGCCAAGCGCACCATCTATACCGCCGGCCTGAGCTACGGCAGCGAGAGCGGCCCGGGTGTGCGCGGTGGCATCGAGCGGCGCTTCCTGAACAACCGCGGCCACAAGATGAACACGCAGCTGGACTATGCGCAGAAGCGCAAGAGCCTGGTCACCAGTTACCGCATTCCGGCCTTCAACTGGCTTGACGGCTGGTACACCTTCGCCGCCAGTGCGTATGACGAGCAGACCGATTACATCGACCTGCGCAACTTCAAGCTGATCGCCAGCCGCAGCGGCGAGATCAACGAGCACTGGACCGCGATCGCCTCGATCAACGCACTGCGCGAGCGCTGGCGCTACGCGTCCGGCACCGAATTCACCGATGCCGTCTACAACACCTCGACGTTGGTGTACCCGCAGATGGTTGCCGACTACGTCAACGTCGACGACGAGATGTTCCCGCGCAAGGGTGTCAGCGGCGCGGCGACGGTGCGTGCCGGCGTGGAAGGCGCCGGCTCGGATACCAGCTTCGTGCAGGCCAACGCCGTGCTGCGCTGGTACATCCCGGTGGGTGAAAGCAACCGCCTGATCCTGCGCGGTGAAGGCGGCACCACCTGGACCAGCGACCTGGTGGCGATGCCACCGAGCCTGCGCTACTTCGCCGGCGGTGATCGCAGCATCCGCGGCTACGCCTACCGCGAAGTTGGTCCGCGCACGCCCAAACCCGACAAATACGCGCTGGGCGCCAAGAACCTGGTGATCGGCTCGGCCGAGTACGAGCACTACTTCAATGGCGGCCCGTGGGGCGCGGCGGTGTTCGTCGATACCGGCAGCGCATTCGACAACACCATTGACCTGCACACCGGCGTCGGCTTCGGCGTGCGCTGGAAATCGCCGGTGGGCCCGGTGCGGGTGGATATCGCGCATGGCCTGAACAACCCGGATTCACAGTTCCAGCTTTACCTCAACATCGGAGCGGACCTGTGAGCACGCCCGCACCCACCCCGAACACGCCGCCGCCGCGCGTGCGTTTCTACCGCCGCCGCCGCTTCTGGGCGTGGTCCGGCGTGGGCGTGATCGGCCTGGTGCTGCTGGCGTTGCTGGCGGTGTACTGGCTGCTGCAGACCGTGGCCGGCCGCGATGTGCTGCTGGCCCAGGTGGTGGCGCGACTGCCGGTGGGCGCCAGCTTCACCTGGGACAAGGTGGACGGCCCGGTGGCCGGTCCGCTGACCCTGTACAACGTCGATTTCCGCTACGACGACATCCACTTCCACGCCGAGCGTGCGCACCTGGAGCCGGACCTGCGCCCGCTGCTGGGCCGCAAGCTGCTGCTGGACAAGCTGGAGCTGACCAACGCGACGTTGAACCTGGCCAAGAGTGACGAGCCGTTCAAGCTGCCATCGTGGCCGGATTCGCTGCCGCAGATCGAGATGCCGCTGGCGATCCAGGCCGATGCCATCGCCATCGACGGCTTCCGCATCAGCCAGGCCAACGAACCGGTGATCGACATCAGCCGGGTGCGCGGCGGCATCGAGATCGCCAATGGCGAGTTCCAGGCGCACAAGCTGGTGGTGGACAGCGACATGGGCAACTTCACCGCCCAGGGCCGTTACATTCCGGCCGAGGACTACGACACCGATGTGACGGTGACGGCGGTGCTGCCAGCACCGCGTGGGCGCACCGCCGCTACGGTGGGCCTGGTCGCACGTGGCGACCTGTCGCACATGGAAGTGGCCGTAGCCGGGCGCGCGCCGAAGCCGCTGCACGCGATGCTGGTGTTCGATGGCCGCACCGACCCGAGCTGGAGCGCCAGCATCCGCAGCGACGAGCTGGATCTGGCGCTGTTGTCGCCAGCATTGGCGAGCTCGGCGATTGCGCCGTTGTCGCTGGACTTCACCGCCGCCGGCAAGGGCGGCAATGCCAACCTGCGCGGCAGGGTGAAGCAGGGCGACCAGGAGCTGGAACTGGCACCGTCGGTGGTGTCGCTGCAGGACCAGGTGCTGAAGGTCTCACCGCTGCTGGTGAAGGGCCTCGGTGGCGAAGCGCGGCTGGAAGGCACCGCCGACTTCAGCCAGGACGATCAGCAGAAACTCAATTTCTCGGTGGTCGCACGCGATCTGACCTACGTGCCGGCACCCGACCCGAACACGGCTGGCAGCGCACCGGTGCCGGTCACCCTGAAGGAAGCACGCTTCGGCCTGGCCGGTACCCTGAAGGCCTGGGCGGCGATCGGCCGTGCCGAGATCGAACGCGAGGCGCAGAAGGCGCAGCTGCAGTTCGACGTACGCGGCAATGACCAGGCCGCGTCGATCCACCAGCTGCAGGCGCAGACGCCGGGTGGGCAGCTGCAGGTGGAAGGCCAGGTGGCCTGGGCGCCGCAGCTGGACTGGGACGCCAAGGCCACGCTGAAGGACTTCGACCCCGGCTATTTCGTGCCGGGCTGGAACGGCCGCCTGTCCGGCAACCTGGCCTCCAAGGGCCGTCAGCTGCCGCCGCCGGCCAATGCCGCACCGGGCACGGCCGGCACGCTGGAAGCCACCGTCGACCTGCCGTCGCTGAAGGGCATCCTGCGCCAGCGCAACCTTGATGCACAGGGCAAGTTCGCGCTGCAGGGCGCGCAGGGCCAGGGTGACCTGAAGCTGTCGCTGGGCAGCAGCCGGGTGACCGCGTCGGGCAAGGTCGGCGACCGCCTCGACATCGATGCACGTTTCGAACCGCTGCAGCTGAGTGACCTGCTGCCGGGCGCCGACGGCGGCCTGCGCGGCCAGGTGCAGGTGAAGGGGCCGCGCGATGCGCCGGACATCACCGCCGACCTGGTCGGCAACAATCTCAACTGGGAGGGCTACGGCGCCGAGAGCGTGAGCATCAAGGGCCACCTGCCGTGGCGCGGCGACAGCGGCACGCTGGCGGTGCAGGGCCAGCAGGTCAACGCCGGCATGCTGCTGGAGCGCTTGAACGTGGATGCGCAGGGCAGTGTGTCCAACCTGCGCCTGGCTGCGCAGACCCGCAATGAGATGGGCGCGATCGAGCTGCAGGGCAGCGTGCGCCAGCAGGGGACGCAGTGGCGTGGCGAGCTGGCCTCGCTGCGCATCGCACCGGTGAAGGGCGATGCGTGGTCGCTGCGTGCACCGGCGGCGTTCGCGATCAACGGCAGCACCTACATCCTGTCCGAAGCCTGCCTGGCCGCCGCCAGCAGCGGCGCGCTGTGCGCACAGGCCAACTGGCCGCGAGAAGGCCTGGTGCTGCGCAGTGACGCGCTGCCGCTGGCGCTGGTGCAGCCGTGGCTGCCGCCGCAGTCCGGCCGCCGCATCTACCTGCGCGGCGACGTCAGCCTGGACGCGCAGATCCGCCCGCGCGGCGCGGCCTGGGAAGGCCATGTGGAAGTGCGCTCGAAGGAAGGCGGCGTGCGCCTGGGCGAGAACCGCAACACCGTGGGCGATACCACCCGCGGCGAGCTGGTGCGCTATGACCAGTTCTCGCTGAAGCTCGACATGACCCCGGCCAGCATCAAGGGCTACCTGGGCATGGGCTTCCAGGGCAATGGCTTCGTCGACGCGAAGATGCAGACCGGCTGGGAAGCCAGCGCACCGCTGAACGGTGAGCTCTACCTCAACATGTCGCGGCTGTACTGGCTGGAGCTGTTCTCGCCGGACATCGTGCGCCCGACCGGCCTGATCGAAGGCCACGTCAGCCTGCGCGGTACGCGCGGGCAGCCGTCGCTGGGCGGCGACGCGCAGCTGAGCAACTTCAAGGGCGAATTCCCCGCGCTGGGCCTGACCTTCGACCAGGGCAAGGGCAGCTTCGTGGCCCAGCCCGACGGCTCGGCCAAGATCACCGCGCAGGCCAACTCGGGCCAGGGCACGCTGTATGTCGACGGCGGCCTGTCGTGGTTCGGTGATGCACAGCCGCTGCAGCTGAAGATCCACGGCGAGAACGTGCTGCTGTCCAACACCAGCGAGCTGCGCATCGTCGCCAACCCCAACCTCGACTTCACGTTGGCCAAGGCGGCGATGGAGCTGCGTGGCACCGTGCACGTGCCCGAGGCCGACATCGACCTGGAGCGCCTGGACCGTGGCACCTCGGTGTCCGAAGACGTGGTGGTGCTGGACCCGGCCGATCCGGAAGAGTCGCGCACCTCGCCGCTGGACATGGACCTGACGGTCAGCCTCGGCGACAAGGTGAAGATGACCGGGTTCGGCCTGAAGGGCGCGCTGACCGGCAAGATGCAGGTCTGGGCCAAGCCCGGCCGTGAAATGACCGCCAATGGCGGCCTGGAAGTGAGCGGCCGCTACAAGGCGTATGGGCAGGACCTGACCATCACCCGCGGCAACCTCACCTGGAACTACAACGCGGTGTCCGACCCGCGCATCAACATCCGCGCCGAGCGCCGGATCGGTGATGTCACCGCCGGCATCGACGTGACCGGGCGTGCGCAGCAGCCGCGCGCGGACGTGTGGTCCGATCCGGCGATGTCGCAGTCCGAGGCACTGGCCTATCTGGTGCTGGGACGCAGCCTGACCGGTGCCAGCAGCGACCAGGCGCAGCAGGTCAACGCGGCCTCGGCGGCGCTCTCGGCGGGCAGCGGCCTGCTGGCTTCGCAGCTGGGCGCCAAGCTGGGCCTGGACGACGCCGGCGTGAGCCAGTCGCGCGCGCTGGGCGGCTCGGTGATCGGTGTCGGCAAGTACATCTCGCCCAAGCTGTACGTCGGCTACGGCGTGTCGCTGGTCGGTGCCGGTTCGGTGATCACGCTGAAGTACCTGCTGCGCCGCGGGTTCGACGTGGAAGTGGAGTCGAGCACCGTGGAAAACCGCGGGTCGATCAACTGGCGGCGGGAGAAGTAACCCGCTGCCCCTCAACCACCCTCTGTGTCGGGATCGGTCTGGCTGACAACGGCGAAGCAGGGGGCTGGCCTGCGCGGACGAGGCCCGTGCGTGAGCATGCCGTGCCCATCAAGCGCCGACGGTGGCTCGACGGGCGCTGGCGCGGACGCCGTCCGCGATGGGGTGCCTCCAACGAAAGGCGTCAGCATGAGGACGCCAGACACGATGACCACCGAGGCATGGATTGCCACGTGTTTCATGCTGGACGTGCTGATCGCGATAGGGCGAGCGGCATCACCGAGCAATGCCAGCGCCGCCAGAACGGCCAGCACGACGAGAGCGCCCAGCAGGCAGCGGACAATGGCCACCTGCATCTTCATGAGATTGAAGTGCCCGGGTTGGGATACCGCCATCCAGAAGGCGACCTGATCCGTGTCCAGTGGCGCCAGCGTGTCACGGACACCATGCACTCCCAGACGCTGCATCGTTTGCCGCATGATGCCAGCACGCCCGGGCACGCTGGCCGACAGCAGCGATTGCAGCCAGTGCCACGGTCGGGTCAAGCGTTCCATGCGGGCATGGGCCTCGGTTACGGACACCCGGTCATGCGGTTGGTCCAGGGCTGCGGTGAGGGCCGTGTGGTTGCGCGGCTGCAGCTGCCAGCGGCGATGCAGCAGGTTGCGCCGTGCGCGGACCCGGTAGGGATCGATATCAGCCCGGATCTCATCCCAGCAGAAGTATCGACCCAGCAGATCGAAGTTGGACTCGCACAGCGGCTGGCCCTGGTGCAGCAGCTGCTGCAGTACCACGTCACCGATACGCGGCCTGTCGGCCAATGACCACAGCTCCGGGCGATGGGCCAGCCAGTGCTCGAAGCTGGCCGGGTCGGCGTCGCCGGCGGTGTTGATCAGCAGGCGCGCAAACCGGGGCAGGTTCAATGATGGCTCCACCACATCGTCCGGCATGTCGGTGTCGGGCGTGCATGGATGATGCAGCACCGGCATGTGGTCCATCGGCGAATGGCTGTCGTACGGCGCCGGTGGGCCGGGTGGGCTGTTGTCTGCAGGTGGCGTCGACAGCGCTTCTGCACTGCTTTCCTCCTGCCATTGCGTGCGGCTGCGTGCCCACAGCAGGGCCTGCTGGTAAGCCTCGTGCAGCGCCTGGAATGCCACCGGGTCTTCGTCCGGGCGTGCCGCGCGCAGTCTCTGCGCGTAGGCGCGCTTGATCGCCTTTTCGTCGGCGCTGGCGTCGAGCCCGAGAGCGTCCAGTGCCCGGTTCACACGGTGTTTCCAGAAGCAGGTGGAGGCAGGTCGATCGACAGGCGACGGCACCTGTCACGCAGGAACCAGGTGGTCCATAGCAGCAGGACCAGGGCGCAGCCCACTTCGGGGACGAACATGCCGATGCCCGGTCCAATCAGGTTGCGCGGCCGGAATCCCCGGCCATCCTCGCGCCGGATCCAGCGTGCCGTCGCCAGAGCAAGGCCAGGGAACAGCAGCAACGTACCTTCCAGCCGCAGATCCAGGCCATGGACCAGGATCAGGCTGGCGAGGGCGATCAGCGGCGCTGGCAACGCCAGTAGCCATCCCCAGCGCGAAGGGGGCAGATCCAGCGTCAGCTGGCGCAGCGCCCAACGGACATGGACCCACAGAGCGCCGGCCAGGGCGAGCAGGACCCCGAGCAGCACGCCGCCTATGCCGAGCGCGGCGGCGGTGCGCAGGTCACGCTGGGCAAGACTCATGAGAGTCGAGCCACCGGCAATCGCGAGCGTCAGGGCAGCCAACAGGCCGCCCCGCAGCGCATTGACCTGGCAACGCCAGCGGTTGGGACGGGAAACGTCGGCAAGGCTGCGCCAGAACTGCACCTGCTGCCGATCCCAGGCGGCGGGCAATGGCTCCTGGCCGCCGCGTTCCAGCGCATCCAGCAGCGCGTTGACCTCAATGATGTGCTCGGGCAGCTGCGCCTGCCAGAGGGATCGTCGCGCGTGCCATGGCTGCGACAGGTAGCGCAGGCAACGCGCAAGGGTGACCCTCCCCAGCCGCAGGCTGCCCTCCTCCTCCAGCAGCGCCGACAGCTCCGCCGCATTGCCGGATTCGGCAGCCCAGCGCCGATGACCGCGCGACTGGATCGATGCCAGCCTGTCCGGGTCCACGCCGTCGTGTACATCATCCCAGCCAAAGCAGCGTGCCAGCAGACCCATGTTGGCTGCGCTGACGCTGTTGTGACTGCGTGCCAGTTCATCCAGCAGCGCGTCGCCCACCAATGGCTTGTAGCGCAGCGACCACAGCACCGGCGTGGCCTCCAGCCAGGGGCCGAAGTCTTCAGGGGAAGACAGATGGGCCATGCGCAGGATCGTGTGCGCATGGCCCGATACGTGGACCGCTCCCTCCAGTTCCGCCACTGGTGCCGTGCGCAGCAGCACAGGCGTGCCGCGAGGTGGCCATGGAGGCGAGTACGAACGCGTTTCGGGCGGCGCCCATGCCACGTCTGCGTCGGGCGGCCAGGGTGCGATGTCGGTTGCATGCTCCGCCGGTTCGTCTTCGTCCGCGATATCGGCCAGCGCTTCCTGGCGGACCCAGTCCAATGCCGCCTGATAGGCCTCATGCAGGTGCTGGAAGGCGACCGGATCCTCGTCGGGTCGAGTCACCCGCAGGCGCTTTGCATAGGCGCGCTTGACCGCGCGCTCGTCAGCCGTTTGGTCCAGCTCCAGGACGTGCAGTGCCCAGCTCATGCATCGCGCTCGAGGGCGTCGAGTGCCTCGTCCAGCTGACGGCGATGACGCTCGACGGCAACGGCATCCTGGCTCTCCAGCACATGGCGGAAGCTGCTCAGCCACGACTGCAACTGTTCACGGTGATGGATGCGTTCCTCGTACAGGCGCTCGGTGCGGGCGATCACCGCGAGGTTGGGCTGGGCGTCACGCGGGTGGATCTTCAGCGCTTCCAGCGCGCGCAGGCGCTGCTGGATCTCTTCGGGTGACAGCAGCCCGGGATTCTGTTCCAGGATGAGCTCGTGGCGCCTGCCGGTGGCATCCTCGGTGACTTCCACCTGCAGCAGCCCGTTCACGTCGTAGGTGAAGCGGGCGGTGACGCTGCGTTCCTGCATCGGGACAGAATGGGTCAGCGGCACGGTCAGCTCACCGAGCTTGATGTTGCGATCCACCGTCGGGCTCTCGCCCTGGAACACGTCGATGCGGATGGCACTTTGCCGCTCGTGCAGCGGGTAGAAGCGATCCTCGCGGCTGACCGGCACCACGCTGTTGCGCTGGATGATCGGGTGGAAATAGCCGCTGCGCTCGCCACCGGCAGCATCCTGGCGGGACACCTGCGTGCCAAGCGTGTAGGGGCAGACATCGGTCAGCACGACTTCGCGCAGCGATTCGTCGCGCGCCTTCAATCCCGCTGCAACGGCGGCACCCAAGGCAATCGCCTGGTCCGGATGGACATGGCGCAGCGGCAGCCGGCCGAACATGCGGGTCGCAAGCCTGCTGACCATCGGCATGCGTACCGCACCGCCGACCAGGATGATGTCGTCCAGCGCCTCGGGCTTGAGCCGGGCGTCGCGGATCGCGCGCTCGATGGGCGCGCGCATGCGCAGCAGCAGTGGCTCGCAGAGCTGGGTGTAGCGAGCTTCATCCAGCTGCCACTGGCGTTCGCTGCCGGCCAGGGGCAACTGCAGGCTGGCAGTGCCGCTCTGGCTGAGTTCGCGCTTGAACAGTTCCAGCCGACGCAGCAGCTGCGCCTGCTCGGCAGCGGACAGGTCGCTGGCGGACGTGCCCTGGTCGGCGTGGAAGGCCTGCACGAGTACCTGCAGGAAATCCTCGCCGCCCAGGAAATTGTCGCCGGCGCTGGCATGCACTTCGACCACGCCATCGAACAGTTCCAGGATGGAGACGTCGAAGGTGCCGCCGCCCAGGTCCAGCACCAGCACGCGGCCTTCGCCGTCACGCTCCTGCAGACCATAGGCCAGCGCAGCGGCCGTGGGTTCATTGATCAGGCGCTCGACGCGGATGCCGGCCAGTTCGCCGGCGGCCCGGGTGGCCTTGCGCTGGGCGTCGGAGAAGTAGGCCGGCACGCTGATCACCGCTTCCTCCACCTTGTGGCCCAGGGCGGCTTCGGCGTCGGCCAGCAGCGAGCGCAGCACCATGGCCGAGAGCTCCTCGGGACGGAAACTGCGCTCACCCAGCCGGGTCTCACGGTCGCTGCCCATCCAGCGCTTGAAATGGGCCACGGTCTGCTGCGGATGGCTGACCAGGCGGTCACGGGCCGGCTGGCCGACCAGTACGGCACCATCGACGAGGCTGACCACCGAAGGGGTCAACAGCTCGCCATGGGCATTGGGGAACAGCTGCGGCCCTGCTGCCGTGTGCCTGCCGATGAGGGAATGGGTGGTGCCAAGATCGATGCCGACGATCATCTGCGAACGTCCGATGTGCAGAAAACGGCAATTCTAGGAGCGCGGCGCAGGCCTGACTATCGGGCGTTGCCCGACAGCGCCCCACGGGCTATGGTCCCGGGCTGTTCTGTCGTACCGGATTGCCTCATGTCATCACGCAAAGCCCTTCCCACCGCCCTGGCCCTGGGCCTGACCCTCGCCACCGGCGCCCACGCCGATGAAGGCATGTGGATGCCGACGCAGCTGCCGGACCTGGCCCAACCGCTGCAGGCCGCTGGCTTCAAGGGCAATCCGGCCGACCTGGCCAACGTCACCGCGCCGCCGCTGAGCGCCGTGGTGCGCGCCGGTGGTGGCACCGGTTCGTTCGTGTCCGCCGACGGCCTGCTGCTGACCAACCACCACGTGGCGATGGGCGTGATCCAGTACAACAGCTCGCCCGAGCACGACCTGATCGCTGGTGGCTTCATCGCCAGGGACCGTGCCGACGAGCGCCCGGCCAACCCGGACTTCCGCGTGCTGGTCACCGTCGGCTTCGACAAGGTGACCGACCAGGTGCTGGCGCAGGCCCGTGGCAAGACCGGCCGTGCCTACTTCGATGCCGTGGATGCAGCCAGCAAGCAGATCGTGGCCGAGTGCGAGAAGGACGGCAGCGTGCGCTGCTCGGTGGCCAACATGTACTACGGCACCGATTTCTACCGCATTGCCCAGCTGGAACTGAGCGACGTGCGCCTGGTGTATGCGCCGCCGCGTGCGATCGGCAACTACGGCGATGAGATCGACAACTTCATGTGGCCCCGCCACACCGGCGACTTCACCCTGCTGCGCGCCTACGTGGGCAAGGACGGCAAGCCGGCCGCCTACAGCAAGGACAACGTGCCCTACCAGGCGCCGGCACACCTGCAGATGTCGGTGGAAGGCCCGAAGGAAGGCGATTACGCGATGCTGGCCGGTTACCCGGGCATCACCTACCGCCACCGCACCGCGGCCGAATTCGCCGGCCAGATCGATACCGTGCTGCCGCGCCGCGTATCGGTGTTCCAGCAGATGATCGACACCATCGAGGCCGCCAGCGCCAAGGACGCGCAGGCGCGTACCCGCTACGCCTCGCAGCTGCAGTCGCTGAAGAACAACCGCAAGCGCGCCGCCGGCGAACTGGAAGGCCTGCTGCGCAGCGATGCGAAGGCCCAGCGTGCCGCCGACGAGACGGCCATGCTGGCTGCCACCGACCGCAGGTACCAGGGTGACATCAAGGCGCTGCTGGCCAACCTGTCGCAGGGTGCGGCGGTGGGCGAGCGTGACCTGCTGCTGGAGCAGATGGCCGCGCAGAGCCAGCTGCTGCGCTCGGCGCTGCTGCTGGAACGCCTGCGCATCGAATCGGCCAAGCCGGACGCGCAGCGCGAGAGCGGCTACCAGCAGCGCGACCAGGCGATGATCGAAGGGGTGCTCAAGCAGGTCCAGCGCCGTTACGCGCCGGAGGTCGAGAAGGCCCTGCTGACCACCCTGCTGACCCGCTACCAGCAGCTGCCGGACGCGCAGCGCGTGGCCGAGTTCGACGCGGCCTTTGGTCGTACCCCACAGCAGCTGGCCAAGGCGCTGGACACCCTGTATGCCGGTACCCAGCTGGGTGAGGAAGCGCAGCGCCTGTCGCGCTTTGCCGCCGCACGCGAAGGCAAGGCACTGGCCGCCGATCCGCTGATCAGCGTGGCCGGTCCGCTGGTGGCCGCGCAGCTGCGCATCGAGAACGAGAGCAAGACCCGCGAAGGCGAGCAGCTGCGCCTGCGCCCGGCGTACATGCAGGCGCTGTTCGCCTGGCGTGCCAAGCAGGGCCGCGCGGTGTATCCGGATGCCAACCGCACCCTGCGCATCAGCTACGGCAAGGTCGAGGCGCTGCACCCGCGCGATGGCGTGACCTACTCGCCGGTGACCACCGTGGCCGGCATCGTCGAGAAGAACACCAACGCCTACCCGTTCGATGCACCCAAGCCGCTGCTGGCCGCCATCGCCAAGGGTGACTTCGGCAGCACCGCCGATCCGGCACTGAAGACCCAGACGGTCAACTTCCTGACCAACCTGGACACCACGGGCGGCAACTCCGGCTCGCCGGTGCTCAACGCCAGGGGCGAACTGATCGGCCTGAACTTCGACAGCAACTGGGAGTCGGTCAGCGCCAGCTGGTGGTTCGACCCGCGCTACAAGCGCGCCGTGCACGTGGACATGCGCTACCTGCGCTGGCTGCTGGCCAAGGTCTACCCGGCGCCCGAGCTGCTGAAGGAAATGGGCGTGCCGGCCCAATAACGCCGGTACCTGGCAGGCGCCCACCGCTTCCTGGTGGGTGCCCATTGATTCCCGGTAGGTGCCCACTGTTAGTGGGCACGGATGTCCCCGTCACGACCAACGGTCGTGACCCACCAGACGGATCAACGATCGTGACCTACTGCCATGCCCCACCCTTGCGGTCCTTCCTCGTGACCTACCCGCACGACCAACGGTCGTGATCTACTGACCCCTGTCCTGACGGAAACGCACGCGTGGTCTCCAGCTGGATCCTGCTGCTGGTCTCGGTTGCCTATGCCGCGCTGCTGTTCGGCGTGGCGTGGTGGGGCGACCGTCGGCCGATGTACCCCGACCGGCCGTGGCTGCGGCCGGTGGTCTACAGCCTGGCACTGGCCGTGTACTGCTCGTCGTGGACCTTCTACGGCGCGGTCGGCACCGCCGTGCGCAACGGCGTGGGCTATCTGCCCATCTACATCGGCCCACTGCTGCTGCTGCTGTTCGGCTGGCGCATCATCGAGCGCCTGGCGCTGATCGCGCGCAGCCAGAACGTGGTCTCCATCGCCGACTTCATCTCCTCGCGCTTCGGTCGCTCGCGGCGGCTGGCGGCGCTGGTGGCGATCATCGCGCTGATCGGCATCATTCCGTACCTGGCGCTGCAGTACAAAGCGGTGGCGATGAGCCTGCAGGTGCTGACCGGCAACACCGGCCCGACCGGCTTCTTCACCGATCCCGCGCTGTACGTGGCGCTGCTGATGGCGCTGTTCGCCACCCTGTTCGGTACCCGCCAGGTCGATGCCACCGAACACCACCACGGCATGATGCTGGCCATCGCCTTCGAATCGGTGATCAAGCTGCTGGCGATGCTGGCCGTGGGCGTGTTCGCCTACCTGTGGCTGAGCAACCGCACCGACGCGGTGGTCGAGTCGGTGCATACGCTGTTCACCGGCCTGCCGCCGGTGGGCTTCATCTCGCAGACGCTGCTCAGTTTCCTGGCCATCATCTGCCTGCCGCGCCAGTTCCACGTGGCCGTGGTCGAGTGCGGCGATGTGCGCGACGTGCGCCGCGCGCGCTGGATGTTCGGCGGCTACCTGGTGCTGATCTCGGGCATGGTGCTGCCGATCGCCACCGCCGGCGTGACCCTGTTCGGCACCGGCGGCAGCGTCGCCGACGACTCGATGGTGCTGGCCCTGCCGCTGGCCGAGGGCCGCAACGCGCTGGCGCTGATCGCCTACGTGGGCGGCTTTTCGGCGGCCACCGGCATGGTCATCGTGTCGTCCATCGCGCTGGCTACCATGGTCAGCAACGACCTGGTGATGCCGGTGCTGCTGCGTCGGAGCGGTGACCATCAGGAGGCCGCCGACGTCGCCTCGCGCGTGCTGTGGATCCGCCGCCTGGCGATCCTGCTGCTGGCGCTGATGGCCTACAGCTACTACCGCACCAGCAGCAACGACAGCACGCTGGCCTCGTACGGCCTGATGGCGTTCGCAGCGGTGGCGCAGTTCGCGCCCGGCCTGATCGGCGGCCTGTACTGGCGTGGTGCCAGCCGGCGCGGCGTCGAGGTGGGCATGCTGCTCGGCTTCGCCACCTGGCTGTACACCCTGCTGTTGCCGGCGATGACCATGGCCGGCTGGGTCGATGCCGCCTGGGTGCAGCACGGCCCGTTCGGCATCGAGTGGCTGCGCCCGCAGCAGCTGTTCGGCATGACCGGCTGGGATCCGCTGACCCATGGCACGTTCTGGTCGCTGCTGGTCAATGCGGCGACGATGATGCTGGTGTCCGCACGCTGGCGACCCGGCGTCGACGAGCGCCTGCGCGCTGCCCCCTTCCTCGACCCGTATGCCGAGCGCCCGTCGGTGGCCGGCGGCTGGCCCGGCCACGTGCACGTGGGCGACCTGCTGGCACTGGCGTCGCGCGTGGTCGGCGAGCGCCACGCGCGGCGTTCGTTCTTCGAGCAGGCGCAGTCGCTGGGCCGCGAGCTGCAATCCTCGGCGCCTGCGGACCGGCCGTGGGTACAGTTCACCGAGCGTCTGTTGGCGGCCTCGATCGGCGCGGCATCGGCGCGCCTGCTGCTGACCAGCCTGCTGCGTGGCTCGGGCATGGACCTGGGCGAAGTGGTGGCGGTGCTGGACGAAGCGGGGCAGGAGCTGCGCTTCAACCGCGAGATCCTGTCGACCACGTTGGAGAACATCAGCGCCGGGGTCAGCGTGGTTGATCCGGACATGCGCCTGACCGCATGGAACCGCCGCTACCAGGACATGTTCGGCTACCCCGACGGCATGCTCTACGTGGGCCGCCCGGTGGCCGACCTGATCCGCTACAACGCCGAGCGCGGCGAGCTGGGCGAGGGCGATATCGAAGTGCAGATCAACCGCCGCATCGGCTACATGCGCGCCGGCTCACCGCACGTGTTCGAGCGCACCCGCAGCGACGGCAAGGTGATCGAGATGCGCGGCCAGGCGCTGCCCGGCGGCGGTTACGTGACCAGCTACAACGACATCACCGACTACAAGCACGCGGAGAAGGCACTGCTGGAAGCCAACGAGACGCTGGAACAGCGCGTGGCCGAGCGCTCGCACGAGGCCGAGGTCGCGCAGCAGTCGAAGACCCGCTTCCTGGCGGCGATCAGCCATGACGTGCTGCAGCCGCTGAATGCCGCGCGGCTGTTTGCTTCGGCGCTGCGCGACAGCGACCATGTGAGCGACGAGCAGAAGCATCTGGCCGAACGCGTGGATGCGTCGCTGCGCGCCGCCGAAGAACTGCTCGATGGCCTGCTGGACGTGTCGCGGCTGGATGCCGGTGGCCTGCACCCGGTGATCGGCGAGTTCGACGTGAGCGCGCTGATGCGCGAACTGGCCGCGCAGTACACGCCGGTCGCCGCCGGCCGTGGCCTGCGCCTGGACCTGTTCACGCGTCCGGCCTGGGTGCGCAGTGATCGCCGCCTGCTGCGCCGCGTGCTGCAGAACTTCCTGGCCAATGCGCTGCGCTACACCCGTCAGGGCCGCATCGTGCTGGCGGTGCGCCAGCGTGGCAACGAAGTGGAGCTGCAGGTATGGGATACCGGCCCGGGCATTCCCGAGCACCACATGCGGCAGATCTTCGACGAGTTCCACCGCTACCAGCAGCCGTTCGATTGGGGCGAACAGGGGTTGGGCCTGGGCCTGTCGATCTGCCAGCGCATCTCGCGCCTGCTTGACCATCGCCTCAATGCGCGCAGCCGGGTTGGCAAGGGCTCGATGTTCTCGATCATCCTGCCGCGGGTGGCGCCGCTGCCGGGCTATACCGAACTGGCCGCGCCGGTACAGGCCGCAGCCGCGCCGCTGCGCAGCGATTCGCTGGCCGGCCTGCGCGTGCTGTGCGTGGACAACGACGAAGAGATCCTCGACGGCATGCGCGCGCTGCTCGGTCGCTGGCAGGTGCAGGTGATTACGGCATCGACGGTGGATCAGGCGCTGGAGAAAGTGGCCGAGCGGCCGCAGGTGATGCTGGTGGACTACCACCTGCACGACCGCATGGACGGCCTGGATGCGCTGGTGGCGCTGCGTGAAGCCGCCGGTTACCCGCTGCCGGGTGCGTTGTTGACCGCCGATGGCCGCGACGAACTGAAGCGGATGGCACGCGAACGCGGCTACCGCGTGCTGACCAAGCCGATCAAGCCGGCCTCGCTGCGCGCCTTCCTGGGCGCGCTGCGCGATGCGCAGTAGTGCCGGCCGCTGGCCGGCAACCACGACGTAAAACCATGCCAGGCAAGCCTGGCATCGACCAGAGCTTCATCCTGGCAGTAGATCCACGCCATGCGTGGATGTGACGTCAGGTAGTGCCGGCCGCTGGCCGGCAACCACGTAATCGCGGAAGCGTTACCCCACGCCGTGCAGGTGCTCGTACAGGATCATCGCGCCGATGATCACCAGGATCACGCCACCGATGATCTCGGCACGCTTGCCGACCATGCTGCCCAGCACACGGCCGAGCATGATGCCGACGGTGACCATGGAGAGCGTGCACAGGCCAATGACCGCGGCCATCACGCCGATATGGACGTCCATGAAGGCCAGGCCGATACCCACCGCCATCGCGTCGATGCTGGTGGCGAAACCGGTCAGCGCCAGCTTCCAGAAGCCGTGGTGATGCGAGGGGTCCTCGTCGTCCTCGGTACTATCCGGGCGCAGGCCGTTGTAGATCATGTGGATGCCCAGCGCACCGAGCAGGCCGAACGCGATCCAGTGGTCGAAAGCTTCCACGTACTGCAGGGCGGCGCGACCGAGCAGCCAGCCGATGATGGGCGTGATCGCCTCGATGACGCCGAAGATGATGCCGGCACGCAGTGCATCGCGGAACACCGGCTTGCGCATGGCCGCACCCTTGCCGATCGCCGCAGCGAAGGCATCGGTGGACATGGCAAAGCCGATCAGGAGGATCGAAATGGGGGACATGGACAGCTGCTGAGGTCGGGCAAGGACGGACGCACGGCTCGCGCTCGCGCCCAACCTGACGTTGCGCGCGCGGGCCGCTGGTCTCGCCAACCATCATGGTTGTCCACGCCACGGCGCACTGGCCGAGTATGTTGACGTGGACGATTCCTGCGAAGGAATCCGGCTACTCCCCAAGGGGACGCGAAGCTTAGCACCGCGATTCGCGCGTGGCGCGTTTCCAGCGAAACGCGCAGGCAGGGCTGGTTTGTATAGCGATGGCTATAACAGGGCGAAGCAAAGGCGTGCCAAGCAAGCTTGGCACCCACCCGGGATGCGGTAGTGCCGGCCGCTGGCCGGCATGGCTCCTGCCACAACCGGCTACATCACGTGCATGTCGTACAGCCTGGGCCCGCTGAACGCTGCACTCTCACGATCAAGATCGAAAGTGGCGGTCAAGTCGCATCGCTCGCCATCAGCGAATAGATCCAACTCCACGTGAATACCCGATGGGTGCTCGTAGACCTGGGCCTCAGCACGGATGTACTCATCGCTGGGGACATCAATCCGGAAATGATTGATGGGATCTGGCGGATCGGAGAAGTACTCGAGGGCTGCGCGCCTGAAGTCGTCGATCCGGTCAGCAGGAAAACCGGGAGGACAAGCGCCGTCTGGACAGCCTTCGCGGACGAAGGCAATCAACCTGCGGATGGACTCCCGTTCTTCCGGTTGGAGCTGTAGCCGAGCCCCTGTGGTGTCGAGCGGATTGTTCATTGTCGGCGGTGTGTGGAATGGCAGCAGCAGTTTGCAACGACAGCCGGTTCAGCCACAGGGCCGAAAGCGTCGTTCGAGTCGGCGATGTTGCCCAGGTGGCGCCGGGCCATGCCCGGCGAGCACGGCGGCGACGCCGTTCCGGGCGATTGCCGGCCAGCGGCCGGCACTACCTCAATCTTCTTCCGGCGGCAGCACGATGGCGTCGTCGTCGATGGCCAGCTTGCCGGCCATCAGCACGGCCTGGGTGCGGTTGGTCACGCCCAGCTTGCGCAGGATGGCGGTGACGTGGGCCTTGATCGTCGCTTCGGAGACGTTGAGGTCGTAGGCGATCTGCTTGTTCAAGCGGCCGGCGCCCAGCATCTGCAGCACGCGGAACTGCTGCGGGGTCAGCTCGCGCAGGCGCTGGCCGACTTCGCGTTCTTCGCTGCCGGTGGGCGGCACGTTGTGCGCTTCCGGCGGTGCCCAGGTCTCGCCATCGAGGATGGTGCCCAGTGCGTGGCCGATGGTGTCCGAGTCCGCAGACTTCGGAATGAAGCCCAGCGCGCCGTGGTCGAGCGCGCGGCGCATCACCGTGGCTTCTTCGCGTGCGGACACCACCACCACCGGCAGGTGCGGGTGCAGCGAGCGCATGTGCACCAGCGCGTTGAAACCCTGCGCACCGGGCATGTTGAGGTCCATCAGGACCAGGTCGGCGTCGTTGTGCTGGTCGGCCAGTGCATACAGCGCTTCCACGCTGTCGGCCTCGAACAGCTGCACGCCGGGGATGACCCGCTGCACGGCCCCACGCAGGGCCTCGCGGAACAGCGGGTGGTCATCGGCAATCAGGAGGGTGGTCATGGTCGGGGGGAACCGTGGGGGAAAGCAGATGGGGTCAGAGCCCTTTCCTTGCGGAAAGGGATCCGACCCCGGGTCGTACGTCAGCGCACCTTGCGCTCGTCCACCAGCGAGGCCACCACCGATGGGTCGGCCAGGGTCGAGGTATCGCCGAGCTGGTCCGGCGCGTTCTCGGCGATCTTGCGCAGGATGCGGCGCATGATCTTGCCCGAGCGGGTCTTCGGCAGGCCCGGCGCCCACTGCAGGTGGTCCGGCGTGGCGATCGGGCCGATCTCCTTGCGCACCCAGGCGACCAGTTCCTTCTGCAGCTCGTCGCTCGGCGCCTCTTCGGCCACCAGCGTCACGTAGGCGTAGATGCCCTGGCCCTTCACGTCGTGCGGGAAGCCGACCACGGCCGCTTCGGCCACCTTCGGGTGCGAGACCAGCGCGCTTTCCACTTCGGCGGTGCCGATGCGGTGGCCGGACACGTTGATCACGTCGTCGACGCGACCAGTGATCCAGTAGTAGCCGTCCTCGTCGCGGCGGCAACCGTCGCCGGTGAAGTAGCTGCCCGGGTAGGTGCGGAAATAGGTATCGATGAAACGCTGGTGGTCGCCGTACACCGTGCGCATCTGGCCCGGCCAGGAATCACGGATGATCAGGTTGCCCTCGGTCGGGCCGTCCTGGATCTCGCCATCGGCATTGACCAGCGCCGGCTGCACGCCGAAGAAGGGCAGGGTGGCCGACCCCGGCTTGAGGTCCATCGCGCCGGCCAGCGGCGAGATCAGGATGCCGCCGGTCTCGGTCTGCCACCAGGTATCGACGATCGGGCAGCGGCTGTCGCCGACCACTTCGTAGTACCAGCGCCAGGCTTCCGGATTGATCGGCTCGCCGACGCTGCCGAGCAGGCGCAGCGACGCGCGCGAGGTCTTCTTCACCGGCTCCTCGCCTTCGCGCATCAGCGCACGGATCGCGGTCGGGGCGGTGTAGAAGATGGTCACCTTGTGCTTGTCGATGACGTTCCAGAAACGCGAGGTGTCCGGGTAGTTCGGCACGCCTTCGAACATCAGCGAGGTCGCGCCGTTGGCCAGCGGCCCGTACACGATGTAGCTGTGGCCGGTGACCCAGCCGACATCGGCGGTGCACCAGTAGATATCGTCTTCGCGCAGGTCGAACACCGCTTCATGGGTGTAGGCCGCGTACAGCAGGTAACCGCCGGTGGTGTGCAGCACGCCCTTGGGCTTGCCGGTGGAACCGGAGGTGTAGAGGATGAACAGCGGGTCTTCCGCGTTCATGCGTTCCGGTTCGCAGGTGGACGGCTGGCTGTCCACCACATCGTGGAACCAGCGGTCGCGCGGGGCCTGCATGTCCACCGCGCCGCCGGTGTGGCGCACCACCAGCACGGTTTCAACCGTATTCGTGCCCGGCAGCTTCAGCGCGGCATCAACGTTGGCCTTCAGCGGAATCCTGCGGCCACCGCGCAGGCCCTCGTCGGCGGTGATGATCAGCTTGCTCTGGCAGTCGCTGACGCGGTCGGCGATCGAATTCGGCGCGAAGCCACCGAACACCACCGAGTGGATCGCACCGATGCGCGCACAGGCCAGCATGGCCACCGCGGCGTCGACGATCATCGGCAGGTAGATGGTGACCCGGTCGCCCTTCTTGACGCCGAGGTTGCGCAGCGCGTTGCCGAGGCGGCAGGTGCGCTCGTACAGCTCGCGATAGGTCACGTGCTGGGCCGGTGCATCCGGGCCGTCCGGCTCGAACAGCAGGGCGGTCTTGTCGCCGCGCGTTTCCAGCTGGCGATCCAGGCAGTTCACGCTGGCATTGAGCTCGCCATCTTCGAACCACTTGATGTGGAAGTCGGACAGGTCATAGCTGACGTTCTTGATCTTCGTCGGCTTGCGCATCCATTGCAGGCGCTCGGCGGCCTTGCCCCAGAAACCATCCGGGTCGGTCACCGACGCCTGGTACTGCTGTTCGTACGACGTCTTGTCGATGCGTGCCTTGGCGGCGAACTGCGGATCGACGGGGTAGATATCAGCCATGGCACCCTCACTTGCACGTTGACTTTGTATGTGCGGTCGCAGCATCGCAACGACCGATCCCCCTCAGTTTGCCCCATCCACCCCCGGCCGCGTCACCACCCTGGTTAGACCATGGTCGAAAGTGAGCGCCCAGCAGGGCCGGGTTCGACCAATGGCCAATAGCCGCTGTGCGCGAACGCCCCGCAGTCTCGGCTCGACCGTGCCCCACGCGCGGCATCACCTTGCCACTTGGGAGAGAGGGCAACATGAGCCACCGTACGTTGAAAGCCGTGCGCACACCTTTGGCGGCCTGCCTGTTGGTCGCCCTGGTCGCACCGGGCATGGCGTTCGCAGAGACCGCCAAAGAGAAGGCACTGGAAGCACGCGTTGCCGAACTGGAACGCCAGGTCCAGCTGCTGCTGTCTTCGCAGCAACAACAACAGACCCAGATCAGCCAGACCCAGCAGGCGGTGACCGAAGTGCGCACGGTGCAGGCCGGGCAGAAGCCGGTCGCCTCGGTGCCGGCGGGCAAGCAGCCGATCCAGGTCACCACCATCACCCCGGGCGCCGCGCCGGGTACCACGGTCAAGATCGGCGGCTTCATCAAGGCCGACTTCCTGGCCACCCAGACCAGCGATGGCCAGTTGGCCGACGACGCCACCGGCCGCTCGCTGTACCTGCCGGGCCAGACCCCGGTGGAAGGCGCCGGCGGCAGCGGCAAGCGTTCGGGCACCGACTTCAACGCCCACGCCAAGTTCTCGCGCTTCAACCTGGGCATCGACAACGTGAGCGAATCGGGCAACAAGGCCGGTGCGTTCTTCGAGATGGACTTCTTCGGCAACTCGCTGGGCAACCAGACCGCCACCAATACCTATGGCGTGACCCTGCGCCACGCCTACATGTACTGGAACAACTGGATGGCCGGCCAGACCTGGTCCAACTTCATGGACGCGGCCGCGCTGCCGGAGGCGGTCGACTTCGTCGGCCCCACCGACGGCGTGATCTTCGTGCGCCAGGCCCAGGTGCGCTACACCCAGGGCGGCTTCAGCGTCGCACTGGAAAACCCGGAAACCACCACCCTCACCGGTACCCGCAACCCGGTCACCGGGGCCTGGACCAACGCTAGCGCCAACTCCGACCGTGGCAGCCTGCCCGACCTGACCATGCGTTATGGCTGGAAGGGCGACTGGGGCACCTTTGGTGTCGGTGGCATCGTCCGCCAGTTGAAGGTGGACAACCAGGCCACCGGCGCGAAGGCCGACAAGGTGGCCGGCGGCCTGACCCTGGGCGGCAAGTGGGTGATGGGTGACAGCGACTCGCTGCACTACCAGCTGACCGGTGGCGAAGGCATCGCCCGCTACATCGGCCTGGGCATCACTGCCGACAGTGCCTATGACGTGGCCCGCGACGAGCTCAACCCGACCGGCGTGCTGGCCGGCTACGTGGGCTGGCGGCATGCGTTCTCGCCGAAGCTGCGCACCAACCTGATCTACGCGCGCAGCGACTACGACAACGACAGCATCCTTGGCCCGCTGGTGACCAAGAGCGTGCAGAGCATCCGCGGCAACATCTTCTATTCGCCGCTGCCCAAGGTCGATATCGGCGCCGAGCTGATGTATGGCCGTCGCGAAGTGGAAAACGGCAACAAGGGTGACATCACCCGGTTGCAGTTCACCACGAAGTACAGCTTCTAAGAGCGTGCCGGCCAGCGGCCGGCACCTACCGAGATGGGGTGCCGACCAAGGTTGGCACCTACCGAATTGAGTGCCGACCAACGGTCGGCACCCACCCACAACGATTGCTTCGGAGGGGAAGCGTCTTATGTCCAGCACTGCACCAGGCCCGCACCATGCGGCGGGCACCCTGACCAAGGGCCACAAGAAAGTCATCTTCGCCTCGAGCCTCGGCACGGTCTTCGAGTGGTATGACTTCTTCCTGTACGGCTCGCTCGCGGCCATCATCGCCAAGCAGTTCTTCAGTGGCGTCAATGAAACCACGGGCATGATCTTCGCCCTGCTGGCGTTCGCTGCCGGCTTCTTCGTGCGTCCGTTCGGCGCGGCCTTCTTCGGCAGCCTCGGCGACCGCATCGGCCGCAAGTACACCTTCCTGGTCACCATCCTGATCATGGGCATCTCGACCTTCCTGGTCGGCGTGCTGCCCAACTACGCCTCGATCGGTTTCGCCGCACCGGTGATCCTGATCATCCTGCGCCTGGCCCAGGGCCTGGCGATGGGCGGCGAGTACGGCGGTGCCGCCACCTACGTGGCCGAGCACGCGCCGGACGACAAGCGCGGCCTGTACACCAGCTTCATCCAGTGCACCGCCACGCTCGGCCTGTTCCTGTCGCTGCTGATCATCCTGGCCTGCCGCATGACGCTGGGCAACGAGGCCTTCGAAGCCTGGGGCTGGCGCATCCCGTTCCTGGTCTCGATCCTGCTGCTGGGCATTTCGGTATGGATCCGCCTGCAGCTGAGCGAATCGCCGCTGTTCCAGCAGATGAAGGCTGAAGGCAAGGGCTCCAAGACCCCGTTCCGCGACAGCCTGAAGGGTGGCAACCTGAAGCTGATGCTGCTGGTCCTGCTCGGTGCGGCGGCTGGCCAGGCGGTGGTCTGGTACGGCGGCCAGTTCTACGCGCTGTTCTTCCTCAGCAGCATGCTGAAGGTCGATGCCACCACCTCCTACCTGCTGATCGCCGCTGCGCTGGCACTGGGCACGCCGTTCTTCATCTTCTTCGGCTGGCTGTCCGACCGCATCGGTCGCAAGAAGATCATCCTGGCCGGCTGCCTGCTGGCGGCCATCACCTACATCCCGATCTTCAAGGGCCTGACCCACTTCGCCAATCCGGCCATCGAAGAAGCCCGCAGCAGCTCGCCGGCCCTGGTCGTGGCCGATCCGGCTACCTGCTCGTTCCAGTTCGATCCGGTCGGCCTGCGCAAGTTCACCAGCTCCTGCGACGTGGCCACCGCCGCGCTGACCAAGGCCGGTGTGCCGTACGACGTGCAGCCCGCCGCCGCCGGTTCGCTGGCGATGGTGAACGTGGGCAGCGCCAGCGTCACCTCGTATGAGGCCGCCGGCCTGACCAAGGAAGAAGGCAAGGCCAAGGCCGATGCGTTCGGTGCGGAACTGAAGACCGCCCTGACCACCGCCGGCTACCCGGCCAAGGCCGATGGCGCCCGCATCAACATCGCCGGCACCATCTTCATGCTGTGGCTGCTGGTGCTGTACGTGACCATGGTCTATGGCCCGATCGCCGCCTACCTGGTCGAACTGTTCCCGACCCGCATCCGCTACACCTCGATGTCGCTGCCGTACCACATCGGCAACGGCTGGTTCGGTGGCTTCCTGCCGGCGATCTCGTTCGCGCTGGTGGCCGGTACCGGCAACCTGTACTACGGCCTGTGGTACCCGATCGCGATCGCACTGATGTCGGTGGTGATCGGCGGCCTGTTCCTGCGCGAAACCAAGAACGTGGATATCACCAAGTAACCGGTGGGTTCCATGCAGTGAAGGAAAGGCCGCGGTGCAGACCGCGGCCTTTCTGCTTGTGGGCCGTGCCCACTCGGCCCGCATCCGGTAGTGCCGGCCGCTGGCCGGCAACCTCCTGAATCGCCGCGGACATGAAGCCCTTGCCGGCCAGCGGCCGGCACTACCATTGCGTTGCGCAGCACCCCGTATAGTCGGCCCATGACCACCACCACGCCGGCCGACCTTCCCGCCCTCCTGCACACCCTGCGCAGCGCCTGGCAGGCCCAGCGCCCCACGTTCGACCAGCGCGAAGCCGACCTGCGCCGTCTGCGCGAGGCATTGAAGCCGCGCCTGGACGAAATGGCCCAGGCCATCGCCGAGGACTTCGGGCATCGCGCCCACGTTGAATCGAAACTGGCCGATGGCATGAGTGTGCTGTCGGCCATCGACCACCTGCGGCGCCACCTGCGGCGCTGGTCGAAGCCGCAGCGGGCATCGGCGGGATGGAAGCTGTGGCCGGCGCGCGCGCAGCTGCGGCCGACGCCGCTCGGCGTGGTGGGGGTGATCTCACCGTGGAACTACCCGGTCACGCTGGCGCTGGTGCCGCTGGTCACCGCGATTGCTGCCGGCAACCATGTGCTGCTGAAGCCTTCGGAACACACGCCGCGCACCAGCGCGTTCCTGGCCGATCTGCTGGCCAGCGTGTTCCCGCCCGATCGGGTGGCGGTGGTGCAGGGCGGGGCGGATGTGGCCGCAGCGGTGTCGTCGCTGCCGCTGGACCATCTGCTGTTCACCGGCTCGACGGCGGTTGGCCGCAAGGTGATGGCCGCCGCCGCTGAGCATCTGGTACCGGTCACACTGGAGCTGGGCGGCAAGTCGCCGGCGATTGTCTGTCGCGATTTCCCGCTGGACAAAGCCGCTGCGCGGCTGGCCACCGGCAAGTGGTTCAACGCGGGCCAGACCTGCATCGCGCCGGATTACGTGCTGATCGATACCGTTCGCCAGCGCGAATTCGTACAGGCGCTGCAGCAGCAGGTGCGCGAGCGCTATGGCGACTTCAGCGATGCCGACGACTACACCCGCATCATCAATGAAGGTCAGTACCGGCGCCTGCAGGGCTATCTGGCACAGGCGCGGCAACGCGGGGTGCCGGTGATTCCGTTGGCGCAGGTGGATGACGCGCGCGCCGACCGCGAGCGCCTGCTGGTGCCGACCGTGGTGCTGGACCCGCCGGACGACCTGGACCTGATGCGCGAGGAGATCTTCGGGCCGATCCTGCCGGTGCGGGCCTACCCGGATCTGGAGGCGGCGCTGGGCGACGTGCTGTCCCGCGACCGGCCGCTGGCGCTGTATCCCTTCAGCCACGACCGCGCGGCGGTGGAGCGCATCCTCGGCCAGGTGGTGGCCGGCGGGGTGACGGTGAATGACACGCTGCTGCACTTCGCCGCCGATGGCCTGCCGTTTGGCGGGGTAGGGGCAAGCGGCATGGGCGCGTACCACGGCCGCGCCGGGTTCGATGCGATGAGCAAGCGGCTGCCGGTGCTGTGGCAGTCGCGCTGGGCGGCCAGCGACCGGCTGCGGCCGCCGTATTCGAAGATTGCGGGGTTGTTGAAGCTGCTGCTTCGGTAGTGCCGGCCGCTGGCCGGCAACTGCAGGGTCTTGCCGACGGTTCATGGGGTTGCCGGCCAGCGGCCGGCACTACCGGTGGGTGCAAGCCTTGGTTGGCACATGGGGGCCTCGGCGCCAACCAAGGTTGGCGACTACCGGGCATGGGTGGCCCACCCGGGTAGAATGCCCCCATGAAAATCGCCTCGTGGAACGTCAATTCGCTCAATGTCCGCCTGCCGCACCTGGAGCAGTGGCTCAGGGAGTTCGGCCCGGACATCGTCGGCATCCAGGAAACCAAGCTGGAGGACCACAAGTTCCCCGATTCGGCGCTGATCGCCGCAGGCTATCGCAGCGTGTTCGCCGGCCAGAAGACCTACAACGGCGTGGCGCTGCTGTCGCGTGAGCCGGCGCAGGACGTGCAGATCGGCATTCCCGGTTTCGAGGACGAGCAGAAGCGCGTCATCGCCGGCACCTTCGGCGACCTGCGGGTGATCAACCTGTACGTGGTCAACGGCCAGGACATCGGTACCGACAAGTACGACTACAAGCTGCGCTGGCTGGAAGCGGTGCATGCCTGGATCGCCGGAGAACTGCAGCGCCACCCGAAGCTGATCGTGATGGGCGACTTCAACATCGCCCCGGACGCGCGCGACGTGCACGACCCGGCGGTGTGGAACGACAACCACATCCTGACCTCCACCGCCGAGCGCGGCGCATTGAACAAGCTGCTGCAGCTGGGCCTGCACGATGGCTTCCGCCTGCACAATGACGAGGCGGGTACCTTCAGCTGGTGGGACTACCGTGCCGCCGGCTTCCGCCGCAACCTGGGCCTGCGCATCGACCTGACCCTGGTCTCCGATGCGCTGAAGGACAGTGCGGTGGCCTCGGGCATCGACCGCGAGCCGCGCACCTGGGAACGCCCGAGTGACCATGCGCCGGCCTGGGTGCAGATCGGTTGAACGAACGGGGCCCGACGATTGCCGGGCCCGTTCTGGAACATCTGCCGGCCAGTGGCCGGCACTACCCTCAGATCACCGTATGCTCTTGCGGGTGAACAGGTTGACGATCGCCAGCAGGATCACTGCACCGATCAGCGAGAACAGGAACGTGCGGAGGGTGATCGCCTCGTTGATGCCGCCGCCGAACAGCCAGCCGGAAATCAGCGCGCCGACGATGCCGACCACGATGTTGAGGATGATGCCCTGCTGGGCATCGCGCTTCATGATGATGCTGGCCAGCCAGCCTACGATGCCGCCGACGATCAGCCAGATGATGATGCCCATGATCGAACCTCCGGTGGGGAACTGTGACCAGTTGACGCGCAGGGCTGTGAACCCGTCGTGGAATTGCGTGATGGGCGTGTGCGGATGAGCCTGCCAGCCACCCTCGATGGCCCGTGGCGCTTCGGTCCGGTGACGGTCTGGCGGCGCCCGCATGTGCCGGGCCAGCGTGGTGAACCGCAGGCGCGGCAGGTGCTGGCGCAGGCATTGGGCGCCGACCCGCAGACGCTGCCGCTGGTCCGCGATGACAAGGGCCGGCCGGAACTGAGCGGCCCGTTGGCCCACTACGGCACCGGCTGGAGCCATAGCGGCGAGGTGCTGCTGGTGGCGCTGGGCGAAGGCGTGCGGCTGGGCGTGGACTTGGAGCTCCTACGGCCGCGACCGCGCCTGCTGGAAATCGTGCAGCGCTTCTTCCACCCGCAGGAGGTGGCCTGGCTGGAACGCCTGGATGAGGCCGGGCGCGAGCACTGGTTCTTCCGCGTGTGGTGCGCCAAGGAAGCGATGCTGAAGGCGCACGGGCAGGGCATCTCGTTCGGCCTGCACCGCCTGCAGCTGGCGCCCGGGCCCGATGGCGCCCTGCACCTGCGCTGGTGCGACCCGGAACTGGGCGAGGCCGCGCGCTGGCACCTGCACGAGTGGCAGGCCAGCGGCCAGTTCCGCGCCGCATTGGCCTGGTATCCACACTGAAGCGGGGAATCGGCGCGCAAAACCGGCGATAATGCCGGCATGAGCGAACACCCACTTCCCGCCAGCGTGTCTGCCACGCTGGAACAGGGCCTGGCCAGCATGGGCCTGGACGCCGCGCTGGCGCCGCCGTTGCTGCGCTACCTGGCCCTGCTGCACCGCTGGAACGGCACCTACAACCTCACCGCCATCCGCGACCCGCAGGAGATGGTCACCCGCCACCTGCTCGACTCGCTGGCGATGCAGCCGTTCGTGGCCGACGGCAGCCTGGCCGACCTTGGCACCGGCCCCGGGCTGCCCGGCATCCCGCTGGCGATCGCCTGCCCGGGCCTGCAGGTCACCCTGGTCGAGAGCAACGGCAAGAAGGCGCGCTTCATGCGCGAAGCCGTGCGCCAGCTCGGCCTGGGCAACGCCCGCGTGGCCGAGTCGCGCGCCGAGGCGCTGGACGAGGCCGGCCGCTACGACCAGCTGACCGCGCGCGCGATGGACACCCTGGCCGGCATCGTCCGCGTCGGTAGCCACCTGCTGCGCCCCGGCGGCGTATTGCTGGCCATGAAGGGCGTCTACCCGCATGAGGAGATCGCGGACCTGCCGGCGGGCTGGCAGGTGCGTGAGGTGACCCCGTTGAGCGTGCCCGGCCTGGCCGGCGAACGCCACCTGGTCACTGTTACAGGCCCCTGATTCCCGCCGCCAGCCCCTTGTGGAACAACGGGTTGGCGATCCACGATTTCCGCAAGGGGCCGGTTGTACGCATAATGACCGGTCCCAGCACACGTCGACGAGGCACACCCGCATGGCCCGCATCATCGCCATCGCCAACCAGAAGGGTGGCGTCGGCAAGACCACGACCGCCGTCAACCTGGCCGCTTCCCTGGCCAACGCACCCAAGCGCGTGCTGTTGGTCGACCTGGATTCGCAGGGCAACGCGACCATGGGCAGTGGCGTGGACAAACGCGAGCTGGCCGCCTCCACCTGTGACCTGCTGCTCGGCGAGAACAGCGCTGCCGATGTACGCGTGCAGACTGCCGAGGGTTACGACCTGCTGCCCGGCAATATCGACCTGACCGCCGCCGAGATCCAGCTGATGGGCCAGAGCGAGCGCGAGCAGCGCCTGAAGCGCGCGCTGGCGCCGATCCGCGACGAGTACGACTACATCCTGATCGACTGCCCGCCGGCGCTGTCGCTGCTGACGCTCAACGCGCTGGCCGCCGCCGACTCGGTGATCGTGCCGATGCAGTGCGAGTACTACGCGCTGGAAGGCCTGAGCGCGCTGGTGGAAACCATCGAAGCGCTGCGCACCAGCCTGAACCCGGCGCTGGAGATCGAAGGCGTGCTGCGCACCATGTTCGACGTGCGCAACAACCTGGCCAACGCAGTGTCGGCCGAGCTCACCGAGCACTTCGGCGACCGCGTGTTCCGCACCATCGTGCCGCGCAACGTGCGCCTGGCCGAGGCACCCAGCCATGGCCAGAGCATCGTCGGCTACGACCGCGCCTCGCGCGGTGGCGTGGCCTACCTGGGCCTGGCCGGCGAGATCATCCGCCGCAACAACGAACGCAACAAGGCCGGCAAGGCCGTGGAGATCGTCTGATGACCAGCAGCAAGCCGGCAGCCAAGAAGCGAGGCCTCGGCCGTGGCCTGGATGCGCTGTTGGGCCCGAAAGGCGCGGTCAGCCAGGTGCAGGCCACCACCGCGGTGATCGAGCCGCTGCCGGGTGAAGTGCTGCGCAAGTTGCCGGTCGGCCAGCTGCAGCCGGGCAAGTACCAGCCGCGCCGCGAGATGGACGAGGGCAAGCTGTCCGAGTTGGCCGACTCGATCAAGTCGCAGGGCGTGATCCAGCCGATCCTGGTGCGCCAGCTGCCGGCGGGCAACTACGAAATCGTCGCCGGTGAACGCCGTTGGCGCGCATCGCAGCTGGCCGGCCTGGACGAAGTGCCGGTGGTGGTGCGCGAGCTGGAAGACCGCACCGTCATCGCGATGGCGCTGATCGAGAACATCCAGCGCGAAGACCTCAATCCGCTGGAAGAAGCCGAGGCGCTGCAGCGCCTGATCAGCGAGTTCACCCTGACCCATGCCGAGGCCGCCGAGGCCGTCGGCCGCTCGCGCGCGGCGGTGTCCAACCTGCTGCGCCTGCTGGAGCTGCCGGTGGCGATCCGCCTGCTGCTGGAAACCCGCCGCCTGGAAATGGGCCACGCCCGCGCGCTGCTGACCCTGGCTCCCGAGCTGGCTGGCAAGCTGGCCCAGGAAGCAGCCGATGAAGGCTGGTCGGTGCGCGAGGTCGAGCGCCGTGCGCAGGCCTTCGCCGCCGGCAAGGTGCCGAGCAACCGCCCGGCGGCCACGCCGAAGGTGCAGCAGGCCGACATCGCCTCGCTGGAAACCGAACTGTCCGAAGCATTGGGCGCCAAGGTGGCGATCAATCATGGCCGCGGTGGCAAGGGCAAGCTGATCATCCACTACACCGACCTGGATACCCTGGACGGCGTGCTGGAAAAGCTGCGCACGCGCCAGGGCTGAGCCCGGCGCAGTGACAGGGGCGCGGCCCGTTCCTGCCGTGTCCCGCCAATGACAGGGAACGTACCGCCGCGCGCGCCGAGGGAATGCACTGCCTTCCGGTCCGTGGCCTCATCCAGGGAGCAGGACATGAGCAACGAATACGAGGACGTCAGCCCGGACGGCACCCAGATACTGGTACATCGCCGCGAAAAGGACTTCGTGCTCGCCACCGGCGAAGAACGGCACATCGAGGCGATCAGCGCCCACCTCGAACGCCATCTGGGCCCGGTGTCCGGTGTCTTCCACGAGATCATCTCCGACCTGGTGCACATCGACGTGCACGTGGTGCCGGCCAATGACCACTGCCCTTACCTGCGCCTGGTCACCTCCGGCATGAGCGACCTGCCGATGACCGTGCCCGCCGAGGTGGACCCGGACGTGCCGCGCTACATGGAACTGATGGTGACCCTGCCGGCGGACTGGCCCATCTCCCAGGACGCCTTCGAGGACGAGCGCAATTACTGGCCGGTGCGCCTGCTGAAGGGCATGGCGCGGTTGCCGCACGAGTACGACACCTGGCTGGGCTTCGGCCACACCATTCCCAACGGCCATCCCAGCGAGCCCTATGCGCCGGGCGTGGGCTTCGACGGCGCCATCGTGCTGCCGCCGGTAACCACCCCGGAGGACTTTGCCACGCTGGAACTGGACGACGGCAAGACCATCAGCTTCATGAGCCTGGTCCCGCTGTACCCCGAAGAGATGGACCTGAAGCTGAGGAAGGGCGCCGAGGCGCTGCTCGACCGCTTCGACGCGAAGAAGATCCAGGATGTAATCGAACCCGGCCGCACCAACGTGGCGAAGAAGCGTTTCGGTTTGTTCTGAGACCGGTAACATCAGGGGCCTGAACTTCGTTTCCAGGCCCCTGCCATGACCATCCTGCTCACCGGCGCTGCCGGCTTCATCGGTGCCTACACCGCCCGCGCACTGCTGGAGGCCGGCCAGGCCGTGGTCGGCCTGGACAACTTCAACGATTACTACGACCCGCAGATCAAGCGCGACCGCGTGGCCGCGCTGTGCCCGTCGCTGGACCTGCGCGCGCTGGACCTGACCGACCGCGAGGGCCTGGCTGCGCTGTTCGATGAAGTGCAGCCGACGGCGGTGATCCATCTGGCCGCCCAGGCCGGCGTGCGCTATTCGCTGGAAAACCCGCACGCCTACGTCGACAGCAACCTGGTCGGCTTCGTCAACATGCTCGAACGGTGCCGCCACCGCGGCGTGCAGCACCTGGTGTATGCCTCCAGCAGCTCGGTCTACGGCGATTCGGCCACGCCGCCGTTCTCCGAGGACCAGCGCGTAGACCAGCCGCGTTCGCTGTACGCGGCGACCAAGGCGGCCAATGAGCTGATGGCTTACACCTACGCGCAGCTGTACGGCCTGCATGCCACCGGCCTGCGCTTCTTCACCGTGTATGGCCCGTGGGGCCGGCCGGACATGGCACCGCTGCTGTTCTCCCGCGCGGTGCTGGCCGGGCGGCCGATCGACGTGTTCAACGAAGGCCGCATGCAGCGCGATTTCACACATGTCTCCGACATTGTGTCCGGTATCCTCGGCGCCCTCGCGCATCCGGCCGACGGCCCGGTGCCGCACCGGGTGTTCAACCTCGGCAACCATACGCCGGTCGAGCTGGAGCGCTTCATCAGCGTGATCGAGCAGGCCGCCGGCCGCCCCGCGCAGAAGGTGTACAAGCCCATGCAGCCCGGCGACATGGTGCGCACGATGGCCGATACCCGGCGCGCACATGACGCTTTCGGCTTCGATGCGGTGACCCCGATCGAAGAAGGCCTGCCGCCTGTGGTGCAGTGGTGCCGCGAGTATTTTGGCGATCGCGCCTGAGGATGGATCCTCACGCCGCGGGGTTCATCTTCGGATAACCTCGGCAGCGGAGAATGCGCGGTCTTTGTCCCCCCTTTGGCCGAGTGCCTTATGAGCCAACCCGAGCTTTCCGTTGTCGTCCCGGTATTCAACGAGCGCGACAATGTCGCCCCGCTGGTCGCCGAAATCACCGCCGCGCTGCGTGGCCGGCTGCCGTTCGAAATCGTCTACATCGACGATCACTCGCGCGATGACACCCTGGCGGTGCTGCAGGGACTGAAGGCGACCACCCCGGAACTGCGCGTGCTGCACCATGTGAACCAGAGCGGGCAGAGCACCGCGGTGCGCACCGGCGTCAAGCACGCGCGCGCGCCGTGGATCGCGACCCTGGATGGCGATGGCCAGAACGATCCGGCCGATATCCCCAAGCTGCTCGCCGCACGCGACGCCGCCGAGGCGCAGGTGAAGCTGTTTGCCGGCTGGCGCGTCAACCGCCAGGACAGCGGCAGCAAGCGCTGGGCCAGCAAATGGGCCAACGCCATCCGTGCACGCATGCTGCGCGACGATACGCCCGATACCGGCTGCGGCATCAAGCTGTTCGAACGCAGCGCGTTCCTCGACCTGCCGTACTTCGACCACATGCACCGCTACCTGCCGGCGCTGATGCAGCGCGCCGGCTGGAAGACCACCAGCGTGCCGGTCAACCACCGCCACCGTACCGCTGGCGTGTCCAAGTACAACAACCTCGGCCGCGCGCTGGTCGGCATCCGCGACCTGCGTGGCGTGGCCTGGCTGATCACCCGCAGCAAGCGCACCGCGGTGGAGGAGCGCTGATGGATCTGGAGCTGCATTGGCTCGACCAGCCGCTGACCTGGCTGTACTGGACCGGCCTGCACGTGACCGGCTGGAAGCTGATCGGCTATACCGGCGCGCTGATGTTCGGCGGCCGCTGGCTGGTCCAGTTCGTCGCGTCCAAGCGCGCCGGCAAGCCGGTGATCCCGCGCCTGTTCTGGTACATGAGCGTGCTCGGCAGCCTGATGACGCTGAGCTACTTCCTGTTCTCGGCCAAGCAGGACTCGGTGGGCGTGCTGCAGAACCTGTTCCCGGCGTTCACCGCGCTGTACAGCCTGCACCTGGACATCAAGCACCGCGGCTGGAAGCGAGACAAGGCCAGCCACTGAGGCCCCGGGGTCGGATCCCTTTTCATGGGAAAGGGCTCTGACCCCGTCCGGATCACCCCGTCCGGATCCGCGGCGCATCCACGCATGACGTGGGTCTACTGCGTACCTGGCTACCGTGCCTGGTAGCTGCCAACCTTGGTTGGCACACGGGGAACCCAGCGCCAACCAAGGTTGGCGGCTACCGGGGCCCCGGTCTGCTGCGCAGGCAGGACCTTCGTCCCATGCCACGGGCGATGGGCGGTGCCATGATCGGGGTCTGCCTTCCCGGGAACCTGTGCTCGTGAAAACCCGTCTTGCCGTTGCCCTGCTGATCGCCCTGTCCGCCCCCGCCGTGGCCCTGGCCGCGCCGCCCGCCCCCGCCGCACCGTCCGGCGTGGCTACTGAATCGCCCGCCGACGCCGCCTTCCGCGCGCTGTACGAGAAGGAATGGAAGTGGCGCCAGCAGGGCGGTGGCGAGGCCAGCGAGGACGAGGACGCCCCGGCCAACGCCACCCGCATGCCCGACGTCGGCCCGGCCGCGCAGCAGGCGCGCCTGAAGGTGTGGGATGAGACCCTGGCCGCGCTGAAGAAGATCGACCCGAAGACCCTGTCGGCCGACAACCAGGTCAACTACGCGATCTACCACGACCAGGTGTTCAACCTGGCCGAAGAGACGCGCCTGCGCGGCTACGAGATGCCGTTCAACGCCGATTCCTCGTTCTGGTCCAACCTGTCCTTCATGGCCCGGCGCGAGATGAAGACCGTGCAGGACTACCAGAACTACATCGCACGCCTGAATGATGTACCGCGCTACTTCGGCCAGCAGACCGAGAACATGCGCGCCGGCCTGAAGCGTGGTTTCAGCGTGCCGCGCGCGGTGCTCGATGGCCGCGAAGTGTCCATCGCCACCGTCGCCGAGCTGAAGGACCCGACCGAGTCGCCGCTGTACGCGCCGTTCAAGAAGCTGCCCACCACCATCCCGGCCGCCGAGCAGGCCAGACTGCAGGCGCAGGCGCGCGCGGCGATCAGCGGCAAGGTGGTGCCGGCGTTCCAGCAGCTGCGCACCTTCTTCGTCAACGAGTACGTGCCACAGGCGCGCACCACCCTGGCCGCCGAAGCGATGCCCGATGGCAAGGCGTACTACCGGCAGCAGATCCACGAATACACCACGCTGGACCTGTCGCCGGACGAGATCCACCGCATCGGCCTGGGCGAGGTCGAGCGCATCCAGAAGGAAATGAACGACATCATCAAGCAGGTGAAGTTCAAAGGCAGCTTCGCCGAGTTCCTGACCTTCCTGCGTACCGATCCGCAGTTCTATGCAAAGACGCCGGAAGAGCTGCTGTCGCGTGCCGCGTGGATCTCCAAGCGGGCGGACGGCCAGCTGGGCAAGTACATGACGTTGCCGCGCGCGCGCTTCACCATCGTGCCGGTGCCGCCGGACATCGCACCGTTCTGGACGGCCGGCCGCGGTGGCATGGGCACCTACTGGCTCAACACCTACAACCTGCCGTCGCGCCCGCTGTACAACCTGCCGGCGCTGACCCTGCATGAATCCGATCCGGGCCACTCGCTGCAGGGCGCGATCGCCGCCGAGCAGAAGAACCTGCCGGAGTTCCGCCGCAACGCCTACATCTCCGCCTATGGCGAAGGCTGGGCGCTGTACTGCGAGAAACTGGGCGTGGAGATGGGCATCTACGAAACCCCATACGAGGATTTCGGCCGCCTGACCTACGAGATGTGGCGCGCGGCGCGCCTGGTGATCGACACCGGCGTGCACAGCAAGGGCTGGACCCGCGAGCAGGCGTTGGCCTACCTGCGTGACCACACCGCGCTGAGCGAGCATGAAGTGACCACCGAGGTGGACCGCTACATCTCCTGGCCTGGCCAGGCGCTGAGCTACAAGCTGGGCGAGATCGCCATCGTGCGCCTGCGTGCGCAGGCCGAGAAGGAGCTGGGCGACAAGTTCGACATCAAGGGCTTCCACGACACCCTGCTCAAGCAGGGCTCGGTGCCGCTGCCGGTGTTGGAACAGCAGATCCAGGCCTACATCGCCGAGCGCAAGAAGGCCTGACCGTGCGAGGGTAGTGCCGGCCGCTGGCCGGCAACCCGACCCGGTCACGGGGTCGGATCCCTTTCCTGTGGAAAGGGCTCCGACCCCCTCTCGCCTCACCCCACCGGCCGCGGCTTGGCCACCCGTGCTGCGAAGGTCGGCAGCACCAGCAGGGTCAGCACGGTGGCGGTGATCAGGCCACCGATCACCACCGTGGCCAGCGGCTTCTGCACCTCCGCACCGGAACCGCTGGCAATCGCCATCGGGATGAAGCCGACGATCGCCACCAGCGCCGTGGTCAGCACCGCGCGGATGCGGCTCGAGGCACCGTTGATCGCCGCCTGCAGCGGCAGGTCGCCGGCATCCAGGCGTTCGCGGATCGCCTGCATCAGCACCAGGCCGTTCAACGTGGCCACGCCGGAGACGGCGATGAAGCCAACTGCCGCCGATACCGAGAATGGCATGCCTCGCAGCAGCAGCGCGAGGATGCCACCGACCAGCGCCAACGGCACGCAGCTGAACACCAGAATGGCTTCCTTGCCGCTGCGCAGGGCCATGAACAGCAGGCTGCCGATCAGCAGGAACACCACCGGCACCACGGTTGCCAACCGCTTCTCCGCGCGCTGCAGGTTCTCGAACTGACCGCCCCAGGTCAGGTAGGCACCCGGCGGCAGCGCCACGTCGGCCACCGCAGCCTGCGCCTCGCCGACGAAGCCGCCCAGATCGCGACCGCGCACGTTGGCCTGCACCACCACGCGGCGGCTGCCGTTGTTGCGGCTGATCTGGTTCGGCCCTTCGCTCACGGTAATGCGCGCCACCGACGACAACGGAATCACCAGCCCCGATGGCGTGGCGATCGGCAGCGAGGCCAGCTGGTCCGGATCGTTGCGCGAGGCATCGTCCAGGCGCACCACCACGTTGAAGCGGCGGTCGCCTTCGAAGATCTTGCCGGCCGTGGTACCGCCGATGCCGGTGGACAGCGCATCACTCACATCTGCAGCGCTCAACCCGTACTGTGCCGCCGCCACGTGGTCGATCGCCACGTTGAGCGTGGGCAGGCCGGAGATCTGTTCTACCCGCACGTCGGCCGCGCCATCCACCGCACGCAGCTTCAACGCCACCTGGTCGGCCACCTTCTGCAGCTGGCTGAAGTCATCACCGAAGATCATTACGGCCAGGTCGGTACGCACGCCGGAAATCAGTTCGTTGAAGCGCAGCTCGATCGGCTGGCTGAACTCGAAGCTGTTGCCCAGCTGCTGCCCGGCCAGTTTCTCGAAGCGCGCCACCAGTGCGTCCTTGGCCAGCGTCGGATCGGGCCAGTCCTTGCGTGGCTTCAACACGATCACGCTGTCGGAAATGTTGGTCGGCATCGGGTCGATCGCCGCCTCGGCGGTACCGGTGCGCGAGAACACGGTTTCCACTTCCGGCTGCTTGGCAATCGCCTTTTCCAGCGCCAGCTGCATTGCCAGTGACTGCTCCAGCGAGGTCGATGGCACGCGCAGGGCCTGCATCGCCACGTTGCCTTCATCCAGGGTCGGCATGAACTCGCGGCCCAGCAGCGAGAACGCGCCGATGCCCACCACCACCATCATCACCGCACCGGCCAGCACCGTGCGCGGGTGCGCCACGGCCTTGCGCACCACCGGTTCGATGCGCGCACGCAGCACGCGGATCAGCCTGGTTTCGTGCTCGCCGTCGTCCGCGTGCGCATCGCCGTCCTTCACCTTGGGCTCGCGCACCAGCAGCGCGGCCATCGCCGGCACGAAGGTGAAGGAAAACAGGAAGGCACCGACCAGGGCCAGCATGAACGTGGCCGCCATCGGGTGGAACGTCTTGCCCTCCACGCCCTCCAGCGTGAGGATCGGCGCGAACACCAGCAGGATGATCAGCTGGCCGAAGGCCGCAGGGCGCGCCATCTTAATGGCCGAATCGGCGGCTACGCGCAGGCGTTCCATCGCGGTCAGCGCACGGCCCAGTTCGGCGCGGCGCTGGCCCAGCATCAGCAGTGTCGACTCGACCACGATCACCGCACCGTCCACCAGGATGCCGAAGTCCAGCGCACCCAGGCTCATCAGGTTGCCACTGATGCCGAAGCGGTTCATGCCGATCACTGCGAACAGGAACGACAGCGGAATCACCAGCGCGGTGATCGTTGCCGCACGCAGGTTGCCCAGCAGCAGGAACAGCACCACCACCACCAGCAGCGCGCCCTCGGTGAGGTTCCTGGCGACGGTCTTGATGGTGGAATTGACCAGCACGCTGCGGTCCAGCACCGGTGCCGCCACGATGTCGGCCGGCAGTGACTTGTTTACCTGTTCCAGGCGCGCGGCCGCTGCCTGGGCCACGGTGCGGCTGTTGCCACCGGCAATCATCAGCGCGGTGCCCAGCACGGCTTCATGGCCGTTGCGGCTGGCCGCACCCAGCCGCGGCGCGCGGCTCAGTTCCACCGTGGCCACATCGGCTACGCGTACCACCACGCCATTGCGGGTCGCCACCGGGGCCTGTGCCAGGTCGTCGGTGGTCAGCGCCAGGCCGTCGGCACGTACCACCAGGCCCTCGCCGGCACGCTGTACGAAGCCGGCACCGGCCTGCACGTTGGAACGCTGCAGGGCAGTGACCAGGTCGGCCAGGCCGAGGCCATGCGCGGCCAGTCTGGCGCTGTCCGGATGCACGCCGTATTCCTTGACGTAGCCGCCAACCGTATCGACGCCGGCCAGCCCCGGGCTGGAACGCATCTGCGGCGCGATGATCCAGTCCTGCACGGTGCGCAGGTAGGTCGCACGTTCTTCGGGCGTACGCAGCAGGTTGCCTTCCGGTGTGCGGTAGACCTCGCCGGCCTGCCAGCCCGCTTCATCGGGTTTGGCCAGTTTGGCCGGATCGAACGCGGTGAAGTCCACCGTCCACATCAGCACCTCGCCAAGGCCGGTGGTGACCGGCGACAGCATCGGTGATGCACCATCGGGCAGGTCTTCCGATGCCTCGCGCATGCGTTCGGCCACCTGCTGGCGGGCGAAGTAGATGTCGGTGGCATCGGTGAAGATCGCGGTGACCTGCGAGAAACCATTGCGCGACAGCGAACGCGTGGTGGTCAGGCCGGGGATGCCGGCCAGCGCGGTTTCCAGCGGATAGGTCACCTGCCGCTCGATCTGCTCCGGTGTCAGCGCCGGTGCCACCGTGTTGATCTGTACCTGACGGTTGGTGATGTCCGGCACCGCGTCGATCGGCAGCTTGCCCAGCTGGAACAGGCCCACCGCGGCGATCAACGCGGCCATGAACACCACCAGCCAGCGGTGGCGCACCGCTGTTTCAATGATCAGCTTGAACATGGTCGCCTCCTCAGTGGCCGTGCTCGGCTTCGCCCTTGGCCAGCTCGGCCTTGAGCAGGAAGGCATTGGCACCGACGATGCGCTCGCTGCCGGTCAGCCCAGCGAGGATCTCGATGCGGTCACCGGCACGGCGCCCGGCCAGGACCGGCTGCGCCTTGAAGCCACCTTCGACGGCGACAAACACCGCGCTGCTGCCATCAACGTTCTGCACTGCATCGGCCGGGACGCTGAGCGAACCGTCCCGGCCTTCGGTGACCACCACGGCCGAGACCGGCGAACCGGCCGGCGGCAGCGACGCATCCACCGGGGTGGCGCGGATCACCGCGACGCCGCCCTGCTGGCGCACATCGGCGGCCGAACCGGTGACGGTGGCGGTGAAGCTGCCACCCGGCACGCTCACTTCCAGCGTCATGCCGGGCGTGACCTGTGCGGCCAGCGCCGGCGGTGCGGTGAACACCAGCTCGTTCATTGTCGGGTCGGCGACATCGGCGACTGCACTGCCGGCGGCGACTACACCGCCCGGAGTGACCTGCACGTTGCCGACGATGCCGGCCACCGGGCTGGTGATGCGCACGCGGCCACTGGCATCGGGCGCACCGTTGGCAGCGGCCTGGGCCTGCGCGGCAGCGGCCTGGGCCTGTGCCGCCAGCGACCGTGCGCGCGAGGCTTCCATCTCCTGGCGGGCGACCACGCCCTGGTCGACCAGCGCCTTGTCGCGACCATAGGCCAGGCGCGCGGCCTCGGCTTCGGCCGAGGCGGCCAGCGCATTGGCGCGGAACACCGCCGCTTCGCCGCTGACCACGATCGCCAGTGCCTGGTTCTGCTTCACCGCGGTGCCCGGTGCGACCAGCACGCGTTCGACGCGGCCGGTCACGGTCGACGCCACCGAGGCGCGTGCACCGACCGACGGTTCGACCCGGCCGGACAGGCGCGTGGAGCTACCGCCACCACGACCGACCGCGACCACTTCGATACCGGACGCCTTGATCTGCTCAGGAGTCAGCTGCACGACACCCTCATCGCCATCGGCGGGCGCCTTTGCGGATTCGGCCTTGGCCTCCTTGCTGTCGGCGGCATGGCCGTGGCCATCGTCGGTGCCGGCCTTGGCCGCAGCCGGGTCTTCATTGGCAGGCGTCTGCGCGTTGCCAGCGCAGCCGGCCAGCAGCGCGGCCAGCAGCACGCCGCCGATCAGCGGGAAAGTACGGGAGAGCGTCATGGGACCTCCACAAAAGGTGCGCGCCCTTCAAGGCGGGCAAGATCGATTTCCGCGGCGACGCGCGACAGGCGCGCATCCACGGCGGTGCCGCGGGCGGCGATGAGGGCGCTGCGCGTGCTGCGCAGTTCCAGCTGCGAGATGCGCCCGGCGTCGAAGCCGATGCGGGCCAGGCGATACGCCTCTTCGGCGGCGACCACGCTTTCATCGGCGGCGCGGGTACGGCTGCCGGCGGCCTTTAAACCGGCCACCGCGGAGAGGCGTGCCGCCTCGCTGTCGCGGCGCTGCTGGTCCAGGCGTGCCTCGGCCGCGCGCTGGTCGGCATTGGCGGCGCGTATGCCCCCGCGGTTGCGGTCGAACAGCGGGATGCTGAGGCTGACCCCGAGGTTGTAGGCGCGCTCGCCCCCCTCGCGGAAGCGGGTCTGCGCGGCAGTGACGCTCAGGTCGGGCAGGGCGCGCTTGCGCTCCACGTCGACCAGCTTGCCCGCCGCATCCGCTTCGGCTTCGGCGATGCGCACCGCCAGCGCGGTATCGGTGGCACCGCGTGGCAACGGCGGCGCGCGGTCGAGCAGGCTGTCGCCGATCGACTGCACCGGCGCATCCAGCAGCGCGGCACCGGCCAGGCGGGCCAGCGCGGCATCGCGGAAGGCCTGCGCCTCATCCAGCGCGGCGCTGGCGTTGGCGACTTCGCTCTGCGCCTGCACGGCGCGCAGCTGCGGCTCGCGGCCCTGCTTGACCATCGCGTTGACCGCGTTGGCGTCAGCGCGGGTGAGGCTCAGTGCTTCTTCGGCCAGGGTGTAGCGGCGCAGTGCACTTTCCGCCTGTGCATAGACCACCGCCAGCTGGCTGGCCACGTCGCTGCGGCTTTGGGCACCACGCAGGTTGGCGGCCTGTGCCTCGGCACGGGCGGCACGGACACGCGCGCCACGCTGGCCCCAGACCTCCAGCGGCTGGGACAGGGTGAGCACGGTATCGGCCTTGCCCATGCCGCCATAGGAGCCGGTGCCCCAGGCGTTTTCGGCGGAGTAAGAGAGGGAAGGGTTGGGCAACGCACGGGCCTGGTCGGCGCGCGCGTCGGCGGCCTCGGCCAGCGCCGCACCGACGCGGGTGCCGGGCAGCTGGTCCAGGCGTTCAAGCAGGGTGTCGTAGGAAGGGGCGGCTTGCGCCATCACCGATGCCGCCGGGGCCAGGCCCAGCAACACGGCGACGACCCGCCCGGCCGCACGCAGCGGCCGACGTGTCAGGGTCGACATGAAGAATTTCCGGAGGTGAGGGGAACCGAAGCCCGCGAATGCGGGACGCGCTCAACTCACGCCCGGGGAGGACGCGTCAGTTCATCCTGGGCGACCGCATAGGTCGCCGCGTCGCCGGCATTCATCCAGCGCGCCGGAAGCGGCGCACCGAAGGCGGCGAAGGTACTGGCCGGCAGGCTCAGATTGGAGTGGTGGCAGTGGTTGTGGCCACAGGCACCGACGTGCTTGCCGTCGGCATCGCCATCGGCATCCGGTGCGGACTCCACATGCACCGTGCTGGCATGCGGTTCCACCGTGCAGGCCAGCGCGTCGGCCACCGGCACGACCACGAATGCCGCCATCAGCAGCATCAGCAGGGTCGAACGGAGGTGGCGGGTGATCCAGCGCATGGACGGCAGGCTAGCAAGCGGTTTTCGCCGGATACAATATCAATGGACGCTTCGGGAATTCGTCGGAATCTCCCGTTCAGCTGGGCCGGGCGCGGGGTCGGATCCCTTTCCTCCGGAAAGGGCTCTGACCCCATCACATCGTTCGGGTGCGCCGCGCACATGTGCTCTGGTAGGTGTCGACCTTGGTCGACACGCTTTTCGACCCCACCGCGTTGCCGGCCAGCGGCCGGCACTACCCGTGTCACGGCAGCTTCGCGATCACCTTGATCTCGAACTGGAACCCATACAGCCAGGTCACGCCGATACCGGTCAGGGTCGGGTGCGGCGCCTCGCCCCAATACTCCGGCACGATTGCCCAGGCCTTCTCAAAGTTCTTCTCTGGATCGACCAGGAACACGGTCACGTCGATCACGTCATCGAACGTGCAGCCGGCAGCAGCCAACACCGCATTGAGATTCTCGAAAGCGCGGCGCACCTGCGTTTCGAAGTCTGGCTCGGGCGAGCCGTCCTCACGGCTGCCGACCTGGCCGGATACGAACAGGAAGCCGTTGGAACGGATCGCAGGCGAGTAGCGGTTGCGCTCGTACAGGGCCTGGCGGCCGGCGGGGAAAACGACATCACGCTGTGACATGGGGAAGATCCCGTGGGAGAGAACGCCATCCTCCCCGTCAGCGCTGTCTGGATAAACCGCGATGATCGGCCTAGATTGATTGTCAATTCCAAACAATCATGGCCCGCCATGGACCGTTTCGAGGCGATGCGGGCCTTTGCCCGGGTGGTGGAAACCGGCAGCTTCACCCGCGCCGCGCAGACCCTGCAGATCAGCCGCACCACGGCCACCCAGCTGGTGCAGCAGCTGGAGGCGCACCTGCGGCTGCGCCTGCTTAACCGCACCACGCGCCGGGTCAGTGTGACCGCTGACGGCGCGGCCTACTACCCGCGCATCGCCCGCCTGCTGGCCGAGCTGGAAGAGGTGGAAGGCGGGCTGGGTGACGCGGCCAGCCAGCCGCGCGGACGCCTGCGCGTGGATGTGCCCGGGCCGTACGCGCGGCTGCGGCTGGTGCCGGCGTTGCCGGATTTCCAGGCGCGCTACCCGGAGATCCAGCTGGACATCGGCGTGAGTGACCGCGAGGTCGATGTCATCGCCGACAACGTCGACTGCGTGATCCGGGGTGGCACCCCGGCCGACCCGGCGCTGGTGGCGCGGCCGCTGGCGGCGCTGCCGATCGGCTTCCACGCCAGCCCCGGCTATGTGCAGCGTTTCGGGTTGCCGACCGATCCGCGCGCGCTGGAAGGACCCGACCACCACATGGTCGGCTTCCTCAGCCCGCGCAGCGGCCGCGCACGCGTGTTCGTTGCACAGCGCGGCGATGAACGCGTTGAGGTGCAGGGCCGCTATACGGTCGGCTTCGATGATGGAAACGCCTATCTGGCCGCTGCGTTGGCGGGGTTGGGCGTGGTGGCGCTGCCCAGCTACATGGCCGAGCCGCACGTGGCGCGCGGCGAGCTGTTGCCGGTGTTGCCGGACTGGCAGCTGCCGCCGATGCCGATGCATGTGATGTTCCCGCCGAACCGGCACATGAGCCAGCGGCTGCGGGTGTTCATCGATTGGGTGGTGGAGGCGTTGGGTTGATCGCGCGCGCGCATCTGTAGAGCCGAGCCCACGCTCGGCTGCTTCTGGCATCACCAAGCCCGCGCTACGCGCGCCAGCCGAGCGTGGGCCCGGCTCTACCGGCATGCGAAAATCACCACAGCACGTAACAGAACACATCGCCACGCATGAGTCGCATCGTCGCACTGGATACCGAAACCACCGGCATCTCCCACCGCCTGGGGCACCGGGTGATCGAAATCGGTGCCGTCGAACTGATCGATGGCCAGCTCACCGGCCGCCAGTTCCACACCTACCTGCAGCCGCAGCGCAGGGTCGACTGGAGTGCACAGCGCGTGCATGGCATCAGTGATGCGATGCTGGTGGGCAAGCCACTGTTTTCCAGCAAGGCAGCCGAACTGCTGGACTTCCTGCGCGGCAGCGAGATGGTCGCGCACAACGCCACCTTCGATGTGGGCTTCCTGGACAACGAGCTGCGTCTGTCCGGTATTCCCGGCACGCTGGCCCAGCATTGCCGCATCACCTGCAGCCTGAAGCTGGCGCGCGGGCGCTGGCCGGGCCAAGGCAACAAGCTGGATGATGTGCTGCAGCGCCTGCGCATTCCCAGCCAGCGCGGCCTGCACGGCGCGCTCAAGGATGCCCATCTGCTGGCGCAGGTGATTTCGCACCTGCGCTGAGGCCTGGCCGCTGTTACACCGGCCGTAACCAGCGCTCGATCATCGCCACGCCACAGGCCACCCCGTCCTCATGGCCCATCGCCACGCCCAGGGTCGCCGCGCGTGCGCGTGTTGCGTCGGTTTCAACGAAGGTGATGGCTGCCGCCAGCGTTGCTGCATCCAGTCGCTTCGGTGACAACGGTGCCGGTGCCACGCCCAACCGATACAGGCGATCGGCCCAGAAGAACTGATCCGCGGCGAACGGCATCACCAGCGAGGGAATGCCGGCGCGGCAGGCCGAATGCGTGGTGCCGCTGCCACCATGGTGGATGGCGAGTGCGCAATGCGGGAACAGTGCTTCGTGTGGCGTCGGGCCGAGCACGAACACATCTGCTGGCAGCGCACCCGTCGGCAATCCGGCCCACCCTGGAAACAGCAGCACCCGGCGCGGTGCCAGCGCCTGCAGCAGGGCCGGCAGCACGCGCTCGCGATCGAATCCGGTCATGCTGCCAAAGCCCAGATAGACCGGCGGCGGCCCGGCATCGAGGAAGGCCTGCAGATCGGCTGGCGGCGTCCAGGGCGCATCAGGAAGCCGCCATTGGCCACAGGCGATGTGGTCGGCCGGCCAGTCCGCCGGTGGCGGCAGCAGCTGCGGCGAGATGCCATAGAGCATCGGCAGGCCGGACCACAGCGCGCGACGCGGCGATTGCCCCAGTTGCTGGCGTGCCGCGTTGATCGGCCGACGGAACTGGCGCCAGATCAGGCCGTTGACCCACCCGTAGCTGGCCCGGTTCAACCAGCCCGGCGAGCGTCCGGGCGGCAGGAACGGAGAGCGGAAGGCTCGCGTCGGGGTCAGCGGAATCATGCCGGTGCCGATGACCGGCAGACCCCGACGTTCGCCCACGCTCATGCCGACAAGGGCCGCCAGTCCGCCGGTCAGAATCGCATCGCAGCCTTCGGCGGCGGCATCGGCCTGGCGCATCCAGCCGCTGACATGCTGCAGCGCCATCCGTGCCAGACCGGTACTGGCGGCGGCAACACCGTTGCCCCGCGAGACAAGGGCGACCACTTCGTCATGGATGTCACCCTCAAGGGCCGCGTGGGGCACATCTAGGGCCTGCGCGCTGCCCAGGGTGCCGCCATCGGCCAGCAGTGTCACCGCGTGGCCTGCGCTGATCAGCCCATGGCAGAGCATGGCCAGCGGACGCGTATCGCCTTCGGTTCCGTAGGTCAGGGCCAGCAGCCGCATGGAAAGCTCCGCAGTGATCCGGGCCAGTATGCCGGTTGGCGAAGTCCCCCCGGCCCCGCCGGTCCAGTCCCCGCCTGTGGGTAACTTGCGCAAGTGCTTGAACCCGTGCATAATGCGCGGCTCGCTGTGTCCGGTTTTCTACCGGGCGGCGCTCCCGGGAGCACGTCCCCGGCCGCCCAACGCCAGCGTAACCCTTTGATTCTCTTGACGTGTGGTGGGCAACCATCGAGGCCGCCGTCGCCCGGGCTACGGGCTGACAACTACTACTATCGAGGTGCGCAATGTCCCGCGTATGCCAGGTTTCCGGCAAGCGAGTGCAGACGGGTAACAACGTCTCGCACGCCAACAACAAGACCCGTCGTCGTTTCCTGCCGAATCTGCACGAGCGCCGTTTCTGGGTGGCCAGCGAGAACCGCTGGGTCAAGCTTCGTGTTTCCGCGCATGCACTGCGCACCATCGACAAGAACGGCATCGATTCCGTTCTGGCTGAGCTGCGTGCGCGCGGCGAAAAGGTCTGAGGAGTAAAGCATCATGGCAGGCAAGCGCGATAAGGTCCGTATGATTTCCTCGGCCGGTACCGGCCACTTCTACACGACCGACAAGAACAAGAAGAACACCCCGGGGAAGATGGAATTCCTGAAGTACGATCCGGTCGTGCGCAAGCACGTCCTGTACAAGGAAGGCAAGATCAAGTAATCCGCAAGGATTGCTGATCCCCGAAAAGACCCGCCATGCATGGCGGGTCTTTTTTTGTTGGAGTGGGGCTAGGCAGAATGGACTGCCCTCTTGGCTGGGGGCACAGTAGGTCGTAGGGTGGGGCATAGGAGGGCGAGCAGACGAGCGTAGCCCGTGGCATTAAGCCAAGCCTCCCATTGTTCCGGTGGGGAGGAGCTGGTCTTGCGCCTCTGCCAGCTCGTCGTGATTTGAGATGGTCAATGGCCGCGCTCTACTCAAAGCTGAACCCGAAAAAGGCCCTGGTGTGGAGGATCATTCACCGGGACAACGTGCCGTGGGTGCTCGAACACGGGCTGCATTGCGGGAATGACGACGTCAAGGCACCCAACTGGGTAAGCATTGGAAATTCGGAGTTGATCGATAAGCGCTCGACCCATCCGGTTCCGGCGGGGCCGGGCGGCTTTCTCAATGACTACGTGCCGTTCTACTTCACACCGTTTTCCCCCATGTTGCGCAACATCTCGAGCGGGAGAGGTGGTGTTCAGAGGCGCTCCAATGATGAAATCGTTATCCTGGTTTCCAGCCTCCACCACATTGCAGAGCTGGGACATTCCTTTCTGTTTACGGATAGCCATGCGTACTATCAATGGGCGAATTTCTACACAGACTTGGACGACCTCGGAAGAATTGATTGGCCGTTGCTCCAAGCTCGTGACTTCCGCCGGGATCCAGATGATCCGGCAAAATTCGAACGCTATCAGGCCGAGGCTCTCGTGCACCGTCACCTTCCCGTAACCGGTTTGCTCGGAATCATTTGCTACACCGAGGCGTTGAAGGAGAAGCTTGAGCTTCAGGTCAATGCTTGCAACGTCGATCTGCCTGTCTTTGCTCGCACACAGTGGTACTTCTGATGATCAAGTTCACACAAGGTAACCTGCTCGAGGCCAATGCCGAAGCATTGGTGAATACCGTGAATACGGTTGGCGTCATGGGCAAGGGAATTGCTCTTATGTTCAAAGAGCGATTTGCGGAGAACTACCGTCTCTACTCGGCAGCTTGTAAGGCCAACGAGGTGCGGGTTGGTCGGATGTTCGTCACCGAAGTTCGTGAGTTGGATGGGCCGCGTTGGATTGTCAATTTCCCAACGAAACAGCACTGGCGAGGTAATTCGCGAATCGAATGGATCGCCGAAGGACTTCGTGATCTTAGGCGATTTCTAATAGAGAGCGCGGTGACTTCCATTGCTATACCCCCACTTGGGGCTGGCAATGGTGGCCTTGATTGGTCGGTCGTCCGCGATCTGATAGAAGGCGAGCTGGGCGATCTCAATGCCGAAGTGATCGTGTTTGAACCAACTGCCAAGTATCAGAACGTCGCTAAGCGTAGTGGTGTAGAGAAGCTCACTCCAGCTCGCGCTCTAATTGCTGAACTTGTACGGCGCTACTGGGTCCTTGGCATGGAATGCAGCCTTTTGGAGATCCAGAAACTTGCATGGTTCCTCGAGCGAAACATCGAGAAAAAAGGGCTCTCTCCGCTCGACCTACGTTTCGCAGCGCACAAGTATGGTCCATATGCGGACCGGCTGCGCCACCTGCTGGATGGTCTTGACGGGAGCTATCTGCATTGCGACAAGCGCATCAGTGATGCGGATCCATTTGACGTGATTTGGTTTGATGACAGTCGAAAGCAATTCGTCCAAACATATATTCGAACTGAGGCGAAGGAGTACCTCCCAGCACTGGAGGCGACGGCCGATCTGATCGATGGGTTTGAATCTCCATTCGGCATGGAGCTGCTGGCCACTGTGGACTGGCTTCTCGTCAAGGATGGATCCGAACCGACAGTGGACTCTGTTCGTGAAGGGCTGAGACATTGGCGTGGGGGGCAGGAGGCTGCGCAGCGAAAGGATCGTCTGTTTGATGATCGATCAATTTCCATCGCGTTGAATCAGCTGTGCTTGGTCGATTGCCACTAGGGGAGGAAGTTCCAATTGCTCGTCGCCGAGAGGCTCATGTCTTTTCGGAGCGTTGACGTATCCGACTTCTATCGCCCTCACGACGCCGCGGTTCAATCCCAATCGAAGATGCGCAGAGTGTCGCTTGTGGCGAGTCCAGGCGAACCCCGGGCCGAATGCGATAAGTGATTGTGCCTACCGGTTCCGGCACTTCGCGCGTTCCAAATCGATTGGAACGACATGCCCTGCCGTGCCCATGATGGCAAGCCGCTGCAGTTGCAGCGGTCGGGCTTGCAATCCCGTCGAATCGGTAGTCAGTAAACTCGCCCGCCGTTGCCGGAAAAACTCCGCCGACGGCGGGCGACCCATCTGCCTCTACGGCGGACGGTGCGTGGGGGCCTCGCGCCCGCCGGTTTGGTGACTACCGTTCCCGGTATTGCAACCACGCATCGTCCGCCACCTTCACGGTGGCCAGATCCGTTGAAGGAGGTTGCATGAACACCCCATCACACCGGCAGGACCTGGAACTGGGCTGGCTGCGCCTGCAGCGCATGCTGCAAGGCATCGAGGGCATGGCGCTGCTGCTGTGCGACCACCATCTGGCACTGGCCAACGGCGCGCCGTCGCCGCTGCCGGAGGCGCAGCTGGAGCGGGCCGCACAGGCGATCGCCTGCATGGCGCTCAACGGCCGCCGCCATGCCGACGCGGTGCGGCGGCTGTGCGGTCGGACCGGAAGGCCGTCGAGCGCGGCTCGACTCCACAAGGGCCGGTGGGCAGAATGGCCCATCACCTCCCGACGGGCGACACGATGCTGTTCGAGTGGTTGCTGGGTTCGTACCTGCTGCTGATCGACTGGCTGATCCGGCTGGTTGCACTGTGCTGGATCCCCACCCGCACCACGCCGGGGGCGGCGCGTAGCTGGCTGCTGCTGGTCGGCTTCGTGCCGCTGCTGGGCCTGCCGCTGTACCTGCTGTTCGGCCACCCATGGCTGTCGCGCGAGCGCATCCGCCGCCAGGCCGAGGCCTCGCAGGTCATCCGCGAGGAACAGGCGCTGCAGCATCGCCTGCGCTGGACACCGCAGCCGGACACCGCCAGCGCCGAGATCGTGCCGCTGGTGCAGCGCCAGGGCGACTTCATGCCGGTGCACGGCAACGCCGTCGATCTGCTGACCGACTACGACGAATCACTGCACACGCTGATCGCCGACATCGACCAGGCCGAAGACCGCGTGCACCTGCTGTACTACCTGATGTTCGACGACGCGGTGGGCGAGGCGATCGTCGAGGCCCTGCAGCGTGCGGCTGCACGTGGCGTGCAGTGCCGCGTGCTGCTCGACGCGGTGGGCGCCAAGCGCGGCCTGCGTGCCTATCGCAAGCGCCTGCAGGCGCGCGACATCGAAGTGCGCGCGATGCTGCCCGGTGGCCTGCGCTGGCGCCGCAGCGGGCGCATGGACCTGCGCAACCATCGCAAGATCGCGGTGATCGACAACGAAGTGGCCTATGTCGGTTCGCAGAACCTGGCCGGCCCGCAGTTCGTGCCTGGCCACCCGAACCGCGAGCTGGTGGCGCGCGTGCGCGGCCCGGCGGTGGCGCATCTGGAAGCGGTGTTCGCCAGCGACTGGTACATGGAAACCGGCCAGCGCCTGGACGTGATCGCCGATGTGCCCGAGTGCAGCGACGACATCGCCACCCAGTTGCTGCCCAGCGGCCCCGCCTATCCCTACAGCAACGCACGCGATGCGGTGGCGGCGCTGATCCACCTGGCGCGGCGCCGGCTGGTGATGGTCACCCCGTATTTCGTGCCCGACGAAGCCACGCTCAGCGCCTTGCGCATTGCGGCCTTGTCCGGCGTGCAGGTGCAGCTGATCCTCTCGGCCAGCAACAACCAGCGGCTGACGTCGTGGGCGCAGGAGGCCTACTACGACGAGCTGCTGCGCTGTGGCGTGCGCATCGCGCTGTACGAGCCGCAGTTCCTGCATGCCAAGCACATGAGCGTGGACGAGGACATCGCCGTGCTCGGCTCGATCAACATGGACATCCGCTCGTTCGCGCTGAATGCCGAAATCGGCCTGGTCTGCTACGACCGCGCGCTGGTGCAGCAGCTGTGCGCGATCGAGGATGGCTACCTGCGCGAGTCGCGGCAGCTGGACCTGCAGCAGTGGCGCAGCCGTCCCACGTGGCGGCGCAGCCGCGAAGGCATCGCACGGCTGGCCGATGCGTTGATGTGAAACGGCGGCAACCGCCCGCTTCGGCAATCCGGCCCGTCATCGCCGATGGCCTACAATCGGCGCATGACTGATTCACCGCGTAATGGCGAACTGGACCTGGCAATCATCGGTGGTGGTGCGGCCGGGGTGCTGGTGGCGATCCAGGTGTTGCGCCAGGCCCAGGCGCCGTTGGCGCTGGCCATCTTCGAACCGGCTTCGCAGCTGGCGCAGGGCATCGCCTATGCCACGCCGTGGCCGGAGCACCTGCTGAACGTGCCGGCGGCGAAGATGAGTGCGTTTGCCGACCAGCCCGGCGATTTCCTCGACTACCTGATGGCCGCCAACGCCTACCCGGGCGAGGCGCGCGAGGTGCTGGGCGAGCGTTATGTGTGCCGCCACTACTTTGCAGCGTACCTGCAGCAGCGCCTGCAGGAGGCCGCCGCGGCCAGCCCGGCACAGCTGCAGGTGATCGTGCAGCCGGTACTGGGCCTGCAGCCGGATGACCACGGCTACCAGCTGGCACTCGGCGATGGCCAGACGCTGCACGCCGCACAGGCAGTGCTCGCCACCGGCAACAGCATGCGGCCGCTGCCGGTAGCCGGTGCCGAGGCACTGCCCGCCGATGACGTGATCGAGGCCTGGGACTACGACGGCGTACGCACCCTGGCCGGTGAGCAGGCCGTGGCCATCGTCGGCTCCGGCCTGAGCATGGCCGACACCGTGCTGGCGCTGGTTGCTGCCGGCCACACCGGCCCGCTGCACGTGATCTCGCGCCATGGGCTGCTGCCGTTGCCGCATGCGCATGGCGGCCTGCCCTCGTTCGACCCGGCTGCGCTGCTGCCGATGAGCCTGCGCCAGCGCCTGCGCGCGTTGCGCGGGTTCGCGCGCCAGGCGCAGGCCGATGGTCTGCCGTGGCAGGGGGTGATGGACCGCATTCGTCCGCACGGGCAGGCACTGTGGTGCAGCCTCGACGCGGCCGACCAGCGCCGCTTCCTGCGCCATGTGGTGCGCTACTGGGACGTGCATCGCCACCGCATCGCCGAAGAGGTCGACGCACAGCTGCAGGCGCTGATCGAAAGCGGCCAACTGCGTATTCACCGGTCCCGCCTGCAACGCGTCGGCCGCGAAGGCGAAGCGCTGCGGCTTTCTGGCCGCGCTCCGTCTGGCAATGAACAGCACTGGACGATCGGCGGCGTGATCAACGCCACCGGCGTGGAAACCCGCGCCAGCGCGCTGCGCAATCCCTTGCTGCAGCAGCTGCAGAGCGATGGCCTGGCCCGCCCCGGCCCGCACGGGCTGGGTCTGGACAGCACGGTGCCGGGCGACCGCCTGCGTGCCGCCGGTGGCCAGCCGCAGGCGCGGCTGGGCGTACTCGGCAGCCTGCGCATCGGCAGCCTGTGGGAAAGCCTGGCGGTGCCTGAACTGCGTCAGCAGGCGCAGGCACTGGCCACCCAGGTGGTCGCAGGAGCCGCGACGGCGATGCCGTAAAATGGGGGCATGGATGTCTCCCACCTGCTTGATGGCCTGAACCCGGCCCAGCGCGAAGCCGTCTCCGCTCCCCCCGGTCACCACCTGGTGCTGGCCGGTGCCGGTTCCGGCAAGACCCGCGTACTCACCCACCGCATCGCCTGGCTGCATGAAGTCGATGGCGTGCCGACCCACGGCATTTTCGCGGTGACCTTCACCAACAAGGCGGCTGGCGAAATGCGCCACCGCATCGATGCCCAGCTGCCCCATGGCAGCCGTGGCATGTGGATCGGTACCTTCCACGGCCTGGCCAACCGCCTGCTGCGCCTGCACTGGCAGGACGCGAAGCTGCCCGAAGGCTTCCAGGTGATGGATTCGGACGACCAGCTGCGGCTGGTCAAGCGCGTGGTGCAGGCGCTGGAGCTGGACGACGGCAAGTACCCGCCCAAGCAGATCGCGTGGTGGATCAACGCGCAGAAGGACGAGGGCCGCCGCCCGCAGCACATCCAGCCCGAACCGCACGACGCGTGGCTGGAAACCATGCGCCAGGCCTACATCGAGTACCAGGCGCGCTGCGACCGCGCCGGCCTGGTCGACTTCGCCGAGCTGCTGCTGCGCGCGCACGAACTGCTGCGCGACAACCCGGCGCTGCTGTCGCACTACCGCGCCCGCTTCCGCGAGATCCTGGTGGACGAGTTCCAGGACACCAACGCCATCCAGTACGCCTTCGTGCGCGTGCTGGCCGGTGATTCCGGCCACGTGTTCGTGGTCGGCGACGACGACCAGGCCATCTACGGCTGGCGCGGCGCCAAGGTCGAGAACGTGCAGGGCTTCCTGCGCGATTTCCCGGGCGCGCAGACCATCCGCCTGGAGCAGAACTACCGCTCCACCGCCAACATCCTCGGCGCTGCCAACGCGGTGATCGCGCACAACCCGGATCGCATCGGCAAGCAGCTGTGGACCGACAGCGGTGACGGCGAGCCGATCGACCTGTACGCCGCGTACAACGAGATGGACGAGGCGCGCTACATCGTCGAGCGCGCCCGCCAGTGGGTGCGCGACGGTGGCAGCTACACCGAAGTGGCCGTGCTCTACCGCAGCAACGCGCAGTCGCGCGCGCTGGAAGAAGCGCTGCTGAGCGAGCAGGTGCCGTACCGCGTGTATGGCGGCATGCGCTTCTTCGAGCGTGCCGAAATCAAGGACGCACTGGCCTACCTGCGCCTGCTGTCCAACCGCAACGATGACGCCGCGTTCGAGCGCGCGGTCAACACCCCCACCCGGGGCATCGGCGACCGCACGCTGGACGAAGTGCGCCGCGAGGCGCGCGCGCAGGGTATCTCGCTGTGGGAGGCAACGATGCTGGTCACCCAGGGCAACGCGCTGGCCGCACGTGCGCGCAATGCGCTGGCCGGCTTCCTGGGGCTGGTCAACGAGCTGCAGGCGCAGACCGTGCACATGACCCTGGCCGAGCGCGTGGACCACGTGCTGGCCCGCTCGCAGCTGCGCGAGCACTGGAGCAAGGAAAGCCGCAATGCGCTGGACTCGGAGTCGCGCACCGACAACCTCGACGAACTGGTCTCGGTGGCCTCGCGCTTCGTGCGCCGGGCCGACGACATCGAGGAAGTGGGCGAGGACATGGACGAGCTGGTCGCGTTCCTGGCCTATGCCGCGCTGGAGGCCGGTGAGGGCCAGGCGCAGGCAGGCGAAGAGGGCGTGCAGCTGATGACCCTGCACTCGGCCAAGGGCCTGGAATTCCCGCTGGTGTTCCTGGCCGGCCTGGAAGAAGGCCTGTTCCCCAGCGCACGCTCGCTGGAGGAAAGCGGGCGGCTGGAAGAAGAGCGCCGCCTGGCCTATGTCGGCATCACCCGCGCGCGCCAGAAGCTGGTGCTGAGCTATGCCGAATCGCGCCGCATCCATGGCCAGGACAACTACAGCCTGCCATCGCGTTTCCTGCGCGAGATCCCGCGCGAGCTGCTGCACGAAGTGCGCCCCAAGGTGCAGGTCTCGCGGCCGGCCTCGATGGGCGCCAGCCGGGTGATGGGCCATGCCTCGATCGAGGCGCCGCCGGTCAAGCTCGGCGCGCTGGTCACCCATCCCAAATTCGGCGAAGGCATGGTGACCGACTACGAAGGCAGCGGCGCGCACGCCCGCGTGCAGGTCGAGTTCGCCGACGCCGGCAGCAAGTGGCTGGTGATGGCGTATGCCAACCTGACGGTGATCTGATCACCGCCGCGGGGTCGGATCCCTCCCGCAGGGAGGGCTCTGACCCCATCGCGGAATGCACGTGGTTGGGGCCGGAGCCTTTTCCGTTGGAAAAGAGCTCTGCCCCCCATTAGGCTGCGCTCATGACCCGCAATGTGCTCTTCCTCTGCAGCCAGAACCGCCTGCGCAGCCCGACGGCCGAGCAGGTATTCGCCGATTGGCCGGGCATCGAGACCGCCTCGGCCGGGCTGCTGGCCGACGCCGAGGAAGTGCTCAGCCCCGAGCTGCTGCAGTGGGCCGATATCGTGTTCGTGATGGAGCGCGCCCACCGCAACCGGCTGTCCAGCCGCTACAAGGCCTGGTTGAACGGCAAGCGGGTGATCTGCCTGGATATTCCGGATGACTACGAGTACATGGACCCGGTGCTGGTGGAACTGCTGAAGCGCAAGGTCACGCCGTTCCTGCTTTGACAGGCTGTTGTAGAGCCGAGCCCATGCTCGGCTGCTTTTCCGGCCAGAAGCAGCCGAGCATGGGCTCGGCTCTACAATAGGTGGCACTTCTTCCAGGAACGCCCCCATGACCGAATCCACGCTGCACGTCACCGTGAAGTTGAACGCCCGGCTGCAGCCGGAGCACCGCCACGAACTGTTCGAGGATCCGCTCGACGCGCTGCTGCAGGCGGCCCAGGTGGGCGAGCTGACCGGCGGCGGCACCGCGATGTCCGACCTGGGTGAGGTCGAATACGGCGATATCGAAGTGGCACTGGTCGATGCCGCGGGCGTGCCGAAGCTGATCGACCTGCTGGAGCAGCTGGGTGCACCGAAGGGTTCGCAGATACAGGGCGCAGGCGAGGCCGATCGCAGCTTCGGCGTGACCGAAGGCCTGGGCATCTACCTGGATGGCCTGAACCTGCCGGACGAGGTCTACGAGCAGTGCGATTCCAACCACGTGTTCGAGCAGCTGTCCGGGAACATCGACGGCCTGGGCGAGATCTGCAGCTGGTGGCAGGGCCCGACCGAGACCGCGCTGTACATGTACGGCCAATCGTTCGAGGCGATGCGCGATGCGATTGACGAGTTCGTGGCCAGCTACCCGCTGTGCCAGAACGCGCGCATCGTGCAGATCGCCTGAGCGACGTTGTTGTAGAGCCGAAGGTAGCGGCAGGAGCCGCTGCCAACGTCGCTTGCGACGGCCCGAAGGGTGCCGGTCAGGACGACCGGCATAGCCCATGCTCGGCTGCTCTTCCCGCCAGAAGCAGCCGAGCACGGGCTCGGCTCTACAGAAGAGGGCGGGCCGAGCCTGTCCCCCGGACCACGTGACGGTGCGCACACGCCGCTGCGCGGCGCCGGATTGATCCTGCTCAAGGCGCCGCCTCCACATCCGGTGTGCAATGGTGTCGTTCCCATCTGGCAGACCGCCACGGAGCCCCACCATGTACAAGCGCATCCTGATTGCCACTGACGGGTCCGAACTGGCCGACAAGGGCCTGGCCAAGGGCTTGGAGCTGGCCAAGGACCTTAACGCCGAGGTCGATATCGTCACTGTTTCCGAGCCGTGGGCCGTCGGCATGTACGACGCCATGGGCTGGAGCGTGGGCTACATGAACAGCCCCGAATACAAGGCCGACCGCGAGGAAGGCGCGCAGAAGGTGCTGCAGCCGGCGCTGGCCAAGGCCGCCGAGCAGGGCATCACCGCCAACCCGGTGCACGTGCTGGACCGCTATGCGGCCGACGGCATCATCGAGACCGCCGGCGAGCGCAACAGCGACCTGATCGTGATGACCTCGCACGGCCGCCGTGGCGTGACCCGTGTACTGCTGGGCAGCCAGACCGCCGAGGTGCTGGCGCGCAGCACGCTGCCGGTGCTGGTCATCCGCTGATCCATACCCGCTGATTCAAGCGTTCCCGGGGAGGGGACCCGACGCCGGCCGCAGGATGCGCGCCGGCGTTGTTTTTTTGTGGGGGGATCGGGGCCGTGCCGGTGGCTTCGAGGGGGTCAGAGCCCTTTCCTGTGGAAAGGGATCCGACCCCGGTCACAACCCCGGTCACCTCACCAGCTGTACAGCTTCCAGTAGACCGGCGACACGCCGTCCTTGTCGTTGTCCATGCGGCCGTCGCCGTTCTTGTCGTACATGTAGAACGGGGCACCGCGCGACGGGGTCACCTTGACCATGCGCAGCTGGCCGGACACGCGGTATTCCTCGATGGTGTCACCGTTGTCCATGGTGCGCTTGGATACATCCGCGCCCTTGACGTCCACCGGGGGAGCGCCCGCGCCACCCATGCTGGCGCAGCCAGCGAGCAGGAGCAGGGAAGCCAGCATCAGGGTCTTCATCGGCGGGGCCTTTGCCTGGAAAGAGCCCTGATTATGCCCCATCGCGGTGTACGGGCCGTGTCGCCGCGGTGCAGGCACGGGCGCGTAGAATCGGCACATGAGCAGATTAGTCCTGATCGACGGGTCCAGTTACCTGTACCGCGCGTTCCACGCGCTGCCGCCCCTGTCCAATGCACAGGGTGAACCCACCGGCGCGCTGTTCGGCGTGGTCAACATGCTGCGTTCGACACTGAAGGAGCGCCCGGCCTACGTCGCGTTCGTGGTCGACGCGCCGGGCAAGACCTTCCGTGACGACCTGTACGACCAGTACAAGGCCAACCGCCCGCCGATGCCCGATGAGCTGCGCAGCCAGGTCGAGCCGATGTGCCGCATCGTCGAAGCGCTGGGCATCAGCATCCTGCGCATCCCCGGCGTGGAAGCCGACGATGTGATCGGCACGCTGGCCCTTCAGGGCCTGGCGCAGGACCTGAAGGTGACCATTTCCACCGGCGACAAGGACTTCGCCCAGCTGGTGCGCCCGGGCATCGAGCTGGTCAACACCATGACCGGCAGCCGCATGGATTCGGATGCGGCGGTGATGGAGAAGTTCGGCGTGCGCGCCGACCAGATCATCGACCTGCTGGCGCTGATGGGCGACGCGGTCGACAACGTGCCGGGCGTGGAGAAGTGCGGGCCGAAGACCGCCGCCAAGTGGCTGGCCGAGTACCAGCACCTGGACGGCGTGATGGCGGCCGCGCCGGCCATGAAGGGGAAGATCGGCGAGAACCTGCGTGCCGCACTGGAGCGGCTGCCGCTGAACCGCGAGCTGGTGACCATCCGTACCGACGTGCAGCTGGACGCCAGCCCGACCACGCTGGCCCTGCGCGAGCAGGATGTGCCGGAGCTGACCGAGCTGTATACGCGCTATGGCTTCACCCAGGCGCTGAAGGAGCTGGGCGCGCCGGTGCCGGCACCGGTGGCCGCCAGCGAGGCGACCCCGAGCCTGCGTGGCACCGCCGCTGGCTTCGCCCGTCGCAGCGGCGAGGCGCCCGCCGCCGGCACGCTGGATCCGGCACTGTCCGCGCCGGGTGAGTACGAGACCGTGCTGACCGCCGAGCAGCTGCAGGCCTGGGTCGAACGCCTGCAGCAGGCCGAACTGATCAGCTTCGATACCGAGACCGATGCGCTGGACGCGATGCGCGCGCGCCTGGTGGGCATCAGCCTGGCCGTCGAGCCGGGCAGGGCGGCGTACATTCCGGTCGGCCACGATTACCCGGGTGCGCCGGCCCAGCTGCCCATGCAGCAGGTGCTGGACGCACTGCGCCCGGCGCTGCAGGACCCGGCGAAGAAGAAGCTGGGCCAGCATGGCAAGTACGACCTGCATGTGCTGCGCCGCCACGGCGTGGCGGTGCAGGGCTACCACGACGACACCATGCTCGAGAGCTTCGTGCTCAATTCCACCGCCACCCGCCACGACATGGATTCGCTGGCGCTGCGTTACCTGGGCTACAGCACCATCAAGTTCGAGGACGTGGCCGGCAAGGGCGCCAAGCAGATCCCGTTCTCGCAGGTGGGCATCGACGAAGCCAGCCGCTACGCCGCCGAGGACGCCGACATCACCCTGCGCCTGCACCACGCATTGCAGCCGCAGCTGCTGGCCGAGCCGGCGCTGGACAGCGTGTACCGCAACATCGAGATGCCGCTGGTGCCGGTGCTGGCCAGCATTGAAGCCAATGGCGTGCGGATCGACACCGACGAACTGCGCCGGCAGAGCCAGGACCTGTCCTCGCGCATGCTGGCCGCGCAGCAGAAGGCCACCGAGCTGGCCGGCCGCAGCTTCAACCTGGATTCGCCCAAGCAGCTGCAGGCGGTGCTGTTCGACGAGCTGAAGCTGCCGGCGGTGGTGAAGACCCCGAAGGGCCAGCCCAGCACCAATGAAGAGGCGCTGGAGGCGATTGCCGACCAGCATGAGTTGCCGCGGGTGATCCTGGACTACCGCGGGTTGGCCAAGCTGCGCAGCACCTACACCGACAAGCTGCCGGAGATGGTCAACCCGGACACCGGCCGGGTGCATACCAGCTACCACCAGTCCGGTGCCGCCACCGGCCGCCTGTCCTCGTCGGACCCGAACCTGCAGAACATCCCGATCCGCACCGAGGACGGCCGCCGCATCCGCCGCGCGTTCATCGCCCCGGAAGGCTTCCAGCTGCTGGCGGCCGACTATTCGCAGATCGAACTGCGGATCATGGCCCACCTGTCCGAGGACCCGGGCCTGGTGCGTGCCTTCGAGCAGGGCGCCGACGTACACCGTGCCACCGCCGCCGAGGTGTTCGGGCGCACGCTGGAGGAGGTGACCCCGAACGAGCGTCGTGCCGCCAAGGCCATCAACTTCGGCCTGATGTACGGCATGAGCGCCTTCGGCCTGGCCCGCAACCTGGGCATCGACCGTGGCCAGGCGCAGGACTACGTGGCGCTGTACTTCAGCCGCTACCCGGGCGTGCGCGACTTCATGGAGCGGATGCGCCAGCAGGCCCGTGACCAGGGCTACGTGGAAACCCTGTTCGGCCGTCGCCTGTACCTGAACGACATCCACGCCCGCAACCAGGGCCTGCGTGCCGGTGCTGAACGCGCGGCGATCAACGCGCCGATGCAGGGCACTGCCGCCGACATCATCAAGCGCGCGATGGTGGATGTGGACCAGTGGCTGCGTGACAGCGGGGCGCCGGCACGGATGATCCTGCAGGTGCACGATGAACTGGTGTTCGAAACCGAAAGCAGTTTCGTCGAGGACCTGCGTTTGCAGGTGGTGGAGCGCATGTCGCAAGCGGCCAAACTGCGGGTGCCACTGGTGGTCGACACGGGCGTCGGCAACAACTGGGACGAAGCGCACTGACGGTGTTTCAGGCCGAAAACGACGTGAATTTGTTCATGAGTCGGGTGTTTCTGACTCGACCATGAATGTTGCCCCTATTGAAATTCATTAAATGGGGCCCCTTCACGAACCGTTAGTGTTCGAAGTGCTTCTATAACTCCCGACAGGCGCAACGCCTGTTGTGGATCTCTCCCATCCCCTGGAGCAGATCTCGGAACGGGGACTCCTCCCCAAGTGCCCGTTCCCCGGCCCCGTTGACCTCCCCCTGGTCAGCGGGGCTTTTTATTTGCGCCTACGGAACACATTGGGGTCAGATCCCTTTGCCCGCCGGGCAAAGGGATCTGACCCCAGGTGCTAGGCTGGGCCACCGTTCTGCAGGGGAAGACCATGCCCGATCTGTTCGCCCTGGCCATGCCGTGGTGGGAATTCATCCTGCGCGCGGTGGTGGTCTATGTGGTGGTGCTGGGCATGGTCCGGCTGGGCGGCAAGCGGGCTCTGGGGCAGATCACGCCCTTCGACGTGCTGCTGATCGTGCTGCTGGGCAACGCGGTGCAGAACGCGCTGCTGGGCACCGACACCTCGCTGGGCGGTGGCCTGCTGCTGGCGGCCACCCTGATCGTGCTGAACTACGGGGTGGGCTGGTTGACCACCCGGAATCGGCGCATGGAGCGGATGATCGAAGGAGAGCCCACCGTGATCGCGCGTGATGGCCGGCTGTTGGAGGGCGTTCTCCGCCGCGAACTGATCAGCCGGGCCGATTTCGATGCCGCGCTGCGCCAACAGGGCGGCCTGCGGATCGAGGACGTGCAGATCGCCCTGCTGGAGACGACCGGGCACATCACGATCATCGCGCGGAAGAGCACCTGACCTCGTAGCGCCGGGCCCATGCCCGGCTCAACAGGTGCCTGGCCTCAGGGAGCGGCTTCAGCCTTCAGCGCCGGCCAGTTGCGCGTCGCGTCCACATCGCAGGCGACGTGGGTGCCCTTGCCGTCCTTCGCGCAGATCGCAGCCATCGCCTGCGGAATCTTCGGATCCGCGGTATGTGCATACACCGCGGCCATTGCCAGGCAACCTTCGCGCACACCCGCGCTGCACAGCGTCTGGAAGTAGGACCGCGATGCGGCCCATTGTTCGTTTTTGAACAGTGCCTCGCCGGCAACCTTGCAGCCCAGCAGCTTGCCATCGGTGCAGCAGGCCTTGGCGCCGTCCTTGCGGTCCAGGGTCGGGCAGTCCAGCGGCAGGGGGATCTCCACGAAGGCCACCGGCGGTGCGCAGCTGGCATTGCCTGAGCCCGGCTTGCGCTCGTAGTAGGCGAAGCGGTTGCCGCCGTCGACGCTGGCCAGGTTTCCGTTCTTCAGCGGCTGCAGTACGAAGTCGCTGCCGACGTCGCGATGGATGAGGATGCGCCCGTCCTGCAGGCTCGCGCGCAGGCGCTGGTCGCGGCCCCCGGCTTCCACCAGGCCACCATCGAGGAAGCGCAGCTGCGAGAGCACGCCGTACTCCGCTTCATAGCTCCCACAGGGCAGCGCGGAAGCCGGCACCGGGGCCAGTGCAGCGGCCGGTACCGAGGCCAGTCGGGCAAGCGCCTCGGCGCGGCCGCAGGCCACGCCCTCCGCGCGCTGGGCGCACGACAGCTGCAGCGCCTCATGGGCCTGCAACAGGCGCCCACCACTCCACAGCGCCTCGGCAACGTCGGCGCAGAACGCCTCGCCGTGCTGCTGCCGGCACAGTGCGGCCAGTTCATCGAGCTGTGCGGTCGGCAAGACAGGGTCGTTCGAATGCTGCAGGCCGAGCACGGCCTTGCCCATCATCTCGGCGCCGACCACCTCGGCGATCGCCCTGCAGCCCTCGGCATTGAACGACGCCGAATCCTCCTTGCAGATCTCCGGCATTGGCGGCTCGGAACGTGAAGGCGCCGGCGCTGCGTCCTTGGCCTGCCGCTGGTAGGTCTCCAGCAGCTGCATGCAGGCCGCGCCCACGCCTTCGGCGCACCAGGCATGCAGCTTCAGCGGTTCGGCTTCCGGCAACGCCTCCAGGCACTCGGAGGTGTTCATTACGCAGCCGCCCTCGATGGGCTCCGGCATCGTCTTGCAGGCGGCGGTGTGCTCGCGGGTGAATTCGCGATAGGGGGTGCTGATCGTGCGATCGTTGTCCGAGAAGTACCAGTTTTCCAGGCGGCCGGTGGACAGGTTGCCGGTGCCGAGCACGTCCTCCTGGCGGGCGATGCGCAGCTGCTCGGTGGCTTGGTAGGGGCCGGACAGGAAACCATGGCCTTCACTTTCGATGGTCAGCGTGGTGTTGCCGTCGACGTCCTTGTAGGTGCCGCAGGCCATCGATTGCGCGGCGGCCGGCAGGCTGGCCGAGGCCAATGCAAGCAACAGCAGGGAGCGCCAGCCCGCGGCGCGGGGGCGGAAGGTAACAGCAGCAGGCATGGGGTCATCCTTGAAGGAGGCAGTGCAGGGCCTGTCCGGCGCGGGGCGCACCACAGGCGTAAGAAGGCGCCACGGATCAGGCGTGGCGCCGGACGATCAGAGCCAGTCGCGTGGCACCAGGTAGTCGGCCAGGCGCGCCTCGGCGCTGCCCGCTTCCGGGGTGAAGCCGTACTCCCAGCGCACCCGCGGCGGCAGGCTCATCAGGATGCTTTCGCTGCGGCCACCGCTCTGCAGCCCGAACAGGGTGCCGCGGTCGTAGACCAGGTTGAACTCCACGTAGCGGCCGCGGCGGTACAGCTGGAACTCGCGTTCGCGCTCGCCATATGCGGCGTCCTTGCGCTGCTGCACGATCGGCAGGTAGGCGTCGAGGAAGCCATCACCGACCGCACGCAGATAAGCGAAATCGCGCTCGAAATCGCCGTGCAGGTCATCGAAGAACAGGCCGCCGACGCCGCGCGTTTCATTGCGGTGGCGCAGGAAGAAGTATTCATCGCACCAGCGCTTGTGCGCGGCATAGCGCTCGTCGCCGAACGGCGTGCACAGGTTGCGTGCGACCCGGTGCCAATGCTGCACGTCCTCGTCGAACGGGTAGAACGGAGTCAGGTCGAAGCCGCCGCCGAACCAGCTGGCCACCACTTCGCCGTCGCGCTGCGCCTGGAAGAAGCGCACGTTGGCATGGGTGGTCGGCACGTAGGGATTGAGCGGGTGGAACACCAGCGACACGCCGGTGGCGCGCCAGGAGGCGCCGGCCAGTTCCGGGCGGTTGGCCGAGGCCGACGGCGGCAGGCGGCTGCCGGCCACATCGGAGAAGCCGATGCCGGCCTGCTCGAACACCGCGCCGTCGCGCAGCACGCGGGTACGCCCGCCACCGCCCTCGGCCCGCTGCCACAGGTCTTCCTGGAAGCGGGCCTGGCCATCGACGGCCTCGATCGCCGCACAGATGCGGTCCTGCAGGTCGGTGAGGTAGGTGCGCACGCGCTCGAATTCGTTCATGGCGCTACTTTACCGCAGGGCCCGCCCGAAGCTGCGGGCATGCCTTGGCCGGCTCATCGCTTGCGGTTGGAAGCGCGCGGCGCCGGAGTGTCCTCGGCCGTCGCTTCGTCCACCGCCTCCTGCAGGACACGGCCCAGCTCCAGGGCGCTCCAGTTTCCGGTGTCCAGCACGTCGCAGGCGACGTGGCGCCCGCTGCGGTCGGCGGCACACAGCCGCTCCAGCGTCGCATGGGCGTCGATGTCGCTGCTGCGGCCCTGCGCTGCGACCAGGTTTTCGCAGCCCTCGCGCACGCCGGCACGGCACACGGTGGTGTAGTGCTCTGCCGCCTGCCGCCACTGGCCGGACAGCGCAAGACGGTTGCCAAGAATGTTGCAGCCCTGCAGCTTACCCTGCGCGCAGCAGGCTTCGGCACCGCCGCTGGCCAGCGCCTGCGGGCAGTCCTGAGGCAGCGGCAGCACCGTGTAGTGTTTCGGCGGGCTGCAGGTGCTCGCGCCCTCGCCGGTCGGCACGAACACCTGGAAGCGTGTCCACGTGTCCAGGCCCAGCAGCTGGCCCCCGGGCAACGGCCGCAGCACGAAGTCGCCGCCCTTGTCGTGGCGGATGCGGATGTCGCCGTCTTCGACACGAGCACGCAGTTGGCTGTCCCAGCCGATGCCGACCCGTCCTGCATCGCCGAAGTCCAGCGTATCCATCAGGCCACCTGCGGCGCGGAAGGTGCCGCAGGGCAGCGCCGTAGCCGGCTGCGGCCGCAACGAGGCGCCCAGCGCCTGCAATGCAGGCAGGCGCTCGCAGGCGGCGCTTTCCTTACCGGGCGCGCACGCTGTGGTCAGTGCCTGCACCGCCTGCAAGGGGTCGCCGGATTCCCACGAGAGCTCGGCCACGCGGCTGCAGAAGCCGCCATGGCCGACCTGCTGGCACAACTGCAACAGCTGCTGGCGCTGCGCGGCCGGCACCACCACCGGCGTGGAGGGTGACAGCACGGAGCTCACGGCTTCGACCATCGCCGCACCCATCGCGGCCTTGACGATCTGATCCTGCAGCGCCGGATCCGCTTCCAGCGCCGCTGCACAGGCCGGTGTCTCGTTGCTGAAGCCGCCATTCCGGCACGGCACAGGCAGTTCGATGCCGGCCAGTGCGGTATCGAGGATGGCCTGTTGCTGCGCCTCATCCGGCGTGGCCGGCGCCCTGGCCTCGTCATGCCAGCGATCGGCCAGCTGCAGGCACATGCCGGGCACGCCTTCCCGGCACCCTGCTTCCAGCGCGGCCGGGGGCGCTTCACGGCGGTTGTCCAGGCACGCCGCCGCATCGGCCAGGCAGCTGCCTTCAGCCGGCCTGGCTGCGGCGGCGCACTGTGCGGGGGCCTGCAGGATGTAGACCGTGCCATCCACCTCGACCGTGCGGCCACGATCGCGCACCTGCAAGGCGCTGGGCAGGCCGTACTCCAGGTTCACCAGTTGCAGCTTTCCGTCGATCTGCTGGAACGCGACCGGAGACGGCGCACTGCCGAAGTGCTTCTGCTCGCCGCGGTTCGGTGAGCTGATGCGCAGCGTGCTGCTGCCTTCGTCGGCCTTGAACAGGCCGCATTGCGGTGACTGTGCGGCGGCCATCGGCGCGGCCAGCAGCAGCGCCCAGGCCAGCCAGCGGCGGCGCGGTGCGGGTGAATGCATGTCGTCTCCTTGACGATCGAACGGGAAACTCCAGGCGCTACGGCGAATCACGGCCCTCGCGCGGGGGCGTGCATTGTGCCGTGCCGGGCACCGGCTGGTAGCGCTGGTAACCGGTCTGCGTATCCATGCCAAGCAGGTCGCCGTTGCCCAGCTGGCGCAGGACAAGGGTTTCGCCGTCCTGCTGAAGGTGGATGGCGCCGTCATCCAGTCGGCCGCGCGTGCCATCGCCGAAGTCGAGCCTGTCGATCGCGCCGCCATCGGCCTGATAGCGGCCACAGGGCACTTGCTGGAGAGGCACGAGGCGTAGATCGGTGCCGAGTTCACGCAATGGCGCAATACGTTCGCAGGCACTGGCGCGCCCAGCATCGCAGACCACCTGCAGCGCCTGCACGGCCAGCGCGGGTTCCAGCGCGATCAACTGCTGCTCGGCAACCTCGGTACAGAAGCGACCACCACGGTGTTGCAGGCACAGCTGCTGCAGACGATCACGTGCAGCGCCCGGAAGCGGCGAATCCAGCGCGTCTTCGTCTACCTGTTGCAGACGTTCGCCCAATTGCTGCATGGCGGCAGCCAGCGCATCACTGGTTTGCGTCTCGCAGGCCTCCGGATCATGCCCAGGTGTGGGTTCGCGGCAGATGCCCGGGCGCTCGAAGCGGGCCGGGCCGGTGTCATTGGCTACTGCTGCGCTGTTCTCGCGCAGTTGTCGCAGCAGCGTCGAGCAGCCTGCGCCAACGCCTTCATTGCACGCGCGCAGGGCCTGGCCGGGTGAGGCCGTGGGCAGCTGCGCGATGCAGTGGCTGCCGGCGGCGCGACAGCTGCCGTCCATCACGCTGGGTTCGATGGCGCAGGCGCGGGAGTGGCTCAGCGTGTAGGTCACCACGTCGTCCTCGATGCGGTGCCCATCGGCGCTGATCCGGATCGGTTGCGCCACTCCATCGTCGAGCATGACCAACCGGGTCTGCGCCGCACTGCGATCGACCCATAGTGGCTCCCGTTCACGGATGTCGTTGTGGCGGTAGCCGCTGCTGGGGGTGGTGAACACGAGCGCCGTGCCGCCATCGGCGCTGCGGTATTCGCCACACTGCAACGCGTCGACGCTGGCAGGCAGCGCGGCGAACAGCAGTGCGGGAAGAAGCATCAGCAAGCGCATGCGACAGTCCTTGTCGAACGGGGATCGGTAGAGCTCAGCGGAAGCGCGAGCGCACATCCGGCCGCAGCAGGCGCCAGGCCAGCCAGCCCTGCAGGCCGAGAAGCACGAACGACATGCCGACCACGGTCAGCGTGATCAGCCAGCGTTTCAGCTGCAGCTCCTGCAGCAGGGCCGGGTCATCGGCCAGCAGCGGAATGAAGTCGCCCATGAACAGGTCCAGCCACCAGGCGGCCGCGAAGTTGGTCAGGCCACTCAGCAGCAGCAGTACCACGAAGCTCCACAGGCCCCAGCGCCGTTCGCGCAGCAGGCCCCAGCTGGATACGGTCGAGGCCAGGCACAACAGCGCGACGACCATCGATGCGGCTACCGGGTGCGCCAGCAGCCAGATCAGGCTGTGCAGCTGCTGGTGCTGCACTTCGCTTTCCACCAGGCGCCACAGCGCGAGGTTGTGCAACGGCCACAGCACCAGTCCCTGCAGCACGAAGTAGATTGTCAGCACCAGTGACAGCCAGAACGAGGCCTGTGCGACAGGACGCACCCAAGCGTGATAGGCCGGGGAAGGCAGCGAGGGGATCGACGGGATCGACATTGACATCCGATGTCCTTGCAGTCGGCGCCCGCCTGCTCAGCGGGCCGTCACCCGGGTGGCGACCGCCGGCAGGATATGGTGTTCGCTCAAGGGTGCCAAGGGCAGGCCATGCGGTGGTTGCAGCGGCACCCAGGCCAGTTCGGCAATTTCGGCGCACGCCTGTGGCGTACCGTCCACCTGCACCCACCAGGCCTGGGCCTGCACGCGGTGGCCGGGCTCGTTCACTGCCCAGTCCTCGAACGTGCCCAGTGCGATGGCGGCACCGGTGCACAGCTGCACGCCCAGTTCCTCGTGCAGTTCGCGGGCCAGCGCCTGCAGCGGTGCTTCGCCGGGTTCGGGCTTGCCACCGGGCTGGATGAAGCGGCGGGCACCGTGCTTGCGCACCAGCAGCGCCCGGCCGCGGTCATCCAGGATGACCGCGGCCACGATCCGGATCGTGGCCGCGGCGTTGCTCACTTCAGGTTCTGCTCGAACAGCTTGAGGATGCGCTTGTACTGGTCCAGCCAGGAATCGGCACGCACGTAGCCGTGGCGTTCCAGCGGGTACGGTGCGATCGACCAGTTGTCCTTGTGCAGTTCGATCAGGCGCTGGGTCAGGTTCACCGAGTCCTGGAAGAACACGTTGTCATCCATCATGCCGTGGGCGATCAGCAGGTTGTCCTGCAGGTTCTGCGCGTACTCGATCGGCGAGGACACGCGGTACGCCTCCGGATCGATGTCCGGGGTGTTGAGGATGTTGCTGGTGTAGCCGTGGTTGTAGTTGTGCCAGTCGACCACCGGGCGCAGCGCGGCGCCGGCCTTGAACGTGCCCGGCGAACGGAACAGCGCCATGAAGGTCATGAAGCCGCCGTAGGAGCCGCCGTAGATGCCGGCGTGGTCACGGTCGCCCTGCTGGGTGTCGACCAGCCAGTCCAGGCCGTCCTTGTAGTCTTCCAGTTCCGGGTGGCCCATGTTGCGGTAGATGGCCGTGCGCCAGTCGCGGCCGTAGCCCTCGCTGCCGCGGTAGTCCATGTCCAGCACGATGTAGCCCTTCTGCACCAGCAGGTTGTGGAACATCTGCTCGCGGAAGTAGGCCGGGTAGCGCTGGTGCACGTTCTGCAGGTAGCCGGCGCCGTGCACGAACATCACGATCGGGTACTTCTTCCCCGGTTCCTTGTTTTCCGGCTCGTAGTACTTGGCCCAGACCACGCCGGCACCGTGCCTGGACGGTACCGCGACCAGCTTCGGCTGGATCCACTGGCGTGCCTTGTAGTCGGCGGTGCGGGTGTCGGTCAGCACGCGTGCCTGGCCGCCGGTGCTGGGCAGCACCGCCAGCTGCGGCGGCAGGTAGGCACCGGAGTAACGCACCAGCAGCTGCTGGCCATCCGGCGACAGCGAGAAGTCTTCCACGCCGTTGAGGCTGGTCAGCTCGCGCACCTGGCGGTTGCCGGTGTCGACCGCGCAGACTTCGTAGTCATGCGGCGCCTGCTGGTTGCACAGGAAATAGAAGCCCTTGCCATCGGCCGACGGCACCGGTGCCGAGGTTTCCCACTTGCCGCTGGTCAGCGCCTGCGGCTTGGCGGTGCCGGCCTGGGTGTACAGGTGCGAGAAGCCCGATTCCTCGGACAGCAGCCACAGCGTGCGGCCATCGGCCATCCAGCCGAAATCGTTGAAGCCCCAGTTGATCCAGGCGTTGTCGGTCAGGCGGTGGCGGTTCTGCACGCGACCGTCGGCGGCGTTGACGCTGATGATCCAGCGGTCCTTGTTGTCGTTGGCACGCAGCATCACCGCGGCCTGCTGGCCGTCGGCGCTCCAGCGGATGCCGCCGCCCATGAAGTCGCTCATCACCTGCACGCTGCGCTCGCCCTTCAGCGCATCCTTGCCGGCCTTGCGGCGCAGCTCGGCCAGCGGGTCGGTGCTGATGCCCGGCAGGCTGGACAGCGAGACTTTCTCGGCCTTGCCGGTGCGCACGTCCACGTACCACAGGGTGTGTGGCTCGAAGCCGTTGCGGCCGACGCGGGTGCGGGTGTCCTCGGTTTCCTCGTAGCCCGATTCGGTCACGTACAGCGGCATCTTGCTGGTGCGGCCGTCGTCGAAGTCCTTCGGCTTGGTCACCACGATCAGGTGGGTCAGGTCCGGCGACAGCACGCTGTCACCGATCTCGACGTCGGCGCCCAGGTACACCGGGCCCGGTGCGCGGGTCGGGTCGGCCTGGCGCCAGCGCTGGTCCTGGTCCTTCAATGCCTCGCGCTGCTCGCGGTCGCGGCGCAGGGTTTCCAGCGTGCGCAGCTGCTGGTCGCGCAGCACGTCGGCCTTCGGCGGCGTACGCGGGTCCTTCTCGGCCTTCAGGTTGGCCACCTGCTGCACGCCGCTGGCGGCGGTCCAGTGGAACCAGTTCTGGCCGACGCGCCAGATCACGCCGTTGTCGGCGGCAAAGTTCACGTTGCCCGCGCGCTCGTTGCTGCGGGTGAGCTGGGTCAGCGCGCCGCTGCGCAGGTCGCGCACGAACACATCGCCATTGCGCACGAAGGCGCTGCGGCTGCGGCTGCGGTCGTAGACCGGCTCGGCCACGTCCAGGGTGCCGCGCTGGTCATCGGCCACCTGCGCGGCCACGCCACCGGCTACCGGCTGGCGGAAGGTATCGCGTACCGGGCTGCCGTTGCGCTTGAGCTGGTACTCCACCTGCTGGCTGTTCCACGACCACCAGGCCTTCTCGACCGGCGGACCGATCCAGTCCGGGTCGGCCATGGCCTGTTCGATGGTGATCGGCGTCGGCGCGGCATGCGCAGCCGGTGCGGCCAGCACGGCCGACAGCAGGAAGGACAGGGGCAGCACTCGGGACATGGGCGGACGGCACCAGTAGAGGAAACCGGGCAAGCGTAGCAGCCGCACGGGCCCGGGGCAGGGGCCACAGGTCATGGCAGCGGAATCGGCAAAATGGCCCCCTCCAGGTCGCTGCGACGGCGTGTGCGGCATGATGGCCATTCCGTTCGGATGGAACCGATATGTACTGCTACGACTACAGGATCTCGCTGCGCGTGCAGCACCCAACAGAGGCCGGCGCCGGGATTGCCGCCCGGTTGGATCTGGAACCGGCGTTTTCCCGAGACGTCGGAACCGGATACCGGGATCGCGACGGCAGCCTGATCAGCGGGCATGCGGAGACCCGCGTGGTGTTCGTACTGGAGAGGGGCAAGGACGGCTGGCTGATGGATGCCTGGCCGGCGTTGGTCGATCTCCTGCGGGCACGCGCCGATGTGATCGGGGAACTGCTGCAGGAGGGGGCTTCGATCGGCGTGCGTGTCGGCATCTTTGGAAAGACCGCATGGGCGGGCTTTGTGCTGGATCAGCAGTTGCTGCGACTGTTGGCGGACCTGCAGCTGGGTTTCCAGGTGGAGACCTATTTCCCGGACCCGGCGGACACGCCCGGCGCCAGCGACGAGGTGGCAGGCAGCTAGTGCAACCGGTTGCCGTGGTCGCGCATCCATTCTCCTGAACCCGCATCATCCATCGAACAGGAGCCCGACCATGCAGGAACTGATCCCGATCACCCTCTTCATCTGCATCGCCTACGCGATCCATGCCATTGCCGATGCGCGCGCGCGCAGCAAGCTGGTGGCCCCGCACGTGCCGGAGGAAGTGATCCGCTCGCTGGCCGTGCTGGAAGAAGAGCGGCGCCGCCAAGGGGCGTTGCGCTGGGGCATCAGCCTGGTCTGCCTGGCCCTGGCCATGGCCCTGCTGGAGGCCATCGGTGCGCGTGACCTGACCTTCGGTGCCGCTGCCGCGCTGGTCGGCAGTGCCGGCCTGGGCCAGCTGCTGGCCTGGCACTTCACCCGTCCTGCCGCACGCAAGGGCTGAGCCGGCGCATGCCACGGGCACAGGGGGCGCCCCGCGCATGAGCCTGCTCGGCGAAGCGCTGTCGGCACTGCGGGGCCGTCGCCGCGAGGATACGGCGGCGACGGCGGCTCCCGCCAAAGCGCTGGACGCGGACCAGGCCCTGGTGCGGGCCATCATCGATGGCTCGCAGTCGGCCTTCGCGCAACTGGTTGAAGCCCATCAGCGCACCTGCGCGCATGTGATCGGACGCATGGTGGGCGACCGCGACCAGGTGGCTGACCTGCTGCAGGAAACCTTCCTGGCCGTGTTCCGCCAGCTGCACCGGTTCCGCTTTGAATCTTCGTTGCGTACCTGGGTTTCGCGGGTGGCCTACACCACTGCACTACAGCACCTGCGCCGGCGGCGGCTGGAGGCGCAATGGATGGTGGCGGTGGAGGTGCCGGAGGAACTGGGGATCGGCGATGAAGGCCCCGGGCCCGCCGAGTTGAGCGAGGCGCTGCAGGCCGGGCGCCAGCTCGGCGCGGCACTGGAACGGCTGAGCGCGCCGCAGCGCCTGATCGTCGGCCTGCATTACCTGGAGGATTTTGATCTGGTCGAGATCGAGCAGGTGACCGGACTGGCACGCGGTACCATCAAGAGCCACCTGCACCGCGCGCGCCAGGTCCTGAAGCAGGAACTGACGCGGCATGCCACTGCCGGAGAGCTGCTGTGAACCCACCCACCGATCCTCGCGATGCGGAAGCGCGCGTGCTGGCACAGGCGTTGCGCGAGCAGGCGCAGCAGGAAGCAACGCCGGATGTGAGCGAGGCGCTGCAGAAGCGCATTGCCGCTGAGTCGCGCGACAGTGGCGTGGGCTATGTGCTGGTGCAGGTGCTGTTGTTTGGCGCGCTGCTGGCTGCAGCGGGCTGGTATTTCTGGCACTGAGGCACCCTCCGGGCGGTGGGCCGTTCCAGTCGCCGTTGGTAGGTGCCGACCTGGGTCGGCGGTTGGGCGTGTGTGCCAACCAAGGCTGGCAGCTACCAGAACGGTTGACCCCTGCGACAAAGTGAAGCAGCGCGTCACCCGGTCGCATCCCACCTTAACGAAATCCTCCTAAAGTGGTCCGGTATCCCACCGGTCGCAGGCAGGAGGCGTCCCTTGGACGCGTTGTTGTTGTCCCGGATCCAGTTCGGATTCGTCATCAGTTTCCACGTGCTGTTCCCGGCCTTCACCATCGGCACGGCCAGCTGGCTGGCCTTCATCGAATGGCGCTGGCTGCGCACGAAGTTGCCCGTGTGGCGCGAGCTGTATTTCTTCTGGCAGAAGATCTTCGCGGTGTCGTTCGGCATGGGCGTGGTCAGCGGCATCGTCATGGCCTTCCAGTTCGGCACCAACTGGCCGCGGCTGAGCGAGGTGGCCGGTACGGTCATCGGCCCGCTGCTGACCTACGAGGTGCTGACCGCGTTCTTCCTGGAAGCCAGCTTCCTCGGCGTGATGATGTTCGGCTGGGGCCGGGTCTCGCCGCGCCTGCATTTCCTGTCCACCTGCATGGTGGCGCTGGGCACGTTGTTCTCCACGTTCTGGATCCTGTCGTCCAACAGCTGGCTGCATACGCCTGCCGGCTACGAGATGGTCAACGGCATCGTGCATCCGGTGGACTGGTGGCAGGTGGTGTTCAACCCCTCGTTCCCGTACCGCCTGGCGCACATGGCGCTGGGCTCGTTCATCACCACCTGTTTCGTGATTGGTGGCGTCGGTGCGTGGTACCTGCGCAGGGGCACGCACGTGGAAGCGGGGCGGCGAATGCTGATCGCGGCGGTGGCGTTCGCCGCACTGACCGTGCCGGTGCAGATCTTCGTCGGCGACATGCATGGCCTGAACACGCTCAAGCACCAGCCGATGAAGATCGCGGCGATGGAAGCGCACTGGCATGAAACCGAGGAAGGCGAGGGCGTGCCGCTGGTGGTGTTCGCGCTGCCCAATGAAAAGGAAGAGCGCAACGATTTCGAAGTGGCCATCCCGAAGCTGGGCAGCGTGATCCTCACCCACAGCCTGGACGGCACCTTCGACCCGCTGACCTCGGTACCGGCCAGCGAGCGGCCGCCGGTGACGCCGGTGTTCTTCGCCTTCCGCATCATGGTCGGGCTGGGCACGCTGATGCTGCTGTTGGCCTGGGTGTCAGCGTTCCAGCTGTGGCGCAGGAAGCTGCTGGATTCACCGTGGCTGCTGCGCGGATGGAACTGGATGCTGCCGAGTGGCTTCATCGCGCTGCTGTCCGGTTGGTTCGTCACCGAGATGGGGCGCCAGCCGTGGGTGGTGTACGGCGTGCTGCGCACCGCTGATGCGGTTGGCCCGCAGAGCGCGTGGATGACGGCGTTGTCGCTGGGCGTGTACGTGGTTGGCTACGCCTTCGTGTTCGGCTGGGGCATCTGGTACCTGGTGAAGATCCTGCGCCACGGACCGCGTCCGCACGATGATGGGCCGTCGCTGGACCACGGCAGCCACACCCCGGCACGCCCGCTGTCGGCGGCCGACGAACCGCTGGAGGAGCGCTGACATGGACCTGATGACCTGGCTGCCGGTGGCGTGGTTCGCGGTGATCGGCTTCGGCGTGCTGATGTACGTGGTGCTGGACGGCTTCGTGCTCGGTATCGGCATCCTGGCCCCGTTCGCCGAGGACGAGGAGCAGCTGGACCTGATGATGAACACCGCCGCGCCGATCTGGGACGGCAACGAGACCTGGCTGGTACTGGGCGGCGCCGGGCTGCTGGCGGCGTTCCCGAAAGCCTATGCGGTGCTGTTGTCGGCGCTGTACCTGCCGGTGCTGCTGCTGGTGGTGGCGCTGGTGTTCCGCGGCGTGGCGTTCGAGTTCCGCTTCAAGGCACATCGTTCGCGCCGCCTGTGGAGCGTGGGGTTCGGCCTGGGTTCGCTGCTGGCCACCTTCGCCCAGGGCGTGATCCTGGGCACGCTGGTGCAGGGCATCCCGCTGGTGGACGGTGCCTACCAGGGCGGCGCGTTCGCCTGGTTCAGCCCGTTCGCGATGCTGACCGGTGCCGCGCTGGTGGCCGGCTATGCGCTGCTGGGCAGCACCTGGCTGATCCTGAAGACGGAAGGACGCGTGCAGGCGCTGGCGCGGCAGATGACCCGCCCGCTGGTGGTGGCGGTGATCGCGGCGATGGGCCTGGTGAGCAGCTGGCTGCCGTTCCTCGATTCGCGGTTGATGGACCGCTGGTTCAGCGACGGCAACTTCTGGTGGCTGTCGCCGGTCCCGCTGCTGACCCTGGCGGTGGCGGCCGCGCTGTGGCGCAGCGCGACCCATCCGCGCCGCGACCTGCCGCCGTTCCTGCTCAGCCTGGCCCTGTTCGTGCTCGGCTTCCTTGGCCTGGTGCTGGGCATGTGGCCCTACCTGCTGCCGCCGTCGATGACCCTGTGGCAGGCCGCCGCGCCGGCCTCCTCGCTGGGCTTCACCCTGGTCGGGCTGGTCATTCTGCTGCCGGTCATCCTCGGCTACACGGCGTGGTCATACCGGGTGTTCCGCGGCAAGGTGCACGCCGACACCGGTTACCACTGATCGTTTGAATGCGGGGCCGGCCGGTGCCGGCCCCCGCGTTCGGGAATGTGAAACCTGCACACCCCGCGCAGGACGTGCTAGCGTGCGCTCCTTTCCGGCGGCCAGGGGGGCAGCCGGCGACGTCCTGGACGGACGCACGGCTGCAGGAATGGGGGGCCGCCGCGCGTCGCCGTAATGGCTCGTGCCTATCGTTCTCCCGTTGAAGCACCATCGCTAAATGATCGAATTCTCCATCGTCGACTGGGCCGCCTGGGCGCCCGGCCTGAGCGAGCGTAGCCAGTGGCTGGGCTGGGCCGATGCGCCGTATCCGCCGCAGGGCGAAGACACGCCGGCGTTGGCCGAGATCCCGGCGATGCAGCGCCGCCGCATCGAGCGGCTGGGCCGGATGGCGATCCAGGCTGCCTGCTGGTGCGAGGACGGGCAGGGCGCTGACAGCCGGGTGCCGCTGGTGTTCGCCAGCCGCCACGGCGACGTGGCCCGTTCGATGGACCTGCTGGGGGCGCTGGCCAGCGATCAGCCCCTGTCCCCCACCGGGTTCGGCCTGTCGGTGCACAACGCGATCGCGGCACTGTACTCGATCGCCCGCGGCCACCGCGGCAACTACCTGGCGCTGGCCGCCGGCCAGGCCACGGTCGAGACCGCCTGCCTGGAGGCCGCCGGGCTGCTGGCCGATGGTGCCCGCGAAGTGCGGGTGGTGGTCTATGAGTCGCCGCTTCCTGAAATTTACGCGACGTTTGCCGACGAACCCGACCCGTTCTTTGCCTGGTGCTGGCGTTTGACCGCGCCGACAGCGGGCCAGCCGACGCTCTCGCTGCAATGGGAGGCGGCGCCGGAGGCCACCGCCACCGCCCCGGGCACGCTGCCGCACGCGCTGGACCTGCACCGCTTCCTGCTGTCTGGCGCGCCGGCGCTGGAGCATGTGGCCCACGGCCAGCGCTGGCGCTGGGGACGCCGTGGCTGAGGCGCTGCGCCGCCTCGATCATGCCTGGCGGGTGTTCGGCACCGGCCTGAGCTTCGCCGCATTTGGCGTGGGCGGCCTGCTGCTGGGCGTGCTGGTGATGCCGGTGCTGCTGCTGATGCGCGACCCGGTGGTCCGCCGCCGCCGGGCCCGCCGCGTGGTCCAGGTCGCCTTTGCCAGCCACCTGCGCCTGATGCGTGCGCTGGGGGTGATGACCTACCAGATCGAGGGCGGGGAACGCCTGCAGCGCGACGGTTTGCTGGTTCTGGCCAATCACCCGACCCTGATCGACGTGGTCTGCCTGATTTCGCTGCTGCCCAACGCCGATTGCGTGGTGAAGCGGGCCGTGGCCTGCAACCCGTTCATGCGCGGCCCGGTGCGGGCGGCCGGCTACATCGCCAACGATGACGGGGCCGGCCTGGTCGACGACTGCGTAGCGGCGGTGCATGCCGGCGGTACCCTGGTGATCTTCCCGGAGGGCACCCGCAGCGTGCCGGGCCAACCGCCGCGGCTGCAGCGCGGGGCCGCCAACATCGCCGTCCGCGGCCGGCTGGACATCACCCCGGTACGGATCACCTGCACCCCGCCCACGTTGACCAAGGGACAGAAGTGGTATCGTGTCCCCTCACGTCGCTTTCACGTTCGGCTGCAGATCGGCGAAGATATCCCGATCGCGCCCTTCCTGGCCGATGACGACTCGCCAAGGGGGGATGCCTTGGCAGCACGCCGCGTCACCGAGCACCTTTCTCGTTATTTCGACCTGTCTGGAGATCCGTCCCGTGCAAGCACTTGAGCACGAGATCAAGGAATTGATCATTTCCTCCCTTTCGCTGGAGGACATCACGCCGGAGGACATCGATCCGACCGCGCCGCTGTTCGTCGAGGGCCTCGGCCTGGATTCGATCGACGCGCTGGAACTGGGCCTGGCGCTGCAGAAGAAGTACGGTGTCAGCCTCTCGGCCGATTCGGAAGAAACCCGTCGCCATTTCTCCAGCGTGCGCGCGCTCGGCGAGTTCGTCGCCGCCCGCCAGTCGTAACGGCGCCAGGAATTGCCATGACCAAGAATGAACTGTTCGAACGCATCGTCAGCATCCTGACCGACAGCTTCGAGATCGAAACCGCCCGGATCACCCCCGAGGCCCGCCTGTACGACGACCTGGACATCGACAGCATCGATGCGGTCGACCTGATCGTGCAGCTCAAGCCGCTGCTCGGCCGCAATCTGCAGCCGGAAGCGTTCAAGGCCGTGCGCACCGTGCAGGACATCGTCGATGTCGTGCATGGACTGCTGCCGGACCAGGCAGCCGCCTGACCGCAGCGCCGGCGGCTTCGCCATGGCTCGCGCACGTACCGTCGTGGTGGCAGCGATTTCGCTTGCCTACCCGCTGCTGGTGTACCTGGCGATGGGCCGTTTCGAGCCGCGCTGGCTGTCGCTGCTGCTGTTCACCCTGGCCCTGCTGCGTGCACTGAGCACGCGACAGCCGCTGTGGTGGGCCGCCGCCGCTGGCACCGGCCTGCTGGCGGTGCTGGCCACCGTGCTCAACCAGGCCCTGCCGCTGAAGCTGTACCCGGCGCTGGTCAACGTGGTGATGCTGGCGGTGTTCGGCACCAGCCTGCGCTTCGGGCCGCCGCTGGTGGAGCGCCTGGCGCGGCTGCAGGAGCCGGACCTGCCGCCGTTCGCGGTGGCCTATACCCGCCGCGTCACCCAGGTGTGGTGCGGCTTCTTCGTTCTCAACGGCAGCCTGGCCCTGCTGACCGCGCTGTACGCGTCGGACCGGGTCTGGATGCTCTACAACGGATTGTTGGCGTACGTGATGATGGGCGTGTTGTTCGCAGGGGAGTGGCTGGTGCGGCGGCAGGTGAAGGCGGCGCACGCGCATGGCTGAGTGGATTGCCCTGGACCAGCTGCTGCTGGAGGCACGGCCGCAGCGCAGCGTCGGCCTGTGCGACGGCGAGGTGATCGACCATGCCGGCTTCCGCCAGCGCGTACTGGCCTGGCGCGCCGCCTTTGCGGCCGCCGAAGGCCGCGACTGGGCCCTGTACTTCGATGATGCCGTGGCCTTTGCCGCCGCGCTGTTCGGTGCCTGGCATGCCGGCAAGCGGGTGTTCCTGGCCGCCGACAACCTGCCAGCCACGCTGCAGGCGCTGCAGCCGCAGGTGAGCGGCTTCGCAGGCGACGTGTCCGCCGACTACCGCTCGCTGGTGGCGCTGGACGCCGCGCTGGACGATGAGCTGCAGGCGCTGGACGAGCGCGCCTGCGAGCTGTGCGTGTTCACCTCCGGCAGCACTGGCCAGCCCAGTGCGATCGGCAAGCGCCTGGACCAGCTGGCGCGCGAGGTGGAGGCGCTGCAGGCCGCGTTCGGTGCGCAGATGGAGGGTGTGCAGGTCCATGGCACGGTGTCCCACCAGCACATCTACGGGCTGCTGTTCCGCGTGCTGTGGCCGCTGGCCGCCGGCCGCCTGATTCATCCGCGCCGGTTCTTCCACGAAGACCTGGTGGGTGCGCTGGCCGGTACCGATACGGTGCTGGTGGCGACGCCGGCCCACCTCAAGCGCCTGCCCGGGCAGCTCGACTGGGCCAGCCTGCATGGCCGCCTGCGCGCGGTGTTCTCCTCCGGTGGTCCGCTGCCGGAAGACGCAGCGCGGCAGGTGCGGCAGTGGCTGGGCGTGGCCCCGACCGAGGTCTATGGCAGCAGCGAGACCGGCGGCATCGCCTGGCGCCGCTGGGACATCGACCTGCCGCCGTGGCAGCCGCTGCCGGGCGTGCAGTGGCGCATCGACGATGGCTGCCTGGCGGTGGCCTCGGCGCACCTGGACACCCCCGGTTGGTGGCGCACCCAGGACCGTGTCGAAGCCCTGGCCGACGGCCGCTTCCGCCTGCTGGGCCGGGCCGACCGCATCGTCAAGATCGAGGAACGCCGGGTGTCGCTGGATGCGCTGGAACGCGCGCTGCGCGAAGACGCCGAGGTGGATGACGCGCGCGTGCTGGTGCTGCCCGGGCAGCGCGAGCAGCTGGCCGCCGTGGTGGTGCCGGCCGATCCGGCGCTGCTGGAGGGCGGCGACGCCGCGCGCCGTGCGCTGGGCCAGCGCCTTGGCGCCCGCCTGGCGCATGCGCATGACGCAGTGACCCGGCCGCGTCGCTGGCGCCTGGTGCAGGCGCTGCCGATCAATGCGCAGGGCAAGGTGACCCAGGCCGCGCTGGCGGCGCTGTTCCAGCCGTTGATGCCGGTGCCGGCGTGGGATCACCGCGATGCCGCCAGCGCCACCCTGCGCATGACCCTGGACCCGGCGCTGCGGCCGTTCCAGGGCCACTTCCCGCAGGCGGCAATCCTGCCCGGCGTGGCGCAGCTGGACTGGGCGGTGCGCTTCGCCCGCCAGGCGTTTGTGATGCGGGGCGCGTTCGTGCGCATGGATGCGGTGAAATTCCAGCACGTGGCCCGCCCCGGTGACGAGTTGACCCTGCAGCTGGACTGGGATGCCGCACGCAACGTGCTGGCCTTCCGCTACACCTCCAGCCACGGTGTGCATGCCAGCGGCAGGGTGGTTTTCGCTGATGCGGACTGATCCGGCCGTTGCCGGTGCCGCATTCGCGCCACTGGTGGTGATCCCTGTCTACGACCACGAGCACGCCATCGCGGCGGTGGTCGATGGCGTGCAGGCTGCGGGACTGCCCTGCCTGCTGGTCGACGATGGTTCGCACGATGGGTGCGCGGCGGTGCTGCGCGCGCTGGCACAGCGCCAGGGCGTCGACCTGCTGCGCCTGGACGTCAACCAGGGCAAGGGCGGGGCGATGCTGGCCGGCTTTGCCGAGGCCGGCGCGCGTGGCTACAGCCACGTGCTGCAGATCGATGCCGACGGCCAGCACGATACCACTGACCTGCCACGCTTCATCGAAGCCGCGCGCGCCCATCCCGAGGCGGTGATCTGCGGCATTCCGGCTTACGACGCCAGTGTTCCCAAGGCGCGCCTGTATGGCCGCTACGCCACCCACATCTGGGTCTGGATCAACACGCTGTCGCTGCACCTGCGCGACACCATGTGTGGCCTCCGCGTGTATCCGCTGCCGCCGGTACTGCGCCTGATCGGTGAAGAGACCATCGGCCGGCGCATGGATTTCGATACCGAAGTGATGGTGCGGCTGTACTGGCGGCAATTGCCGGTCGAGCACCTGGCCACGCGTGTGACCTATCCATCCGATGGCGTGTCGCACTTCGATGTGTGGCGCGACAACGTGCGCATCAGCCGCATGCATACCCGCCTGTTCTTCGGCATGCTCTGGCGTGCGCCGCGGCTGCTGTGGCGCCGCCTGCGGGGGCAGCGCTGAGATGGCGGCCGCGCAGGGTGCCCCGCACTGGGCCGACATCGGCGAATCGACGTCGGTGGCCGGCGTGCTGTTCCTGTGCTGGGTGCACCGCTGGTTCGGGCGCTGGCCGTTCCGCCTGTGCGTGTGGCCGGTGGTGGCCTGCCATTGGCTGGGCAACCGTATAGGGCGCCAGGCTTCGATGCAGTACCTGCAGCGGCTGCAGGCGCACAGCGGCGTGCTCGGCCGCGCGCCGACACGGCGTGACAGCCTGCGCCACTTCTTCGCCTTCGCCGATACGATGCTGGACAAGATCCTCGGCCTGGGCGGGCGCTACCCGGCCGAGCGCATCCACCTGCATCGTGACCTGGTGCTGCAGAAGATCGCGCGCCGCGAGGGCGGGCTGATCCTCACCGCGCACATCGGCTGCCTGGAGCTGTGCCAGGTGCTGGCCGAACAGGTGCCGGGGTTCCGCATCACCGTGCTGGTGCACACCGCGCATGCGCAGCGCTTCAACCGCCTGCTGCAGCGGCTGGACCCGCTGGCGGCGGTGGAACTGGTGCAGGTGACCGAAATGGGGCCGGCCACCGCGGTGATGCTGGCCGAGCGCGTGGCGGCGGGGGGCTTCGTTGCCATCGTCGGCGACCGCACGCCGGTACAGGGTGGCCGCAGCGTCACTGCCGATTTCCTGGGCCACCGCGCGCCGTTCCCGATCGGCGCCTATGTGCTCGCCGCGGCGCTGGGCTGCCCGGTCTACACCATGGCCTGCCTGCACGAGGGCGACGGCTATCGGGTGGCATTCGAACAGTTCGCCGAACGCATCGTGCTGCCGCGTGGCTCGCGCGACGCCGCGCTGGCCGAACAGGCACAGCGCTTCGCGCGCTGGCTGGAACTCCAGGTCATCCAGTCCCCGTTGGACTGGTTCAATTTCTTCCCCTTCTGGGATCAGGCTCCGCATGACGACTGACGCCGTACCCGTGTGCCGCTTTGGCGATGCACCGTTGACCATCGAAGACGTGGTTGCCCTGGCCCAGCGCCAGTGCGAGGCCGCACTGAGCGACGCGCCGGCGTTCCGCGCGCACATCCAGCGCGGTGCCGACTTCCTCGACCGCCTGCTGCGCGAGGACGGCGTGATCTACGGCGTGACCACCGGCTACGGCGACTCGTGCACGGTGAACATCCCGCCGGCGCTGGTGGCGGAACTGCCGCACCACCTGTACACCTACCACGGCTGCGGCCTGGGCCGTTACCTGGACCCGGTCGAGACCCGCGCGGTGCTGGCCGCGCGCCTGGCGTCGCTGGTGCGCGGCATGTCCGGCGTCAGCGTGCCGCTGCTGGAAGGCCTGGCCACGCTGCTGCAGCACGACGTGCTGCCGATGATCCCGGCCGAAGGCTCGGTCGGTGCCAGCGGCGACCTGACCCCGCTGTCGTACGTGGCGGCGGTGCTGTGCGGCGAGCGCGAGGTGCTGCACGACGGCCGCGTGCAGCCGGCGGCCGAAGTGCTGGCGAAGATCGGCATGACCCCGCTGAAGCTGCGGCCGAAGGAAGGCCTGGCGATCATGAACGGCACCGCGGTGATGACCGGCCTGGCCTGCCTGGCCTGGCAGCGCGCCGATTACCTGGCGCGCATGGCCACGCGCCTGACCGCGTTCAACGTGCTGGCCAGCGACGGCAACGCGCACCACTTCGACGAAACCCTGTTCGCCGCCAAGCCGCACCCGGGCCAGGGCCGCATCGCTGCGCGCCTGCGCAGCGACCTGGACAGCGAACGCCCGCCGCGCAACGAACAGCGCCTGCAGGACCGCTATTCGCTGCGCTGCGCGCCGCACGTCATCGGCGTGCTGGAAGACAGCCTGCCGTTCCTGCGCCAGCTGATCGAAACCGAACTGAACAGTGCCAACGACAACCCGCTGATCGACGTCGACGGCGAGCGCATCCTGCATGGCGGCCACTTCTACGGCGGCCACATCGCACTGGCGATGGACACCCTGAAAAACACCGTGGCCAACGTTGCCGACCTGCTCGACCGGCAGCTGGCGCTGGTGGTGGATGCCCGCTACAACCACGGCCTGCCGGCCAACCTGTCGGCGGCCACCGGCCCGCGCGCGGCCATCAACCATGGCCTGAAGGCGCTGCAGATCAGCGTGTCGGCCTGGACTGCCGAAGCGCTGAAGCAGACCATGCCGGCCAGCGTGTTCTCGCGTTCCACCGAGTGCCACAACCAGGACAAGGTCAGCATGGGTACCATCGCCGCGCGCGACTGCCTGCGCGTGATCGAGCTGACTGAACAGGTGGTGGCCGCGATGCTGATCGCCGCCCGCCAGGGCCTGGCGCTGCGCGAACGGGTTGGCCTGAACGCGCAGCTGCATGGCAGTCTGGCCGACATGTACGCCGACCTGGGGCAGCGCATCGCCCTGGTTGAAGAAGACCGCGCGCTGGATCGCGAACTGCGGGAACTGCTGGTGGAGATCCGCGCGCAACGTTGGGAGCTGTATGCCGGTGAATGAGGCCATCGAACGGGTTGGCGAAATTGCGTTGACCCCTGCCTTCCATGACTGCGATCCGATGAACGTGGTCTGGCATGGCAACTATTTCAAGTACTTCGAGATCGCGCGCTGCGCGCTGCTCGGGCGCTACGACTACGACTACCCGCAGATGCTCGAATCGGGCTACCTGTGGCCGGTGGTCGATGCGCGGGTGAAGTACGTGCGGCCGCTGCTGTTCAACCAGGCGCTGCGCGTGGTCGCGCGCATCGTGGAATGGGAGAACCGGCTGAAGATCGAGTATGAAATCCTCGATGCGCAGAGCGGCCAGGTGCTGACCCGCGCGATGACCATCCAGGTCGCGGTGGACGCGGCCAGCAAGGAAATGCTGTACCAGTGCCCGCCGGTACTGTGGGAGCGCCTGGGAGTGCCTGCGCCGTGAACCCCCTTGTCCGTCTTTCGAGCGTGCTCCTGTGCGCGCTGATCTTCGTTGCCGCACCGCAGGTGCAGGCGGCCGACCCCGCCATCGATGCGATCACCCAGGCGGTGGCGCGGCCGGATGTGCTGCGTGGCCAGTTCAGCCAGGAAAAGCAGGTCAGCGGCTTCAGGAACCCGCTGCGCTCGCAGGGCCAGTTCGTGGTCGCGCGCCAGCACGGCGTGATCTGGGCGACGCTCAAGCCGTTCCCTTCCGAAGTGGTGGTCACCGCCGACCGCATCCTGAGCCGCCAGCGCGATGGCAGCACCCGTGTCGAGCTCGATGCACGGCAGCAGCCGGCGATGCGTTCGGTGAACGCGATCATGTTCGCGCTGATGAGTGGCGACGTGCAGGCGCTGTCCAGCCAGTTCAACGTGGCGGCCAGCCGTGAAGGGCAGGGCTGGCGGCTGCGGCTGACGCCGAAGTCGGCGATGCTGGCCAAGGCGTTCCAGTCGCTGACCCTGCAGGGTGACCGCTACGTGCGCCAGGTCGAGATCGTCGAGGCCAACAAGGACCGCACGCAGATCCAGTTCAGTGCATTGAGCGAGGCGCCGGCCACGCTCACCGCCGACGAGGCACGCCGCTTTGAGTGAGGCCGTCGCATCGAACGCACCGGAGCGGCTGCGGCGCTGGTGGCACTGGCTGGGCATCGCCTGGCTGTTGCTGCTGCTGGTACTGGGCGCGCAGCAGTGGCACCTGTGGAGCCAGCAATCGCGGATCGACACCGACATCCTCGCGCTGCTGCCGCAGGATGCGCATGACCGCCTGTTGAGCGACGTCACCCGGCGCATCGCCGACGGCAGCTCGCGGCAGGTGGTGGTGCTGCTGGGCAGCAGGGACGGCGCCGCCGCCAAGCGTGCGCAGGCGGCCTTTGCCGCGGCCATGGCCAAGGACACTGACCGAGCCCTGCTGGTGCCCAGTGGTTCGATCGAAGGCTGGTTCGATGAGGCGCGCGCGTTCTACGCGCCGTACCGCGACCGCCTGCTGACGCCGGCCCAGCGCGAGCAGCTGCAGGGCAGCGAACCGGGCGCGTTGGCCGAGCAGGCGTTGGCCGCGCTGTACGGCCCGATGGGCGCTCCGCGCCTGACCGACTGGCGGCAAGACCCGTTGTCGTTGTGGCCGCAATGGTGGCAGCAGCAGGCGCAGGGTTCGGGGTTGCGGCTGGGCGATGACGGCCTGCTCGAAGCCGAGGGCAGGCACTGGGCCGTGCTGCAGTTCGATACACCGGGTTCGGCGTTCCAGCTCGACGGTGAGCGTCATCTCGACGGCCTGCTGGAACGTGCCGGGCGGGCTGCCAGGGCGGCAGCGCCGGAGCTGGAAATCCTGCATGCCGGCGTGCCGCTGCACGCCGAGGCGGCCGCGGTGCAGGCCAACCAGGAGATCAACACGATCGGCTGGGGCTCGCTGGCCGCGGTGCTGCTGCTGGTGTGGCTGGCGTTCCGTTCGCTGCGGCCGATCCTGCTGGTCGCCGCGTCGTTGCTGATCGGTTGTGGCGTGGCGCTGGCGGTGACCGTGCTGGTGTTCGGCAAGGTGCACGTGCTCACCCTGGTGTTCGGTGCGTCGCTGGTGGGCGTGGCCGAGGATTACGGCATCCACTGGTTTGCCTCGCGCCAGGCCGAGCCGGCCGATCGCCGCTGGAAGCTGCTGCGGCACCTGTTGCCGGGCCTGTGGCTGGCCTTGCTGACCAGCGCGCTGGCCTACTTGGCCCTGGGCCTGGCCCCGTTCCCGGGCCTGCGCCAGATGGCGCTGTTCTCGGTGGTCGGTCTGGCCGCCGCCTTCCTCACGGTGATCTTCTGGTTCCCGTGGCTGGATGGCGGCGAGATCCGCCAGACCCGTTTCTCGCAGTGGCTGGGCAACACGCTGGAGCGCTTCCCGCGGTTGCATGGCCGCCGGCCGGTGACGGTGTTCGTGGTGATCACGCTGGCGCTGTCTGCCATCGGCATCGCCCGCCTGCACAGCAATGACGACCTGCGCAGCCTGCAGTCCTCACCGCCGGCACTGATGGCCCAGCAGATCCGCCTGAGCCAGCTGCTGGGCATGCCCAGCCCGGCGCAGTTCTATCTGGTGCAGGGCAGTGACGCTGCACAGCTGCTGCAGCGCGAAGAAGCACTGACCGAACGCCTGCGTGTACTGGCCAACGACAAGCGCATCGGCGGTTACCGCGCGATCAGTGACTGGCTGCCGTCGCCGGCACGCCAGCAGGCCGATGCGGCGCTGACCGCCAAGGTGGAACCGGGCGTGCTGCAGGCCGTGTCCGATGCGGTCGGAGAACCCTTGCCGCGCCCCGACTTCGCCACCACGCCGCTGACCGCGGAGGCGTTCCTGGCCTCGCCGGCGTCGCAGCCGTTCCGCCACCTGTGGGTGGGTGAGGTCGGTGGGCAGATGATCAGCGTGGTGATGGTCGATGACCTGTCGCGCGCCGATGCGCTGGCGACCCTGCGCGGGGCGGCCGAAGGCCTGCCCGGCGTGCGCTGGGTGGACCGCACCGCCGACTTCTCGCAGCTGCTGGGCCACTACCGCAAACTGATGGGGGGGCTGCTGCTGGTCGGCATCGTGCTGGTGTTCGGCGCGCTGTGGCTGCGCTACCGCCGCCAGGCCTGGCGCGTGTTCGCGCCGACCCTGATTGCCGGTGCGTTGACCCTGGGCCTGCTGGGCCTGTTCGGCCAGCCACTGCAGCTGTTCAACGTGCTGGCACTGATGCTGCTGCTGGGCATGGGCATCGACTACGGCATCTTCCTGATCGAGCACCGCGGCGATGCCAGTGCCTGGCTGGCGGTGTGCGTGGGCGCGGCCAGCACCTGGCTGTCGTTCGGCCTGCTGGGACTGTCGCAGACCCCGGCGCTGCGCGCGTTCGGCCTGACCCTGCTGTTCGGCATCGGACTGGTCTGGCTGATCTCGCCGCTGTTCCGGCCGCCGCCGCATGATCTGCCGCGGGCCTGAGCCTGCTTCCGACTTCCTTCTTTCCACTTGATCGAGCAACAAGGACGCACCGATGAATACTGCTGTGGATGCTGTCGAACGTACTGAAATCCTGATCATCGGTGCCGGCCCGGCCGGCTCCGTGGCTGCGGCGATGCTGCGCCAGCAGGGCCGCCAGGTGCTGATGCTGGAGCGCCAGCAGTTCCCGCGCTTCTCCATCGGCGAAAGCCTGCTGCCGCAGAGCATGGAGTACATCGAGGCCGCCGGCCTGCTGCAGGACGTGGTCGAAGCCGGCTTCCAGCACAAGAACGGCGCGGCCTTCGTGCACGGCGAAGCGCGTACCGCATTCGACTTCAGGAAGAAGTTCTCGCCGGGCTGGGGCACCACCTACCAGGTGCAGCGCGCCGACTTCGACAACGTGCTGGCGCGCGGTGCCGAGCGCATGGGGGCCACGCTGCGTTTCGGTGATGAAGTGCTGTCGGTCGAAGCCGGCGAGCAGCCGGCGGTGACGGTGCGCCGCCCGGACGGCAGCGAGTACCGCATCGAGGCCGATTTCATCCTCGACGCCTCGGGCTTCGCACGCCTGCTGCCGCGCCTGCTGCAGCTGGAATCGCCGTCCAACTTCCCGGTGCGCGGGGCGATCTTCTGCCACGTGCGCGACAACATTCCGGCCGAAGCGGACTTCGACCGCAACAAGATCCTGATCACCACCCATCCCGAGCACGTCGACGTCTGGTACTGGACAATCCCGTTCTCCAACGGCTGCTGCTCGCTGGGCGTGGTCGCCGAACCGTCGTTCTTCGAGCGCTACGAGGGCGACGACCTGCAGAAACTGCAGGCCATCGTCGGCGAGGACCCGAACCTGACCCGGCTGCTGGCCAATGCCGAATGGGCGGTGCTGCCGGTGCGCCGCATCACCGGCTACTCGGCCAATGTCAGTTCGTTGTGGGGGCCGGGCTATGCCCTGCTGGGCAATGCCGGCGAGTTCCTCGACCCGGTGTTCTCGTCCGGCGTGACCATCGCCTTCAAGTCCGCGCAGCTGGCCAGTGCATGCCTGGCGCGCCGCTATGCCGGCGAAGCCGTGGACTGGGAAGCGGAGTTCTCGGTCCCGCTGCGGGCGGGCGTGAAGACCTTCCGCCGCTTTGTCGAAAGCTGGTACGAAGGCGGTTTCCAGAAGATCATCTACCACCCGCAGCAGCAGCCCGAAGTGCGCGACATGATCAGCTCCATCCTGGCCGGTTACGCCTGGGACACCAACAACCCGTACGTGGCCGATGACAGTGGCCGCCGCATGCGCGTGCTGGAGCAGCTGTGCGGCGCCTGATCGCCCCTGCGACAGCACTGCTGCTGAGCCTGCTGCTGGTGGCCTGCGCCGGCCGCATGCCGAAGCCGTTGGTGGAACTGCCGCCGCTGCGCCTGTCGCCGGCCAGCCTGCCGGCGCCGCTGGCGTTGCAGCAGCAGTTGCATTTCCGGTTCGGCACGCATGAGCGCGACCTGGATGCACTGCTGGAAGCCGATGCGCAGCAGGTGCAGCTGGCGGTGCAGGCGATGGGCCAGACCGGCGTGCGCCTGCAGTGGGACGGCCGGCAGCTGACCCAGCAGCGCGCGCCGTGGCTGCCGCAGCAGGTGCGCGCCGAGCGCGTGCTGGATGACCTGCAGTTCGCGCTGTGGCCGACCGCAGCCATCGCGGCCGCGCTGCCAGCCGGCTGGCAGGTCCGTGACGATGGCCATCAGCGCAGCCTGTCGCGCGACGGCACGGTGTGGCTGCAGCTGCAGCGCCTGGACGATGGCAGCGTGCAGCTGGACAACCGCGCCGAAGGCTATGCGCTGCGCATCGAATCGATCGACATGGCCGGGCCGGATCGATGAGTGCACCGATCTACCTGAACGATCTGGGCGTGGTCTGCGCGCTCGGCGATGGCCGCGACGCGGTGGCTTCGGCGATGTTCGCCGGCGTGCCGGGCGGGCTCAGCGACAACGATACCCTGCTGCCGGGGCACACCCTGGCGCTGGGGCAGGTGCGTACACCGCTGCCGACGCTGGAAGAACTGCCGGCCGCCCTGCGCGGGCGCAACAACGCCTTGCTGGACGTGGCACTGGCGCAGATCGCACCGGCGGTGGCCGCCGCGATCGCCCGCCACGGCGCCGAACGCGTGGCGGTCGTGCTGGGCACCAGTACCTCGGGCATCGGTGAATCCGAGCAGGCCCTGCGCACCCATGCCGAACAGGGCCAATGGCCGCCCGGGTTCGATTACGCCCAGCAGGAAATGGGTACTGCCGCGCAGTTCGTGCGCCAGCGCAGCGGCGCTCAGGGGCCGGCGTGGACCCTGTCCACCGCCTGCTCGTCCAGTGCCAAGGCCCTGATGTCGGCTGCACGCATGCTGCGGGCCGGTATCGTCGACGCCGTGATCGCAGGTGGCGCGGACTCGCTGTGCCGCTTCACCGTGGCCGGCTTCAGCGCGCTGGAATCGGTGTCGGCCCTGCGCTGCAATCCATTCTCGCAGCACCGTGCCGGCATCAACATCGGCGAGGGTGCCGCGCTGTTCCTGCTCACCCGCGAACCCGGCCCGGTATGCCTGGCCGGCTGGGGCGAATCGGCCGACGCGCACCATATGTCCGCCCCCGATCCGCAGGGCCTGGGTGCCATCGATGCCCTGCAGCAGGCGCTGCAGCGCGCCGGCTGGGCGGCCGATGAAGTGGACTACGTGAACCTGCATGGCACCGCCACCGGCCACAACGATGCGATGGAAAGCCTGGCGGTGTCGCAGGTGCTGGGCAACCAGGTGCCGGCCAGTTCGACCAAGCCGCTGACCGGCCATACGCTGGGTGCTTCAGGCGCGATCGAAGCTGCACTGTGCTGGATCGTGCTGGCCGGGAACCCGCAGCAGCAGCTGCCACCGCACTGGTGGGACGGCGTGGCAGACCCCGCGCTGCCGGCACTGCCGCTGGTCGCACCGGCCACCCGCCTGGCACAGGCACCGCGGCGGGTGCTGAGCAATTCGTTCGCCTTCGGCGGCAGCAATGCCGTGCTGGCGCTGGAGCGTCGATGAACACGCTGTACGCGATCGAAGAGGTGGTGCCGCACCGCCAGGACATGTGCCTGCTGGAGCGCATCACGCACTGGGACCAGGACACCATCGAGGCCGAACTGGTGGTGCCCGACGCGGGCCTGTTCGTCGAGGAGGGCCAGGTGCCGGCGTGGGTCGGCATCGAATACATGGCGCAGGCCATCGCGGCCTGGGCCGGTTGCCGTGCGCGTGCGGCGGGCAAGCCGCCGCAGTTGGGCTTCCTGCTTGGCAGCCGCCGCTACAGCAGCCCGCGCAGCAGCTTTCCCAGCGGATCGCGGCTGCGCGTACAGGCGCGCTGCGAGCTGTTGGGTGACAATGGATTGGGGATGTTCGCCTGCCGCATCCTGGCAGGCGAGGACGAATGGGCGACAGCCAACGTGTCGGTGTTCGAACCGGCCGATGCGATGGCCTATCTGGAGAGTGGACAGGCATGACAGGGAATCGAAGCGTGCTGGTGACCGGCGCCAGCCGGGGCATCGGCCGGGCCATCGCGCTGCGCATCGCGCGTGACGGCTTCGACGTGGTGGTGCATTGCCGCAGCCGCCTGGATGAGGCACAGGCCGTGATGGCCGAGATCCACGCGTTGGGCCAGCAGGCCCGCGTACTGATGTTCGACGTGGCTGATCGCGAGGCCGCACGCGCTGTGCTGGAGGCCGATGTCGAAGCGCACGGCGCGTACTACGGCGTGGTCTGCAACGCCGGCATCGCCCGTGACGGTGCCTTCCCGGCACTGTCAGCGGAGGATTGGGACCAGGTCATCCACACCAACCTGGACGGTTTCTACAACGTACTGCATCCGCTGATCATGCCGATGGTGCGCCGGCGCAAGCCTGGCCGCATCATCACCCTGTCGTCGGTGTCCGGACTGGCCGGCAACCGCGGGCAGGTCAATTACAGCGCCGCCAAGGCCGGCATCATCGGTGCCACCAAGGCCCTGGCGCTGGAACTGGCCAGCCGCCAGATCACCGTCAACTGCGTGGCCCCGGGCCTGATCGAGACCGAAATGCTCAACGATGAAGTGGTTGAACACGCGCTCAAGCTGATTCCCGCCGGCCGCGTCGGTCGTCCCGACGAAGTGGCGGCCACGGTGGCGTTCCTGCTGTCCGAGCCGGCCGGCTACATCACCCGCCAGGTGATCTCGGTGAACGGAGGCATGATCTGATGGCCGCCGATCGTCGCGTGGTGGTCACCGGTGCCGCCGCCATCAGTCCGCTCGGCCACGACTGGCCGACCATCGAGGCACACCTGCGCAGCTGCCGCAATGCGGTGCGTGCGATGCCCGAGTGGGATGTCTATGCCGGGCTGAACACCAAGCTGGCCGCGCCGGCGCAGGATTTCGAGCTGCCGCCGAACTACAACCGCAAGACCACCCGCTCGATGGGCAAGGTCGCGATCATGTCGGTGCGCGCCACTGAGGTGGCACTGCGTGAAGCCGGCCTGCACGAGCATCCGGTGCTGCGCAGCGGCCGTACCGGCGTGGCCTACGGCTCGTCCTCGGGCAGCCACGAGGCCACCGGTGAATTCGGGCGCATGCTCAACGAGTTCACCACCGATGGCATCAGTGCCACCACCTACCTGAAGATGATGAGCCACACCGCGCCGGTCAACATCGGCGTGTTCTTCGGCCTGTCCGGGCGCGTGTACACCACGTCCAGTGCCTGCACCTCCGGCAGCCAGGGCGTGGGTGCGGCCTATGAAGCGATCCGCAGTGGCAAGCAGACGGTGATGGTGGCCGGCGGTGCCGAGCAGCTCGATGCCACCGCAGCGGCGGTGTTCGACACCCTGTTCGCCACCAGCGTTCGCAACGATGCGCCGCAGACCACCCCGCGCCCGTTCGATGCCGGCCGTGATGGCCTGGTGCTGGGCGAGGGCGCCTGCACGCTGATCCTGGAAGACCTGGAGCACGCGCAGGCGCGCGGCGCCACCATCCTTGCCGAGGTGGTCGGCTACGGCACCAACAGCGATGGCCAGCACGTCACCCAGCCCAGCGCCGACACCATGGCCCAGGCCATGCGCCTGGCGCTGGAGGATGCCGGCCTGGACGCGGCGCAGATCGACTACGTCAACGCCCACGGCACCGCCACCGACCACGGTGACATCGCCGAAACCCAGGCGACCGCGCAGGTGTTCGGCAACCGCGTGCCGATCAGCTCGCTGAAGAGCTATGTCGGCCACATGCTGGGTGCCTGTGGCGCGTTCGAGGCCTGGCTGAGCATCCAGATGATGCGCGCCGGCTGGTTCGCGCCGACCCTGAACCTGGCCGAGGTCGACCCGCGCTGTGGCCAGCTCGACTTCATCACCGGGCAGGGCCGCGAACTGCAGGCCGAGTACGTGATGAGCAACAACTTCGCCTTCGGCGGCATCAACACCTCACTGGTGTTCCGCCGCTGGAGCGAGTGATCCACCGCCCCACCGCACTGTTTCCGCCATCCACCCGCACCCCTGACAAGGAGAAGTTTCGATGCGCCGCACTCTCATGATCGCCACTGCCACCGCGCTGCTGGCCCTGACCTCCACCGCCTCTGCCCGCGATACCCGCGTCGAGCAGTCCCTGCAGGAGCTGGTCAGCTCGCAGGCTGCCAAGGACGCCGGCATCGACGGCAGCGTGCGCTTCTACCTGGCCGGCCAGCCGGTCAGCGTGCAGCAGCGCCTGGGTGAAGACGTGACCAACAAGAAGACCAACGCCGCCAACAAGAGCGATGCCGAGGCCTGCCGCTGGGTCGCGCTGTCGGCGCTGCGCGCGCTGCAGGACGGCGCCAGGTCGCGCGGCGCCAACGCCGTGGTCGACATCGTCAGCTACTACAAGAAGAACGAGTTCAAGAGCAGCACCAATTACGAGTGCTACGCCGGCACCATCCTCGCCGGTGTCGCGCTGAAGGGCACCTACGCCAAGGTCAAGTAAGCGCCCGTGTGGCGGCGGCGTTGGCTGAACGTCGCCGCCACATTGCTGAACCTCGCAGGGGAAACGCCGCCGATCGCGCCGCCATCGTCGGCTGACGGCTTTCCCCGGTGTCGGCTTTCCGACACAATCATGGCTCTTCCCGGGTTATCGTCCCGCGGACATGCACGCCTACGTCTATAAAAGCCAACTCAAGCCGGACACCTACGTCTACGTTCCCCGACGCGATGATTTCAGCGCGCTGCCCGCGCCGCTGCTCACCTCGCTGGGGACGCTCGCCTTCGTCCTGGAGGTGGCCCTGGATGTCCAGCGCCGCCTGGCCCAGGCCGATCCTGAAAAGGTCCGCAGCGAAATGAGCGAACGCGGGTTCTACCTGCAGGTACCGCCGTCGGTGGCCAGCCTGATGCCGCGACACTATGACTGACACCTCCCGTCCGCGTGCCCTGTCGATCGCCTTCGCCGTGGGTGCCATGCTGGCGTTGGGCGCCGCGGTGGGCGGTGTGCCGGGTGCCATCCTTGCCGCACTGGCGCAGCCGGCGTTCGCGCTGGGCGTGTCGTGGTGGCGTCGCAGCCGTGCGCTGCTGCCGTTGAAGGTGGTCGCACGCCAGGACCTGCCCGCACTGCTGGCGCTGTGGGCTGCCGCGCCATTGCTGCTGGCGCTGCTGCTGGCCTGGCCGCTGGCGGCCCTGCGTGACAGCGGCAGCCTGGCGGCGGTGCTGGGCCTGAGCGTGCTGGTCAGTGCCGGCCTGCTGGCGGCCTGGCGCACCTGGCCGCTATGGAACGATGTCGAACGCCTGGATGGCAGCCTGGCCCAGCACTGGCAGGCGCTGGCCGGCCGCGACCTGACCGCCTGGCGTGGTCTTGGCGTGGCCGCGCTGGTGATCGCCTTGGCCGCACTGGTGGTGCTGCCGGCCTGGCCGGGCCTGTTGCCGGACGGCGCACGCTGGCCCGCCGCACTGGCGGTCGTGCTGCTGTCGCCGGCGCTGCACCTGCTGCTGCAGCGGGTCGCGCCCGCGCCGCTGGTGTCGCTGCGCCCCAGCCCGTTCGCCGCTGCCAGCAGCGAACAGGAACCGATGTTCCCTGCTGCGGCCGAAACCGCGCCGCTGGAGGCGATGGCGCCGCAGGAACTGACACCGGCCCTGTATGAGGCCGCGCGCCAGGGCCGCGTCGACCGCGGCCTGCAGCTGCTGCAGGCCGGTGCTGATCCGTATGCGCTGCCGGACCCGAACTGGCGTGACCAGCGCAGCCTGGCGGTGCTGGCGGCGGTGCTGCCGGACCTGCGCCTGCTGCGCGAGCTGATTGCCCGCGGCGTAGATGTGAACGCGCCGCACCGGGGCATGACCCCGCTGCTGGCCGCCACCCGTGACAGCTGGCATGGCCGCCCCGAAGCGGTGATGACCCTGCTCGCCAACGGTGCCGATTCGCGTGCCACCGACAGCGATGGCAACACCCCGCTGCACCATGCCGCACGCAGTTCCGACCCGGGCGTGGCCGCGCTGCTGCGCGATGCCGCCGCCGAAGTCGATGCGCTGAACCGTGAGGGCTGGTCGCCGCTGGCGGTGGCCTGCCAGGTCGGCAACTGGCGCCTGGCCCGCTTCCTGCTCGAGCGCGGTGCACGCAGCGAACCGGCCGATGGCACCCCGGTGCTGCTGGCCGCCGCCGCCACCGAGGACGACGATCCGGCCGGCGTGCAGCTGCTGCTCAAGCACAAGGCACGCGCCGACGCGCGTGATCGCCAGCGCCGCAGCGCGCTGCACGAGGCAGCGCTGGCCGGCCACGTGGAGATCATCGGCGTGCTGCTGGGCGCCGGCGCCAACCTGGAAGCGCGCGATGCACTGGGCCGCACGCCGTGGCTGGAAGCCGCCCGTGCCGGCCGTGCCGCCGTGGTCGAGCACCTGCTGCCGCACAAGCCGGACCTGGTCGCGGTGGACGGCGAAGGCCGCAATGCGGTGCAGCTGGCAGTGATGGCCGAGGATGTCTCGCCGCTGCTGATCAAGCGCCTGGTGGAACTGGGCATCGCCGCCGACGCCACCGACCCGGTTGGCCGCCGCGCGGTGGACTATGCGGCCGAAGCGGGCCGCTGGGCGATCGTGGCCCTGCTGGACCCGTCCTATCCGCTGCCGGCAGCCGTCAGTGATGGCCTGGCCGAGCGCGGTGAAGCGGCCAGCGCCAGCGGCCTGTTGCCGGACCGTCCGCCGCTGACCCTGCTGCGCGAAGCGCTGGGCTTCGGCAACACCGATGGCATGGCCGCGCTGGCCAGACTGTGCCAGCCGGAAGAACTGGGCGGCCTGCTGCTCGATCCGGAGCTGGCCCTGGAGCCGCGCGCGGTCGATTGGCTGCTGGCCCACGGTGCCGATCCCTATGTGCGCGACGCCTGCGCCGATACGCCGATGTTCGCGCTGCTGTCGCGCGGCATCGACGCGGTGCCGGCGCTGCAGGTCATGCTGCAGCGCGGCCTGTCGCCGGCCGGGCGCGGTGGGCTGGCACGCTTCCTGGCCGCCTGCGCACAGCACGACCAGGCCGCCCGCGGCCTGGAACAGCTGGCGCTGGAACTGCTGGAGCGTGGCGCCGATCCGTTCGCCGCTTCGCCGGCCGGTGACCCACCGCTGTCGCTGGCGGTACGCCTGGGCTGGCTGCGCCTGCAGCAGGCCCTGCTCAAGGCCGGTGTCGATCGCGAGGCGCGCGACAGCCATGGCATGACCGCACTGCACCTGGCCACCGCACTGGCCCGCGAAGGCGCGCTGAAGCTGCTGGTGCAGCACGGTGCCTCGCCGGAAGCACGTGCCGCCGACGGTCAGACGCCACTGGGCGTGGCGCTGTCGATCGGTCGCCGTGACCTGGCCGACTGGCTGGACTGGCGGGTGTGGCCGCTGCCACGCCGTACCCTGCGCGAGGCCGATCTGCCGGCCGCTGCGATGGCAGGTGATGTGGACGCCGTGCGCCGCCTGATCGATCTGGGATTTGCCGTCGACGCGGTCGACGCACAGGGCTGCACCGCGCTGCTGCGTGCGGCCGGTGGTGGCCACCTGGCCGTGACCGACCTGCTGCTGGCGCGCGGTGCCGATCCGCAGCACGCCGCTGCAAGCGGTGCGACGCCGCTGTCGGCGGCGGTCAGCATGCGCCAGGTCGACATCGTTTCGGCCCTGCTCGATGCCGGCGCCAAGCTGGAACATCGCCTGCCGGGCGGGGTGACCGTGCTGATGCTGGCCTCGGCGCTGGGCCTGCCGGACATCGTCGCGCGCCTGCTCACTGCCGGTGCCGACGTGCATGCCGGTGACGCGCAGCAGCTGGGCCCGCTGCACTGTGCCGCGCTGTACGGTTTCAGTGCCCGCGACCGCTCGCGCCTGCTGGCCCTGCTCGACACCCTGCTGTTGGCGGGCGCCGAGCCGGACCAGGCCGCCGCCGGTTCGGTCACGCCGCTGCTGCTGCTGCTGGGCGCACGCGCCGAGCCGGGAACCGCCTGCGACGAGCAGGTGGTGATGGCGGCGGTGGAGCGCCTGCTGGATGAGGACGTCAGCCTGGACGTGCGCGATCCGCGCGGCTTCGGCCCGCTGCATCTGGCCGCCCTGCATGGACTGCCGCTGCTGGTGCAGCGCCTGTTGCGCGCCGGTGCCGATCCGGAAGTGCGCGACAGCCTCAACCGCAGCCCGCGCGAGATCGCGGTGATGCGCGGCTTCATCGACGTCGCTGGAGAGTTCGAACCGCGCGTGCCGGGCGTTTCGTCGATGGCGCGGTTCCTGCGCGACAACGGTTGACAGGCCGGGGTCGGATCCCTTTCCAACGGAAAGGGCTCTGACCCCAACACCGCGCTGCCGGAATCTGCAGTGGGTAGTGCCGGCCGCTGGCCGGCAACCTGCTGAGACCTCCGGGATACCGAGGCTGCCGGCCAGCGGCCGGCACTACCGGGTCCGCCATCGATCGGGTGGGCGCCGTCAGCGCTCCTTGTCGCCGTCGCTTTCCGCGTCGGCCTCGAACAGATGCATCAGGTCGTTGCGTGCGTCGCGCGAGGTCTGGATCACCGCTGCCTCGTCGTCGTACACCAGATACTGGTCGCGCAGCAGCTGCTCATCGTGCTCGCGGAAGCGCTGCACATGGCGTTCGGCCACGTCCGGCGCCACGCCCAGCGCGGTCAGCACGCGTCCGCTCATCTCGAGGCTGGTGCCGAACACTTCGCGGAACGGCTCGGCCGACATGTCCATCAGGCGCCACGCATGCTGGCGGTTGCGTGCACGCGCCAGCACCGTCGCGTCCGGGTACAGCCGGCGCACCATGCGTACCGCGCGCAGGTTGGTCTCCGGGTCATCCACGGTGATCACGAACACATCGATGTGCTCGCCCCCCGCCGCACGCAGCATCTCCGGCCGGGTCGGATCGCCGTAGTACAGCTGGTTGCCGAAGCGGCGCAGGTCGGCAACAGTGTCCGGGTTCGCCTCCAGCGCCACGAACGGCACCTTCTGCGCGGTCAGCAGGCGCGCGATCACCTGGCCGAAGCGGCCCATGCCGGCGATCAGCACCTTGGGCCGGTTGTCCGGCGCCACCTTGTCGGCCTCGGCCGCCGCGCGTGGTGCGGCTTTTTCCTGGCCGAGCAGCTTGAGCAGCGCGATCATCAGCAGCGGCGTGATCGCCATCGACAGGCCGACGATCGCCACCAGCCGGTCGTGGTTGGCGTTGCCCAGCAGGTGCGCGCGCTGTGCCTCGTTGAATACCACGAAGGCAAACTCGCCGCCCAGCCACAGCACGCTGCCCAGCAGCAGCGATTGCCGCGAGCTGAGCCGGGCGACACGTCCAACCGCGTAGAGCAGGCTGAACTTGACCACCAGCAGGATGCCGACACCCGCGGCGATCAGCCACGGCTCGGCGGCGATGCGGTCCAGGTCGATGCCCATGCCCACTGCGATGAAAAACAGGCCCAGCAGCAGCCCCTTGAACGGTTCGATCTGCGCTTCCAGCTCATGCCGGAACTCCGAATCGGACAGCAGCACGCCGGCCAGGAACGCGCCGAGGCTGGGGCTGAGGCCGGCTTCCTGCATGAACCAGGCGGTGCCCAGCACCACCAGCAGGGCGGTGGCAGTGAATACTTCCGGGCTGCGGGTGCGCGCAATGATGCTGAACACCTTGCGCAGCACCGGTCGTCCGCACAGGATCACCACCGCCAGCGCACCCAGCGCCACGGCCGCATCTTCCCAGCGCAGGGTCTCGTTCTTCACTCCGCCCAGCAGCGGGATGGCCGCCAGCAGCGGGATCGCGATCAGGTCCTGGAACAGCAGGATGGCGAACCCGAGCCGGCCATGGTCGCTGTTGATCGCCTTGTGCTCGGACAGCAGCTGCAGGCCGACCGCGGTGGATGACAGCGCCAGCGCCACGCCGACCACCAGCGCGCTCTTCCACTGGAAGTGATCGAGCAGCAGCAGGCCGCCCAGCACCAGCCCGGACAACGCCACCTGCGCCGCGCCGGCGCCGAACACCGAGCGCCGCATCACCTTCAGGCGTGCCGGTGACAGCTCCAGGCCGATCACGAACAGCAGCATCACCACACCGATCTCGGCGGCACCGAGGATGCGGTCGGCGTCCTGCACGAAGCCCAGCCCGTCCGGGCCCAGCACCACGCCGGCCGCCAGGTGGCCCAGTACCGCGCCGAAGCCGAACTTCTTGAACACCGGCACGGCGATGACCGCCGCCAGCAGCAGTACCAGGGCCAGTTCCAGACCACCGCTATGCATGGGAATACCTGGTCATCGGGGGAGCCCGCTGTGCGTCCGTTCGGATGGGGGAGGGCGTGGCGAGCGCCACCACGACATTATGCGCGCCGGCCTGTGTATGCACGAGAACAACCGGCCGGGCGGCCACCCAGCGCGGGGCGCCCAGGTTGACCTGCATGGCCCACGGGTCCAGACTGCCCGCCGCTGGCGGCGCGTCCGTTGGCATACGCATCCCGGAGTCCCCAACCCATGTCCAGCGACAGTAGAAGTCGACCTCGTTCGACGCCAGCGATGGCCACCGCCTGACACCGGGACGGTTTGCCTGCGTTGGCGTTGCGCGAGGTCGCATCCCCACAAGGCAAAACCGATGAACCAGAAGCAATTGCTGCGCCCGGTGGCCGATGCCGCCGCACTGGCCGCACCGCTGGCGAACTACAACACCGCCGACGCGGTGGAATTCCTCAACACGCTGGACCTGACCCGCGCCGCGGAAACGCTGGCTGCGCTGCCGTTGCCGCGTGCAGTGAAGATGCTCGAAGCGCCAGAGCTGCACCGCAGCGGTGAGCTGGTGGCCGCGCTGCCACCCGCGCGGGCTGCGGCGCTGCTGGGCCTGATGGCCGACGACCGCGCCACCGACATCGTCCACGAGCTGGATGAGGAAGAGCGCGCGCGGTTGATCCCGCTGCTGGGCACCGACGCCCGCCAGGTCATCCAGAAGCTGCTCAGCTACCCGCCGAACACCGCCGGCGCACTGATGACCACCGAGTACGTGGCGGTGCCCGCCAGCTGGACCGTGGCGCAGACCCTGCAGCACATCCGCCAGGTCGAGCGCACCCGCGAGACGGTGTACGCGATCTACGTGCTGGAGCCGGCCAGCCAGCAGCTGCAGCAGGTGGTGACCATGCGCCGGCTGATCACCGGCCTGCCCGAGGAATCGATCCTGGACGTGGCCCAGGTCAATCCGCCGGTAACCGTGGATGCGCTGATGGACCAGGAAGAGGTGGCACGGCTGATCCGCCGCCACGACCTGCTGGCGATTCCGGTGGTCGACGCGCAGCAGCAGATGCTCGGCATCGTCACCGTGGACGACGTGCTCGATGCGCTGATCGAGGAATCCACCGAGGACGCGCACAAGTTCGGCGGCATGGAAGCGCTGGACAAGCCGTACATGCAGATCGGCTTCTTCGAGATGCTGCGCAAGCGCGCCGGCTGGCTGAGCGTGCTGTTCCTGGGCGAGATGCTGACGGCCAGCGCGATGCAGCACTACGAGGACGAACTGGCGCGCGCAGTGGTGCTGACCCTGTTCATCCCATTGATCATGAGTTCGGGTGGCAATTCCGGCTCGCAGGCCACCTCGCTGCTGATCCGCAGCCTGGCGCTGCGCGAACTGCGCCTGCGCGACTGGTGGAAGGTGGCCCTGCGCGAAGTGCCGACCGGCATGGTGCTGGGCGCCATCCTCGGCTGCCTGGCCATCGTGCGCATCGTGATCTGGCAGCTGGGCGGCCTGCACGACTACGGCGAGCACTGGATCCTGCTGGCGATCACCATCGGCACCGCGCTGGTGGGCATCGTCACCTTCGGTTCGCTGTCCGGCTCGATGCTGCCCTTCATCCTGAAGCGGCTCGGCTTCGACCCGGCCAGCGCCTCGGCCCCGTTCGTGGCCACCCTGGTGGATGTGACCGGCCTGGTGATCTACTTCAGCATCGCCGCGATGATCCTGCACGGCACGCTGCTGTAACAAAACGTGCACGCCGGGGTCGGATCCCTTCGCGCAGCGAAGGGCTCTGACCCCGGATATCCGCAGCAGGGGATCAGAGCCCTTTCCTGCGAAAAGGGGTCCGACCCCGCCTCCGACCCCATCGCCACGGAATTTGGGTACCGTAGGCGCATGAGTACCTACCACCTGCAGTCCGTGTTCCGTCCGCAGTCGGTCGCGGTGATCGGCGGCAGCCCGCGCGAGCGTTCGGCCGGGCGCGCGGTGATGCGCAACCTGCGTGGCACCGGCTTCCCCGGCAAGGTGGCGTGGATCAATCCGCGGCATGCCGAGATCGATGGCATCCGCACGGTCAAGCGGCTGAAGGACCTGGACTGGGTGCCCGACCTGGTGGTGATCACCGCACCAGCGGCGATCGTGCCGCAGGTGGTGCGCACTGCCGCCGAACGTGGCGTGCAGGCGGCGATCATCCTCACCGCGCACCTGGGCGAAGGCCCCGGTTCGTTGTCTGCACAGGTAGAGGCGGTGGCGCGCAAGCATGGCCTGCGCATCCTCGGGCCGCATTGCCTGGGCGTGATCGCGCCGCACGCGCGGCTCAATGCCAGCATCGCCGCACATTTTCCGCAGGCGGGCGACCTCGCGCTGATCTCCGAATCCTCGGCCATTGCCGCCGCGCTGGTGGAATGGGGCGTGGCGCGCTCGGTCGGGTTCTCCGCCGTGGTCTCGCTGGGCGATACGATGGACGTCGACTTCGGCGACCTGCTCGACTACTTCGCCACCGACTACCGTACCCGCGCCATCCTGCTCTACGTCGAGCAGATCAAGGACGCGCGCAAGTTCATGTCGGCCGCGCGTGCCGCCGCCCGCGCCAAGCCGGTGGTGGTGGTGAAGTCCGGCCGCGCCGAGCGCGTGCAGCCGGGCAGCCGCGATACCCATGTGCAGGCCCTGGCCCGCGCCGATGATGTGTACGGTGCGGCCTTCAACCGCGCCGGGCTGCTGCGCGTCGGTGCGCTGGACGAGCTGTTCACCGCCGCCGAATCACTGGGGCGGCTGGGCACCTTCCCTGGCCGCCGCCTGGCCATTCTCAGCAATGGTGGCGGCGTCGGCCGCCTTGCCGTGGACCAGCTGATCGCGCTGCGTGGCACGCTGGCCACCCTGTCCGACAGCACGGTGCAGAAGCTCGATGCGGTATTGCCACAGGGCTGGTCGCGCAGCAATCCGGTCGACATCGTGGTCGACGCCGATGGTGACCGCTATGCCGCGGCCATCGAAGCGCTGCTGGCCGACAACGAGAATGACGCGGTGATGGTGGTCAACGTGCCGACCGCGTTCACCTCATCGGCGGACGCCGCGCAGGCACTCACCCGCACGCTCGGCCTGCGCCCACGCCACCACCGCGACAAGCCGGTGTTCGCGGTGTGGCTGGGCAACGACGACCAGGCCACCGCCACGCTCAACGCGGCGCGGGTGCCGACCTATCCGACCGAGGCCGAAGCCGTACGTGGCTTCCAGCATCTGGTGCGCTACCGCGAAGCGCAGAACGCGTTGATGGAAACGCCGCCCAGCCTGCCGCAGGACTTCAGCGTCGACACGGCCGCCGCGCGCGCACTGGTCGATGCCGCGCTGGCCAACGGCCAGCAGTGGCTGGACCCGCTGGCTACGCATGAACTGCTCAAGGCCTACGGCATTCCCTCCGCGCCGGTGATGCATGCGCGTGATGCGCACGAGGCGATGGACCTGGCGCAGCCGCTGCTGGAACGCGGTGCCACGGTCGCGCTGAAGATTCTCTCGCCGGATATTCCGCACAAGTCGGAAGTGGATGGTGTGCGCCTGAACCTGTCCACGCTGCCGGCGGTGCAGAGCGCGGCCAACACGATCCTGTCGCGCGCACGCCAGCTGCGGCCGGATGCGCGTGTCGATGGCCTGCTGGTGCAGCCGACCATCGTGCGTCCGAAGGCGCGCGAGTTGATTGTCGGCATCGCCGATGACGCGACGTTCGGCCCGGTGATCGTGGTCGGTCGCGGCGGCACTGCCGTCGAAGTGATCAACGACAAGGCACTGGCGCTGCCGCCGCTGGACCTGCGCCTGGCCCACGAGCTGATTGGCCAGACCCGCGCCTCGCGCATCCTCAAGGCCTACGGTGACGTGCCGGCGGCTGACGAGCGCGCACTGGCGCTGGCGCTGGTGAAGCTGGCACAACTGGCCGCCGACATTCCCGAAGTGCGTACGCTGGACATCAACCCGTTGCTGGTCGACGGCAAGGGCATCCTCGCCCTCGACGCCCGCGTGGCGGTGGCGCCGTCGCGCATCCTGCACAAGGGCCGCGGCCATCCACGTTTCTCGGTGTTCCCGTACCCGAAGGAGTGGGAGCGCACCATCGAACTGTCCGATGGCGGCCGTGCCTTCGTGCGCCCGGTGCGGCCGGAGGACGACGCGCTGTTCCGTGCGTTCTTCGCCCGCGTCAGCGACGAGGACCTGCGCCTGCGCTTCTTCCAGTCGGTGAAGCACTTCAGCCACGAGTTCATCGCGCGCCTGACCCAGCTCGACTACGCGCGCTCGATTGCGCTGGTGGCGATCGAACCGCGCAGCGGCGAGATGCTGGGCGCGGTGCGCCTGCATGCCGATGCGGATTACCACCGTGGCGAGTACGGCATCCTGATCCGCTCGGACCTGAAGGGCCACGGCATCGGCTGGCGGCTGATGGCGATCATGATCGAGTACGCCAAGTGGCTGGGCCTGGACGTGGTCGAAGGCCAGGTGCTGCGCGAGAACAGCACCATGCTGGCGATGTGCCAGAGCCTGGGCTTCAAGACGAAGCTGGACCCGGACGACCCGACGGTGATGATGGTGACCCTGCCGGTGCAGCAGGTCGAGGTGCCCGACGTCCCGCCGGTGGCCTGATTCCTGTAGAGCCGAGCCTACGCTCGGCTGCCTTGCATCACACGGGCACGCCTGAGCCGGGCATGGGCTCGGCTCTACAGCTTCAACGCATCGGCTCCACCACCACCGCCGTGCCATAGCACAGCACTTCGGTCAGCCCGGTCATCACATCGGTGGCGTCGTAGCGCATGCCGATGATCGCGTTGGCACCCAGCTGCCGCGCATGCTTGACCATGTCGCGGTAGGTTTCCTCGCGGGCCTGTTCGCACAGTTCGGTATAGATGGTGATGTTGCCACCGAAGATCGTCTGGATACCGCCGAGGAAGTTGCCGACGATCGAGCGCGAGCGCACGGTGATGCCGCGCACCACACCGAGGTTGCGCACGACGCGGTGCCCAGGCAGCTCGAAGGCGGTGGTGACCAGCGCATCATCGAAGCGGAGCGCGGGTGGGGTGGGGGTGCCGCTGTTGTAGGGGTCTGCCATGGTCGCGTCCGTATCGCTGCCTTCTGTAGAGTCGAGCCATGCTCGACGGGCTGTGCAGTAGTCGAGCATGGCGCGACTCTACAACGCAACCGCCTGTTGCGGCATGGTTCCGTCACCGTGCTGGCGCGACAATACCCCCATGACCGACCGTATTCCCCTGCTGCTGCTGCCCGGCCTGCTCAACGATGCCGAGCTGTGGCGCGCGCAGCTGGCCGACCTGGCCGACATCGCCGACTGCACAGTAGGCGACCAGACCCGTGGCGAGACCCTGCAGGCGGTGGCCGAGGACGTGCTCGCACAGGCACCGGAGCGCTTTGCGCTGGCTGGTTTCTCATTGGGCGGCTTCGTCGCCCAGCAGATCCTGCGCATTGCGCCGGAGCGCGTGCTGCAGCTGGCGCTGATCGATACCTCGATCCACGCCGATTCACCGGAACGTGCCGAGCAGCGCCGCAGCCAACGTGCCAGCGTGCGCCTGCCGGGGAAGTTCCACGGCTTCGGCGATGTGCTGATGCGCAGCTACATCGATGCGTCGCGGCTGGATGACTACGTGCTGGTGCAGCGCGTGCGCGACATGACCGCCCGCCTGGGCGCGGACGTGTTCCTGCGCCAGAGCGCGCTGGAACGCCGCGATGGCCATGATGTGCTGGCCGGCTACCGCGATCCGCTGCTGATCGTGTGCGGCGCGAACGATCGCATCACGCCGCTGGCGGTGAGCGAGGAAATGCACGCGATGGTGCCGCACTCGCAGCTGGTGGTGGTGCCTGACTGCGGGCACCTGGCACCGATGGAGAAGCCGGACGAGGTCAGTGCGGCGATGCGTGGGTGGTTGCTGCAGGCGCGACACTGACCGGCTCGATGGGGGCGTCGTTCCAGCCCATCCGGTTGTAGAGGTGGTAGCGCAGAATGCCGATACGCTCATGCAAACTCACTTCGACCAGCAATAGATTGAATGTGGAGGGCAGCCACCCCGGGGTGGCACGGAGGAGGTCGCTGGGCAGGCCCTCGGCCACGACGCCGAAGTGTCGGAAGTAGATCAGGCTCCGCGTGAGATGCAGGCCCGAGGTCACCAGCACCACCCGCGGGCTGTTGCGCCCGATGATCGCACTGCTGTTTCGGGCGTTCTGCCAGGTGTTCCTGCTGGCACGCTCGCGGACAATCCTCTCGGTGGGCACGCCCAGCGCAATCAGTTCGCGTGCGTAGACATCGGCCTCAGCGACATCGCCCTTGGCAGTGACGCCTCCGCTGGCAAGCACCGTACAGACCTCCCGCGTGCGATCGCATTCGTGGTAACGCTGTGCTGCCCTCATCAGGCGGCTGTAACCGGCCAGCCCGGGCCTGGAGCCCTGGGCATCGTGGTCGATGCCGGCACCCAGCACCACGATCACAGTGCGCGGATGAAGTGCACCGTGATCAGTGACAGAAGGGGTGCCCTGCGCGCGATCCAGCAACCATTGCGTGACCGGGGCGCTGGCACTGGCTGCCATGGCCAGCGGAAGCGTCGCCAGAAACGCAGCACTGTGCAGACGGCGTTTCCAGACCAGCACGCTGCATGAAAGCAGCAGGAGAAGTGTCAGTGTCAGCATGGTGGTCCATGAGGAAAGTTTGAAAGAATTCCGATGGCGTAGCGCATTCGTTGCCTACATGCTGGATGCCATGGATCTGAAGCGACTGTCACTCCCGGCCCGATGTGCTGCCATCGTAGGCGGAATCATGCTCGCGGTGGCTGCAGGGCATCTGCTGGGTGGCTGCTTTCCGCAGTTCTTCGTACAGATCCATCAGCGGATGCAATAGCTCGCGGGTCCTGCATGCTGACGCCTGAGGTCTCCAGTCAGGCGTAACAGGACGCTGGAATACATCCGTTCAGGTGTTGAATGCGACAGATGGAGGAAGGCGATGCAAAGCTTGAAGTCCCGGTTTGGGCTGAACGCAGGTCCACACGCCATGGACCGGCCTGAGCTTGGGGAACGCTCGATGCTAGGTCTCATTGCGGCAACGTCGCCCCACCAGCTGCCTTCATTCACCGCAGCGTTGGACGCGGCGATATCGCAGTGGATGAGCAAGGCGAAGGACGAATCCTTCGGTGGCTTGGAGCAGGAGCTGGCGCGTCTGCATGCCTTGAAGAGCGTGACCTCGGCGTTGGGCAGCGCCGAGGTAACGCTGGCCTGCGACGCATTGAGTGACTGTCTCCGCTCGGGTACAGAAGCGTACGCTGTGCGGCGGCGGGCATGCGCGTTGGCACTGTCCGCGCAGCGTCTTCTGCATCGTGCGACGACGCATTTCCGGATGGAAGGAGGCTGACGTGCACCAGCCCTGTGTGTGCTCGCAGGCTTCCGCACCGGCAGCATTGCTGCAGGCAGCCCGTGCGCTGGAGATGCACCGCCTGGCCTGGCTTCTGTCGTGCCTTCAGGAGCCACGCGCCAGCGGGTTCCGGGTCCTGCTGCAGGTACTGGTGGTGCTGTGGTGCTGGCAGTGGGTGGATGGCCCGCAGCCGGTTCTGGCCAATGAGGCGGCCCGCGTGCTGCCGGTGGCCGTTGCCCTGCTCGCGGTATCCGGGACATGGGCACTTGTTGCAAGGCTCTGCATGGAGCGCTGCCACCGCTGGTGCGATGGGGTAGGCCTTCTGCTCAGCCTGGCAATGGTTGCGATCCAGGTGGACGCGGCGTTCATCCTGCTGATGACGCTCAATGCAGCCCTGCCTTTCCTCGTGATCTCCGCGACCGCGGTGTATGGCCGCAGGGCAATTGCTCCCGCGATTGCATCGACTGCGCTGGCATTGCTGTGGGCCGCGCCTGAAGGCTACTGGGTCTCTCGGCCCGCCTACCTCGCCTACGCGCTGGCATTGACGATCCTGTTGCCGCTGGTAGCGGCGTTGCTGGTAGCCGCGATGCGTGACATAGCGCTGCGTGCCATTGCTTCGCGTGAGGCGCAGGGCCGATTCGTCAGTACGATGAGCCACGAGCTGCGGACGCCGCTGAACGCCATCATCAGTGGGATCCAGCTGCTGGAAGTGGGGACGGCAAGTACGGCCCAACGGCATGCACTGGCGACGGTCGCAACGCAGGCGCAGGCGCTCAGGCACCGCATCGATGATGTACTGGACGCAGCCAGCATCGATGGTGGCCGGCTGCAGTTGCGGCTTCATCCTTGTTCGCTGCGGTCGATCATTGAAAGCGTGCAGGCGACCTGCATGCCGGCTGCCGCCGACAAGGGCGTACTTCTGCAGCTGGATGGGAGTGAGCCCGATGTCTGGATGCTGGCAGACGGCGGCCGTATCGAACAGGTGGTGACCAATCTTGTCTGCAATGCCATCAAGTTCACCCCGATGGCGGGCGAGGTGTCGGTATCCATCGTTGCGGTCCGATCGGGTGACGACTGGCAGGTTCAGATCGAGGTCTGCGATTCCGGCACGGGGATCGAAGCCGCGGACCTGGAGATGATCTTCTCGCCGTTCGTACAGCTCAGCCAAGGTGAGGCACGCTGCGAGCAGGGTGTCGGGCTGGGGCTGTACATCGTGCGGCTGATTTCCGATGCCATGGGTGGGACGATCAGCGTGAGCCGCAATGAAGCAGGCGGTGCCTCATTCGCGTGGCGCTTCACGGTGGCCTCAACCACGGAGGTGGACCCTCTTCCTTCCCTTGAAGAACTTCTTCAGTCACACGCAGCGTCGGTGCGACCGCTGCACTGCCTGCTGTTCGAGGACGTGGAAACCAACCGTGACGTGGTAGAGCGCCTGCTGCAGAGCGCCGGTCATCGCCTCAGCTCCCGCCACGATGGTCACGACGCGCGCGCAGTAATCGCGGCAGTCGAGCCTGATGTGGTGCTGCTGGATCTGCACATGCCCGGCTGCAGCGGATGGGAGGTGCTGGAGTCGCTAGCCAGGGACCCCGGCGCGCCACCGGTTCTTGTAATGAGCGCGGATACGCGGGTACAGGTGATTGAAAGAGCCCGCGCGCTGGGAGCTGCCGGTTTTCTATGCAAGCCACTGGACATCCACGACGTGCTGGATATGTTGCGCGGTGTTGCCGAGCGCTGACCGTCCGGCAGGTGCCGACCTTGGTCGGCACGGTGTTTCATCGATCGATCAGACGTCTGCGCCGACCAAGGTCGGCGTCTACCAGAGCAGTCGCGCGCCGTCGTTGGAATCAATCCCAGGCCGGGGCGATGCCTTCCGGGTTGGCCAGGCGATGGCCGCGGTCGAGCTTGGCGATCTGTGCCATGTCTTCGTCGGTCAGGCGGATCGCTGCTGCTTCCAGGTTGCTCGCCAGGTTCTCGCGCTTGGTCGAGGACGGAATGACCGAGAAACCCTGCTGCAGCGCCCAGGCCAGCGCGACCTGCGCCGGCGTGGCCTGGTGGCGTCCGGCAATGGCCTGGATCACCGGGTCCTTGATCACCTCGCCGTAGGCCAGGCTCATGTAGGCGGTGATGTGGATGCCGTTGTCCTGCAGGAACTTCACCAGCAGGCGATTCTGCAGGTAGGGGTGGATTTCGATCTGGTTGGTGGCAATGGCACCGGCGCCGAGGATGCCGATCGCCTTGCGGGTCTGCGCGATGGTGAAGTTGGAGATGCCGATCTCGCGGGTCAGGCCCTGCGCCTTGGCTTCAGCCAGTGCGGCCAGGTACTCCTCCATCGGCACGTCGACCTTGTCGTTCGGCGATGGCCAGTGGATCAGCGCCAGGTCGACGTACTCGGTTCGCAGCTTTTCCAGGCTGGTGCGCAGGCTGGCCAGCAGCGCATCGCGCTTGAACGCGGTGATCCAGACCTTGGTGGTCAGGTAGATGTCGTCGCGCGGCACGCCGGAATCGGCGATGGCCTGGCCGACCTCGGCTTCGTTGCCGTAGATCTGCGCGGTATCGATGGCGCGGTAGCCGACCGCCAGCGCGTTGCGCACGGAGTCGATCACGGTCTGGTCTTTCAGGCGGAAGGTACCGAGACCGAAGGCGGGGACAGTCATGGGGGCTCCAGCAGAGGGGGAGGGAGGCGGGAATATCCACGAAAGGGTAGGCCAGCGGCCGTGTGCATGCCGGCAACGGTGCATTGCATCGACGTGTACGACGGCAGGTGGTGGTGGGTGCGGACCGTTGGTCCGCACTGTTCATGCCGCCACCCATGCAGCGTTGGACGCTGCCGGTCAGCGGCCGGCACTCCCCCTGTCTGCGCTCGACGGTAGTGCCGGCCGCTGGCCGGCAACCGGATCAATCAAGCCGCGCGTGCCAGCCCGCCCTTCGCCGCCGCCGTGGTCGACAGGTCGAACACATCCACCGCATCGATCAGGCGGTTGGCCTGCTGCTCCAGGCTGCGCGCGGCGGCGCTGGCTTCTTCCACCAGCGCGGCGTTCTGCTGGGTCGTGCCGTCCATCTGGATCACGGTCTGGCTGACCTGTTCGATGCCCGCGCTCTGCTCCTGCGAGGCCGCGGAGATCTCGGCCATGATGTCGGTCACGCGCTGCACCGATGCAACGATCTCGGCCATGGTGTCGCCTGCCTCGCGCACGCGCTGTGCGCCATGGCCAACCTGTTCCACCGAGGCTTCGATCAGTGACTTGATCTCCTTCGCGGCTGCCGCCGAGCGCTGCGCCAGCGTACGCACTTCGCTGGCGACCACCGCGAAGCCGCGGCCCTGTTCGCCGGCGCGTGCCGCTTCCACCGCAGCATTCAGCGCCAGGATGTTGGTCTGGAACGCGATGCCATCGATGACGCTGATGATCTCGGCGATCTGCCGCGACGAGGTCTCGATCGCGCCCATCGTCGCCACCACCTGGCCGACCACGCTGCCACCGTGCGAGGCGACCGTATGGGCGCCGATCGCCAGCTGGTTGGCCTGGCGCGCATGTTCGGCGTTCTGGCGCACGGTGGAGGTCAGCTCCTCCATCGATGCCGCCGTCTCCTCCAGGTTGGCCGCCTGCTGCTCGGTGCGGCGCGACAGGTCATTGTTGCCGGCGGCGATCTCCGCGGCGGCGGTGTGGATGTTGCCGGAGGCGTGCTTGATGTCGGTGACGATGGTCGCCAGCTGCGTGGCGGTGGTGTTGGCATCGCCCGCGATACGGGCGAACACCCCCTGGAAATCACCGTGCATGCGCGCACCGAGGCGGCCATCGGCGATCGCGCGCAGCATGCTGGAGACCTCGCCCAGGTTCAGCTCCGTCGTCTGCATCAGGCGGTTCAGGCCTTCGACCATTGCACGGAAATCATGCTCGAAGCGGGCACTGTCGCCGCGCTGGCTGAAGTCACCGGCGGCCGCCGCCTCGGCCAGGCGGCGGATCTCGCCATTGATCAGGCCGAGGTTGTGCTTGGCCATGTCCAGTGCTTCGGTGATCACGGCCTTCTCGCCGGGCAGGCGTTCCATGTCCTGGCTGAGGTCGCCGACCGCGTAGCGGCCCATGATCGAGATCGCGCGCATCTTCACCCGGATGTGCGCATCGACCAGTGCGTTGCAGTCGGCCACCATGGTGCCGAACGCGCCGGGGAAGGCAGCGGCGTCCATGCGATGGCTGATGGTGCCGGCTTCGTGCGCCTGCGCCATCGCGGCCTGTGCATCCAGCACGCTGCGCAGCGTGGATTGCACCGCCTGCATGGCCTGCGCGAGGCGACCGATCTCGTCGCGGCTGCGCACCTGTACTGCGTGCTGCAGGTCACCGGCGGCCACCGCGCGCGCCGCTGCTTCCACTGCCAGCACCGGCTGCACCACCGCACGCCGCAGCCACCAGGCCAGACCGATCAGCAGCAGCACGGCGGCCAGCACGGTCAGCACCGCGCACAGCAGCAGGGTCTGCCGGGCCTGCTGCGAACGGGACGCCACCGCCGCTTCAGCCACCTGCGTGGCGTGCGTGCTCAGCGCATCCAGTGCCATCGCCACCGGGCGATCCTTGCCGCGCACCAGGTTGTCGCCGGCCGCGGGATCGTAGCCGGCCGCGGCAAATGCCTGCAGCGCTGCGTGATAGTCCTGCTGCAGTCGCGCGTGCAGGCCAACGAACGCCTGCGCCAGCTCACGCGTGCGCGGGTCCGGGCTGGTGGCCAGACCCTTGGCCAGCTGCCCGACCAGGCGGCCTTCGCTGTCGAAGCCATCCAGGTGGCGTTGGCGCAGCGCATCGTCGTGCCCGCGCAGCAGCACGTTCTTCCATTCCTGCACCTGGCCACGGAACTCACGCTGCAGGCGTTCGGCATCGCGGCTGTGCGCGACTTCGGGCGGGACCTCGGTGGACAACTTCAACCAGGCGGAGGCCAGGCCTGCCAGCGCGCACAGCAGGACCACGGCCAAGCCAACAGAAACCGCGCCGAGCAGCTTGGACTGCAGGCGCGGAGCACGGACAGACGCATTCATCGGGAAGCACTCTCGGGAAGGGGCAATGCGGTATCGACCCGCTACGCTTCCGCTGAAGTGCGACGAACATCACATTAGCGTTTCGTTTATTGATGTGAAGGAAGTGTTTCATAGGACAAATGTGTCCATATGGAACAAATACGGACCCTGGACAGGGGATATAAATGTAACTACTGTAGTTACATGAAATCCGCGAACCCGCTCTCTGACGCCCTGCACGTGATGGCGCATCTGGTCGGCCAGGATGGCCCGCGCACCTCCGGGCAGCTGGCGTCCTGCCTGCCGACCCATCCGGTGGTGATCCGCCGTCTGCTGGCGCAACTGCACAAGGCCGGCCTGGTGCGCAGCACCCGCGGTCATGGCGGCGGCAGCCAGCTGGCCCGCGACGCTGCAACGATCACCCTGCATGACATCTATCTGGCCGTGGGCGCACCACCGCTGGTGCAGGTCGGCGCCCGCGACGCCGGCGGCGGCTGCCCGATCCAGCAGCTGGTCAACAGCGCGCTGCTGGAGGGGGCACGCGAGGCACAGCGGTTGCTGGAGGCGCGCCTGCAGGCGACCACGCTGGACCAGCTCGGCGCCGACTTCGCACGCCATCTCGCCCATCACCGTTCCCTGGAAGGTCACCATGAATCCTGATGTGCTCATCGTCGGCGGCAGCTACGCCGGCATTGCCGCCGGCCTGATCGTGGCCCGTGCCCGGCGGCCGGTCACCGTCATCGATGCCGGTTCACCACGCAACCGCTTCGCCAGCCATTCGCACGGGGTGCCAGGGCTGGATGGCATCAGTGGTGCCGAGCTGCTGAAGACCGCGCGTCAGCAGCTGCTGGACTACCCCACGGTGCGCTGGGTGCATGCCGAGGCCGTGCAGGCCAACACCAGCGCAGAGGGCGTGGAAGTACGTACCGCCGATGGCCAGGTGCTGGCCGCGCGCAAGCTGCTGCTGGCCAGCGGTATCGCCGACCAGCTGCCGGAACTGCCCGGGCTGGCCGAGCGCTGGGGCAGCACCGTGCTGCACTGCCCCTACTGCCATGGTTACGAAGTGGGTGGCGGCGCCATCGGCCTGCTTGGCGGCCATCCGATGTCCGCCGCCAAGGCGCCGCTGTTTGCCGACTGGGGCAATGTCACCTTCTTCGGCATGGGACGGGACATCACCGATGAGGAACGCGCCGCCATGCAGCAGCGCGGCGTGCAGATCGAGACCTCGCCGGTGCTGGGCGTGCAGGGCGACCAGCCGACCTGGCTCGAAGTGGAGCTCGCCGATGGCCGCCGCATCGCCCAGCGTGCGCTGTTCGTACCGGCCACCCAGGCGATGGCCACGCCATTGGTGCAGCAGCTTGGCTGCGCCTTGGTCGAGAGCCCGCTGGGGGTGCTGATCGAGGTCGACATGATGAAGCAGACCTCGGTGCCCAACGTGTACGCCGCAGGCGATGCGACGACGGTCGGCAACATCACCCTGGCCATGGCCGAAGGCGTGCGCGCGGGCATCGGCGTGCATCATGCGCTGGTGGCCGAAGACAGCGTGCCGCGCTGAATGTGCCGGGGTCAGATCCCTTTCGCAGAAAGCGATCTGACCCCCGACGCGACGTGCTGCTCTGGTAGAGGCCGGCCTTGGCCGGCACCGCTCCGTTACCCCTTCACGCACAGCACCTGGCGCAGGGTGTGCACCACCTCGACCAGGTCCAGCTGCGCTGCCATCACATCGTCGATCGACTTGTACGCGGCCGGTGACTCGTCCAGCACGCCGCTGTCCTTGCGGCATTCCACGTGCGCGGTGGCCTCGCGGTGCTGGGCCAGCGTGATCTGCTGGCGCGCCGTGCCACGGCTCATCACCCGGCCGGCACCGTGGCTGCAGCTGTGGAAGCTGTCGGCGTTGCCCTTGCCGCGCACGATGTAGCTGCGCGTGCCCATGCTGCCGGGAATGATGCCCAGCTCGCCTTCGCGCGCACTCACCGCCCCCTTCCGGGTCACCAGCAGTTCCTGGCCGTGGTGCGTCTCCTTCTGCACGTAGTTGTGGTGGCAGTTCACCGCCATCGCTGCCAGCTGGAACTTCGGCAAGCGGTGGCGCATCTCGGCCAGCACGCGCGACATCATCGCCTCGCGGTTCTGCCGGGCGTAGTCCTGCGCCCACGACACGGCTTCGACGTAGTCATCGAACAGCGGCTCGCCTTCCATGAAGAACGCCAGGTCCTTATCCGGCAGGTGGAAGCCGAGCACGCGCCGGGCCAGTTCCTCGCGCGCCTTCTCGATGAAGTAGGTGCCGATCAGGTTGCCGGTGCCGCGCGATCCGCTGTGCAGCATCACCCACACCGTGTCCGTCTCGTCCAGGCACAGTTCGATGAAGTGGTTGCCACCACCCAGCGTACCCAGCTGGCGGTCGAGCTTGTCGGTGCGGATTCTGCGGTGCCTGTCCTTGATCTTCTCCAGGCCGGCGGCCAGCCCGGACTGCACCAGCCGGGTGTGGATGCTGTCGGGCATGCGGTGATGCTCGCCGCCGCGCCCGTTGCCCACCGGAATGCTGCGCTCGATGCTGTTGCGCAGCTGCCGCAGGTCATCGGGCAGGTCATCGGCGCGCAGCGTGGTACGCACCGCCGCCATGCCGCAGCCGATGTCGACGCCGACCGCGGCCGGGATGATCGCCCCGCGGGTCGGGATCACCGAGCCGACGGTCGCGCCCTTGCCCAGGTGCACGTCCGGCATCACGGCCACCCACGGCCCGACGAACGGGATCGCAGCGATGTTGCGCAGCTGCTCATGCGCCTGCGCTTCCAGCGGCACACCGTTGACCCAGCCCTTGATCGGCGTGGTGCCTTCGGCATGCAGCCATTGATAGTTCTGTTGAGTGTCCATGTCTTCCTGAATGTCCTTGATGGGCCGGCGGCGCGTCCCTGCGCCGCCGCTACCCCCTACCTGATCGTCACCAGCTGCTTCAGCACGCCATCCAGGCCGCCGAACACGGTGAGCGTGTCGATCTTCTCGGTGACCTTCTCCAGTGCCTCCAGCTCCTTCAAGCGCATCAGCACCGGGTTGTCCTCGATCAGCTTTGCGGTGTTGAGCTGCGAACGCGTGGCGTTGGCCTCCTCGCGTCGACGGATCACGCTGGCCTGGGCCTGCTTCTCGGCCAGCACCACGCCATTGAGGATCTCCTTCATCTCGCCCGGCAGGATCACGTCCTTGATGCCCACACCGAGCAGCCGCACGCCGTGGCCCTCGATCGCGGCCTGCACATGGGCGGCGATCTCGCCGTCCAGCGCCGCCTTGTCGCCCAGCAGCTCGTCCAGGCTGCGCGCGGCAATCGCCTGGCGCAGGCCGAACTGCAGCTGCCGGTAGACGAACTCATCGGCATTGCTGAGCGTGCGGTGTGCACGCACCGGGTCGATCACCTGCACGGTCGCGGCCAGGTTCACCCGCAGGGTCACCTTGTCGCGGCTGAGCAGCTCCTGGCCGGACACGTCCAGCGAACGTGCACGCAGTTCCACGCGCTCCACCGACACGTTGCCGTTGAAGTTCCAGAACGCGTGCAGGCCGGCGTCCAGCGTCTGCCGCAGCGTGCCATCGATGAACAGCAGGCCGACCGACTCGCTTGGCACGGTGCTGATCACCGCCACACGCGGCAGCACGCCCAGCTGGCCCAGGCGTTGCTGCACGTCCGCCGGGATGCGCGGCTCGTCACCCAGCGCCATCACGCGTACCTGGGTGTCGACCGAACCCCGCCAGTACAGACGGCGGCTGCCCGGCGGCAGCACTTCATCGATGCGGCCGTTGCGCAGCAACAGGCCGACTTCGGTGGCGCTGACATTGGCCATCACGAAGTGCGTGTCCAGCGTCGCGCCCAGTGCCTCGATCAGGCTGTCCTGGTCGCTGCCGGTATAGGCCGCGCCCTTCGATGCGGTGTGGATGTCCACGTGCGGGCGGCCGCCGAACGGCGACAGGCGGTGCACGCCCGGCAGCAGGATCTGCTGGAAACGACGGTTGCGATACACCAGGCCGCGCTCGCCGTCGCCGATCACGACCTTGATGGTCCAGAACATGGGAGTCTCTCCTTGTATGGCTCTGGTGGTTCGACCCGTTGCGGATGAATCGCCATGACCCGGGTCGATCCGGTCGTGGCGAGGCTGCCTGCACATCACGTGCAGGCAGCGGAAGAGGGCGGCCATCGGCGGACGGTCCGCGCGCGGAGCCTTCGATGCGCCGGCAGTGCTGCCATCGTCGTTCCCGGCAGGCAGCACCGGTGCGGAACGTGGCTGGCAGTGGCGGCGGGCCGGGGCCCGGCGTGAGGTCCGTTGCCTTCCACGTTCCTGCCCGAAGGCGATGTCGGTGGACGGCGACGATGGCCGCTGGGGCTTGCGCCCCGGGTGTTGCTTCAAGTCATGACGTGACAGGTCATGTGGTTTGGAGTGGGAGTCGAACCCACGACAGACGGAATCAGGATCCGTTGCTCTACCCTACTGAGCTATCCAGTTGGGGACCGCGCGGAATCGAACCGCGTACCGGCGAACCGGCGCCTGCCTCCAGCAGGCGATCCAGGCGATGGCATGTCCGCGACCTCCGGCATACGCCACGGCAACGCCGCGCGCACCAGCCCGTGGTTGAAACGGGACCGTTGGAGAATCGAGGGTGCAGGCCACCGACATTATCGACGAGCGATAATGTTTTGATGCGATGCAGATAATGTCCGGGCGCAGCCGATCGCGCGAAGTAAATCCTTCGGCGGGGCGGGAGAAACCTGGGTCAGTGAGCGGCGGGTTGCCGCGCGGGGTGCAGTTCTGGCATCGCGGGTCCTTGTGCCGACGCAAACGAAAACGCCCCCGGGACTTGCGTTCCGAGGGCGTCGTCAGGCCTCGGAGATCGGGGTGGCCGATCTCCGCAGGGCGGGTATCAGGCCGTTGTCAGCTGGTCTTCCTTGCCGAACGCGCGCGCCGGCCCGTCCATGCGCAGGCATGGCAGCAGTTTGGCGATGGCGACGGAATGCGCGTTCAAGGGAAGTTTCCAGTGGTTGTTGAAACGAGGTGCGCACGATAAACCACGATTTAGTCGTGCGCAACCATTTTGTTCAATTATTTTCTGCGGTATGTGTGCAATGCCGGCCAGCGGCCGGCACTACCGGCCCTCACGCTTCCGCGCTGGCGGCATCCAGCTGCGCGACATCGTGCACGCTCAGCGACACGTTGGCCGCCGCCAGCAGATCGTGCAGCTGTTCGACGCTGGTGGCGCTGACGATCGGCGCGGTGATCGACGGCCGCGCGATCTGCCATGCCAGTGCGATCTGTGCGGCGCTGGCGTTGTGCTTGCTGGCCACGTCATCCAGCGCCTGCAGGATGCGCAGGCCGCGCGGGTTCAGATAGCGCTTCACCACCGTTTCGCCACGTGCCGGGCTCTTGGCCGCATCGGCCGGTGTGCGGTACTTGCCGCTGAGGAAGCCACTGGCCAGGGCGTAGTAGCCGATCACGCCGATCTGTTCGCGCTGCACCAGCGGTTCCAGCTCCTTCTCGTAGCCGGCACGGTCGTACAGGTTGTACTCCGGCTGCAGGGTTTCGTAACGCGGCAGCTTGTAGTCGGTGGACACCTTCAGCGCATCGGCCAGGCGCGTGGCGCTGTAGTTGGAGGCACCGATGGCGCGCACCTTGCCGGCTTCTATCAGGCGGCCGAACGCGGCCAGGGTCGCTTCCAGTGGCGTCGACTCATCATCCTCGTGGGCCTGGTACAGATCGATCACGTCGGTCTGCAGGCGGCGCAGCGAATCCTCGACCGCCGCATTGATGTTGTCCGGGGTCAGGCCGGGGCGTTCGGCCCATTTGGCCACCTTGGTCGCCAGCACCACCTTGTCGCGCTTTCCGCTGCGCGCGAACCATTTGCCGATCAGCGTTTCCGATTCGCCGCCGGTGTTGCCCGGCACCCAGGCCGAATACACATCGGCGGTGTCGACCAGGTTGAAGCCGGCGTCGACGAAGGCATCGAGCAGGGCGAAGCTGGCCTTCTCATCGGCGCTCCAGCCGAACACGTTGCCACCGAAGGCGAGCGGACGTGCATGCAGGCCGGAACGGCCCAGTTCGCGGGTTGCCGTCATGGGCACGGACTCCTTGGGGGAAGTGCTCCAGAATAAAACGCGTAGTGTGACCGTGCTGCGGCGGCGACCACAAAACAGTGTTCCGCGATACGCACGCGGCTAACGTTTTGTGAACACCTGGGGCGCCGCGGCTGCTAGTCTCGCCGCATCTTCCGCTGGAGTCGCTCCGATGATGCCTGCTTCGTCCCTGCGTGGTTGCCGCCTGCTGCTTGCTTCGGCCCTGCTTGCCGCTGTTCCCGCGTTTGCCGCACCGGCCACGGTCGCGCCGGCGAAGATCCAGGTGTCGCCGGTCATCGACGCGGCGGTGAAGGCGCCCACCCGCGATGCCAACAACGTCAAGCGCGACGGTTTCCGCCACCCGGCGCAGACGCTGTCGTTCTTCAAGGTGACGCCGGAAAAGACCGTCATCGAGATCACCCCTGGCAACGGGTGGTACTCGGAGATCCTGGCGCCGCTGCTGCACGACAAGGGCCACTACGTTGCTGCGGTGGTCGATCCGATGGCGGTGCCCGAAGGCCGCGGCCGTGACTACCAGCAGCGCAGCCGCGACAGCCTGGAAAAGAAGTACGCCGCTGCACCGGCACAGTTCGGCAAGACTGCCGTGGTCGCCTACGATCCGGCCAAGCCGGTGTTCGGCCCGGCCAGTTCAGCCGATGTGGTGCTGACCTTCCGCAACGTGCACAACTGGCGCAAGGCCGGCCAGGCGCAGGGTATGTTCCAGGGCTTCTTCAACGTGCTCAAGCCGGGCGGCGTGCTGGGCGTGGTCGAGCACCGCGCCAAGGCCGACGTGGCCGACGACGATGACACCGGCTATGTCGGCCAGCAGCAGGTGATCGCGATGGCCGAGGCCGCCGGCTTCAAGCTGGACGCGCGCAGTGAGGTCAACGCCAACCCGCGCGACACCAAGGACCACCCGAACGGCGTGTGGACGCTGCCGCCGACCAACCAGCACGACAAGGCCGATGATGCGAAGTACCAGGCGATCGGCGAAAGCGACCGCATGACCCTGCGCTTCATCAAGCCGTAAGAGGGGTGCCGGGCTGGCGCATGCTGACTCTGTAGAGCCGAGCCCATGCTCGGCTGCTGTTGCGTTCCGCCGTGCTGTGCGCGATGAGCCGAGCATGGGCTCGGCTCTACAGCCGAGTGGCGCGTGGCGCGGCATGGGACAATGCGCCACCCGCCGACTGCCGTGCCCGCAATGCTGATCGCCTTCAACAAGCCCTTCAACGTGCTCTGCCAGTTCACCGACCGCAGCGTACCGCCGCGACCGACGCTGGCCGGGTTCGGCCTGCCGCCGCGCGTGTATGCCGCCGGTCGCCTGGACCATGACAGCGAAGGCCTGCTGCTGCTGACGGATAACGGCACGCTGGCGCACACGTTGACCGACCCGAAGCACAAGGCCGACAAGACCTACTGGGTGCAGGTGGAAGGCACGCCCAGCGATGAGCAGCTGCAACGGTTGCGCGATGGGGTGGAGCTGAATGACGGGCCGACCTTGCCGGCGAAGATCGAGCGCCTCGATCCGGCGCCGTCGCTGTGGACACGCGATCCGCCGGTGCGCTTCCGCAAGACCGTGCCCGATGCCTGGCTGGCGATCACGATCCGCGAGGGCCGCAACCGCCAGGTGCGGCGGATGACCGCGGCAGTGAACCTGCCAACGCTGCGGCTGGTGCGGGTGGCGATGGGGCCCTACCGGCTGGACGACCTGCAGCCGGGGCAGTGGCGGCAGATCGGTTGAAACAGAAAGGGCCGGATACCTCGCGGCATCCGGCCCTCTCGTAGCTGGTAGGGTCAGAGCCCTTGCTGCGGAAGGGGTCTGACCCGGGCAGCTTCACGCGTCGCTGCCGATATCGCTGTGCTCGTCCACCACGGTGTCGTTGCGGCGGTCGCGTGCGTTGATGCGCTGCGCCTGCCCATTCACCACGTGGCCATTGGCAGCCTTCTTCTTCTGCTGCTTGCGGTACAGCGCATAGCCCAGCAGGCCGACGCCGACGGCAGCCGCGGCAATGGTCACGGCCGGGTTGCGGCGGGCGAACTTGGTGGCGACCTTGCCGCCGGTCTTCACTGCGCCGAGGGCGGCGCCGGTCTTGATCCAGTCCGCGTTGCGCAGGCTGCCACCGGCGCTCTTCAGGCCATCGCCGGCGGTGTGGGCCAGCTCCAGGGCGCGCTCCAGAGCGCGGTCGGTGATTACGGTCAGCTTGCTCATGCGGGGGTCCTTTGCCTCGGGTCGAAGTCCAGTGTCGCGTGTTGCCCGTAAACGGTATGTCAGTCGGGGACGCACGTGGTGTGACTTTACCGCAGCCATTCAGGATCAGGCAGGCTCCGCACCGGTAGTGCCGGCCGCTGGCCGGCAATGCTCTCCGCCTGGTGCCAGGGGGCTGTCGGCCAGCGGCCGGCACTACCAATCAGGTTCCGCGCGGCTTGGCCCGGTGCGTGGCCGTCGCCGTCCACGGATCATCCGGCCATGGGTGGCGCGGGTAACGGCCCTTCATCTCCTTTTTCACTTCGGCGTAGGTGCTTTCCCAGAAGTTGCGCAGATCCTGGGTGACCTGCAGCGGGCGGCCGCCGGGGGAAAGCAGGTGCAGGGTCAGCGGCACGCGGCCATCGGCGATGCGCGGCGTGTCGGCCAGGCCGAACAGTTCCTGCAGCTTCACCGCCAGCACCGGCGGCAGCGGATCGCCGCTCTCGCTGTCCAGCGCATAGGTGATCGGCCGCTCCAGTCCGGACGGCACGGTGATGCGGGTCGGCGCATGACGCTCGACCAACTGCCGTTGTGACCACTCCAGTGGCGATTTCAGCGCCTCGCCGAAGCTGGATTCATCCAGCGCATCCAGTCGCGTCCTGCCGGCGAACGCGGGCTGCAGCCATTGTGCGCGCGTGGCCAGCAGGGCATCGTCGCTGCAGTCGGGCAGGCCGAGCTCGGGCATCCAGCGCCGCAGCGATTCCACCCGTGCCTGCCACTGGCGCAGGCCCTCGGTCCACGGCAGCGCCTGCAGGCCGAGCTCGGCCACCGCATCGGTCAGCGCCTGCGCGGCGTGCTGCGGATCGACCCGGCCGGCCGAGCGGCTGTCCAGCACGATCCGGTCGAAACGGGTCTCGCGCAGCGCCACCAGGGCGCGTCGCTCGCTGTCCCAGCGCACCACGTCTTCGGTGACGAAGCGCTCCGGCCATGCCTTGCGCAGCTGGCCTTCATCCACCGGTGCGGCACGCAGCAGCAGCGCATCGCGCGCCTCGAAGCGCAGTTCGCTGGCCACCAGCCACGGCTCACCGCGCAGGTCACTCAGTTCGTGCAGGCGCGCGCTGCGGCCATTGGCCAGCAGGTAGCGCAGCGGATCGCCGGGATGCTGGAAACCGATCCGGTCGGGAAAGGCGTGTGCAAGCAGATCGCCCAGTTCGTGCGCCTCGATGCTGGCCGGCGGCGTAGCCTCGCAGCGCAGGCGGCGACGCCACTGCTTGGCGGCGGCATCAATGGCGGCCAGCCCGCTGCGGTTGGCATCGCCCGGCGCGCGGCCAGTGCGGAACGCGGCCAGTGCGCGCCAGCGGGCCGCCAGCGCGTCACCGCCCTGGCGCAGCGGGTCGCGCGCTTCCAGCAGGGCGGCCAGATCGGCGGCCAGCGCCTGCGCGCGGGCATCGGGCGCTGCCAGCAGCATCGCCGCCATCCGCGGGTGCGTACCCAGCGCCAGTACACGGCGCCCGAGTGCGGTGATCGCGCCCGAGTCCGACAGTGCACCCAGGCGTTGCAGCAGTTCGCGCGCCGCACCCATCGGGCCGGCCGGTGGCGGGTCGAGGAAGCGCAGGTCGCTGCTGCCCCACGCGGCCAGTTCCAGCGCCAGTCCGGCCAGTTCCACCTGGTCGATCTCCGCGCGGCGCTGCGGCTCCAGCCGCTGCGACTGCGGCCACAGCCGCCAGGCCACGCCCTCGGCCACGCGACCGGCACGGCCCGCGCGCTGGTCGGCCGACGCCTGCGCGATGGCCACCACGTCCAGCCGGGTGAAGCCGCTGTTGGGGTCGTAGCGCGGCTCGCGCGCCTGGCCGCTGTCGATCACCACGCGCACGCCGGGCAGGGTCACCGACGACTCGGCCACGTTGGTCGCCAGCACCACGCGACGGCGGCCATCGCTGGCGGCCTGCAACACGCGCGCCTGTTGTTCGACCGGCAGCTCGCCATGCAGCGCCAGCACCTCGACGTTGCCATCGAGTGACTCCTGCAGGCCGGCCTGGACGCGCGCGATCTCGCGCTGGCCGGGCAGGAACACCAGCAGGTCACCGGGGTGCTCGGCCAGTGCCTGCTGCACCGCGCGGCGCACCTGCAGTTCCAGGGCTTCATCGCGGCGCGCCGGGAAGTGGCTGATCGCCACCGGATAACTGCGGCCCTCGCTGCTCAGCCGCGGCGCATCGAGGAAGCGTGCCAGCCGCTCGCCGTCCAGCGTGGCCGACATCACCACCAGGCGCAGGTCGTCGCGCAGCTGCGCCTGCACGTCCAGCGCCAGCGCCAGGCCCAGATCCCCACTGAGATGGCGCTCGTGGAATTCATCGAACAGGATCGCGCCGACGGTTTCCAGCATCGGGTCGTCCTGCAGCATCCGGGTCAGGATGCCCTCGGTGACCACCTCGATGCGGGTGCGCGCGGATACCTTGTTCTCGAAGCGGATGCGGTAGCCGACCGTGCCGCCGACCTCCTCACCCAGCTGCCGTGCCATGAACAGCGCCGCGCTGCGCGCGGCGACCCGGCGTGGTTCCAGCAGGATGATCTTGCGGCCCTGCAGCCACGGCGCGTCGAGCAGCGCCAGCGGCACCTGGGTGGTCTTGCCGGCACCGGGCGGGGCCTCCAGCACCAGCCGTGGTTGCACGGCCAGCTGCTGCTGGATCTGCGGCAGCAGCGGGGAAATCGGGAAGAGCGGGGCGTTCATATGCAAAGGATAAGGGGCCACGGCAGGCGCAGGTACAATGCGCGGGCACTTTTCCCCCGCGATGACCATGCACCTGATCGATATCGGCGCCAACCTGACCCACGACTCCTTCGACCGCGACCGCGATGCCGTGCTGGACCGCGCGCGCCAGGCCGGCGTGGTGCAGATGGTCATCACCGGTGCCAGCCGCGAGCACTCGCCACTGGCCCTGCAGTTGGCCCAGCAGCACCCCGGCTTCCTGTACGCTACCGCCGGCGTGCACCCGCACCACGCGATGGAATACACCGAGGAATGCGATGCCGAAATGCGCGCGCTGCATGCCCACCCGGAAGTAGTGGCGGTGGGGGAGTGCGGGCTGGACTACTTCCGCGATTTCTCGCCGCGCCCGGCCCAGCACCGCGCGTTCGAGCGCCAGCTGCAGCTGGCCGCGGACAATGGCAAGCCCCTGTTCCTGCACCAGCGCGATGCGCATGCCGATTTCATGGCACAGATGAAGAACGTCGAAGGCCGCATCGGCCCGGCGGTGGTGCATTGCTTCACCGGTGAGCGTGACGAGCTGTTCGACTACCTGGACCAGGACTGGTACATCGGCATCACCGGCTGGCTGTGCGACGAGCGCCGTGGCGCGCACCTGCGCGAACTGGTGAAGAACATCCCGGCCAACCGCCTGATGATCGAGACCGACGCACCGTACCTGCTGCCGCGCACGCTGAAGCCGATGCCGAAGGACCGCCGCAACGAACCGATGTTTCTCTCGCACATCGTGGAAGAACTGGCGCGTGACCGTGGCGAGGACGTGGCAGTGACCGCCGCGAACGCAACGGCCGCGACGCGTACGTTCTTCCGCCTGCCCGGCGCAGGTTGATGGTAGTGCCGGCCAGCGGCCGGCACTACCGGAGCAGGTCGCGCAGGCCCTCACGGTAGCTGGGGAACCGCGGCGCCCACGCCAGTGCTTCACGCGTGCCACGGCTGTCGATGCGCTTGTTGCTCTGGTAGAAGCGTCGCAGGGTCGGGCTGAGTGCAGGGTCGTCCCATGCCACGGCAGGTGGCATCGCAAACCCGCCCAGCTGCGCGGCGAAGGCCAGTACCTCCTGCGGCGGTGCCGGCTCGTCATCGGCCGGCAGATACAGGCCATCCACGCACGGCCGCTGCATCGACGCGATAACGACCGTCACCAGGTCATCCACGTGCAGCCGGTTGAATAGCAGCCCGGGACGCACTACGTGGCGGGCACGTCCCTGCGCCAGCTGCAGCAGCGCATTGCGCCCCGGCCCGTACAGGCCGGGCAGGCGGAACACTGCCGATGCAATGCCGCGTTCTCCTGCAAGCGCTCGCCATTGCGCTTCGGCCCGCAGGCGCTGCACGCCGGCTGCTTCAGTGGCATCGGCTGCGCTGCGCTCGTCGACCCAGCCGCCGGCGCGGTCGGCATACACCGAGGTGGACGACAGATAGCCCACCCAGCGCAATGCCGGGCTGGCCCGCAGCGCGGGCAACAGCAGGCGCAGTGCAGGATCGCCATCGGCGTCGGGTGGCACGCTGCACAGTACGGCCTCGGCCTGCGCGATCTCATCGAGCAGGGCGGGCGATGGCGTGGCATCGGCACCCAGCGGATGGCGACGCAGACCATCGCGTGGTGCCGATGCGGGATCGCGTACCGTGCCGGCGACGTGTGCGCCCAATGCCTGCAGATGTCGGGCCAGCGCACAGCCACTCCAGCCCAGCCCGAGGATCAGCACCCGCGAGGGCGATGCACTGGCGGCGGAGATGATGCTCACGCGCCGCGCAGTGCCTGGTAGGCCTGCAGGCTGCTGTAGGCGACCTGCAGCAGCAGGGCTTCCTGGTCGGCCTTGCGCGCGCGGGCCAGCATGTCGCCGACGATCTGTTCGGCCTCCACCTGTTGGCCGGCTTCCAGGTCACGCAGCATCGATGCCTTCAGTGCCGAGCCGGCCTGGGTCAGGGTGCCGCGCGCGGTGTCCTGCGCGGCCTCGGGAACCGGTTCACCGGCGGCTTCGGCCACGGCCAGGCATTCGTCGTACAGGCCGCGCACGATCGCCTCGCCATCATCGGTGGCAACGATGGTGCCGATGTCGGCGCGCAGCAGGCAGGTCGCCGCCGCCAGCGCGGTAAGGAAGGTGTACTTGATCCATTGTTCCTGGCCGATGTGTTCGCTGGCCAGGTGATCAAGATGGGCCTGCGTGCAGACCGCAGCGAAGGCGCGCACGCGCGTCGAAGCCAGGCCGCCGTCGCGCTCGCCGAAGGTGAGCTTGGCCGGTTTGCCCAGGTGCAGCACCGCACCGTCGGGGGCCTTGGTGGCGCTGATGAAGCACAGGCCGCCAAGCACAGCGTCGCGGCCGAAGCGCGCGTCCAGTGCGTTGTAGTGATGCAGGCCGTTGAGGATCGGCAGCACGGTGGTGCCTGCGCCCACGGCCGGGGCAATGGCGTCGATCGAGCTGTCCAGGTCGTAGGCCTTGCAGCTGAGGATGACCAGGTCGAACGGCTTCTGCGCGGCCAATGCGGGCAGTGCATCAGCGGTGACATGCTGCACGGGGAAGCTGGCATCGCCGAGCGGGCTGCGGATGACCAGGCCGTCGCGATCCAGCTGGGCGGCGCGCGCGGGGCGCACGAGGAAGGTCACGTCCACACCGGCCTGGGCCAGGCGACCACCGAAGTAACCGCCGGTACCGCCGGCGCCGAGGATCAGGATGCGCATTGCACGTTCACCGTGTTCTGGGGAATCAGGATTTCGATTGTGCCGGAGATCGCGGCCAACGGCGGTGCCCCTCGTGGTGGTTCGCGGAAAGCACGGTTCAGCGGGGTTGGCCGGGTGCGGCCACCACGGAAAACAGATCAGGAGCGGAAGCGGGCCGCTCGCTGCGCGAGCGCGTGTAGAACCGCGCTCAGGGCAGCTGTTCGCTGAAGCCTTCGGTGTATCCCAATAGAAGCGTGGTGCGGGAGGACAGCGTTGCAGCCAGTTGTGACCAGGTGGCGTGCGTTCCGGCAGCGTAGACGCGCTGCAGGTCCGCGACCAGAGCGTCCGCTTCCGCAGGCGACGGCGCGCTGTCACGCTGGAAGCCCAGCCACGATGCGCCAAGCCCGAACAGGCGGTAGTCGTAATGCTCTTGCAGGTGCCGGATCAGGGCGTGGTTCTGGAAGATGTTCCAGTCCGCGCTGAAGTAGCCGTTGGGCAGGGCGGCGATCAACAGGTCGTCACGATCCACGGGCACCTGTTGCACGCAGACCACCTCGTCGACGATGAGATCCGGTGCGGCATTGGCCGCGACCAATGCCTCGATGTCTGCGTCATTGCACATCAGCGTGCCCGCCAGCGTGCTCCATTCCAGCCGATGCGTCGAATGCTCAAGCTGCGCGACCACATGCGCCAGCAACCGCCCGCGTGCCGCCAACGCATCGTCGGGGGTTGCCGGGTCTTCGTCCTCGTAGAGCGCGATACGCGCGTCGTCTGACGCGTGCATGCTGGTGTAGCGGCACTGGCCGGCATCATCGAGCGTGCACAGGTAGCGATACCGGGGATCAGCCGCGTGCCGCGAGGCCAGGTATTCCAGCACCTCATCCAGCGTGGGTGAATCGCCCAGCAACGCATGGCTGAAGGCATCGATGGGGCCGTCCGACACGGCTTTGTCCAGCGCAATGGAAGTGATCTTCATCGCCACAGCCTAGCTGCAATCCCGAACGAGAAAAGCGGAACATCGGCTTTGCCGTGAAAGCTCCATCCACGCATGGCGTCGATCCATCGTGTCGACCAAGGTCGACACCTACCAGCAGCAGCGCAGAACGACATCCCGGCAGATCGCCGGAATTTGTCGAAGGCGGGGTGGGTCCGATTGCGGGGGTGTCTGCGGCATGGATGCCGCGGCCAAGCCCCCAGGGATGGGTTTACGGCGTCCCCCGCAATCGGACCCACCCCGCCATCCCCGGATAGTCAGCTTTTGCCGTTGCCGTTGCCGTTGAAGTTGACGTTGATTCGGCGGGTGCAGGGCCGCAGGCCCTGCAGGCCACCCTTAGCTGCGCATGCCCACGCCACGGCGCAGCAGCCACAGCGCCAGCGCCGTCAGCGCCACCACGAAGCCGATCATCAACCCATAGGCCACCGGCAGCGGCACATCGCTGCTGCCCAGCAGGCCATAGCGGAACGCATTGACCATGTAGAAGATCGGGTTCGCGTGCGTGGCCGCTTCGGCCCAGCCCGGCAGCAGCTTCACCGAATAGAACACGCCACCCAGGTAGGTCAGCGGGGTCAGGATGAAGGTCGGCACGATCGCCACGTCGTCGAACTTCTTCGCATACACCGCATTGATGAAACCGGCCAGCGAGAAGATCGTCGCGCCCAGGATCACCGTGGTCAGCATCACCAGCGGGTGCGGAATGCGCACCGGGGTGAAGAACATCGCGATGATCAGCACGATCACGCCCACCATCAGGCCGCGCAGCACGGCGCCGGCCACGTAGCCCCACAGGATCACCCAGTTCGGCATCGGGCTGACCAGCAGCTCTTCCACGTGGCGGCCGAACTTGGCACCGAAGAACGAGGAACTGATGTTGCCGTAGCTGTTCTGGATCACGCTCATCATCACCAGGCCCGGCACGATGAACTGCATGTACGTGTAGCCGCCCATGTCACCCACGCGCGATCCGATCAGGTTGCCGAAGATCAGGAAGTACAGGGTCATGGTGATCGCCGGCGGCACCAGGGTCTGGCCCCAGATGCGCATGATGCGGGCGACTTCGCGGCGCACGATGGTCATCAGTGCGATGCGGTTGCGCTGGCCGTCGGTCAGCTCGGTGGTGCTCATGCAGGCTTCTCCAGGTTGCCGGTGAGGCGCACGAACAGCTCCTCCAGGCGGTTGCTCTTGGTACGCATCGAACGCACGCGGATACCGGCCTCGTTGAGCGTGGCGAACACGCGGTTGAGGTCCATTGCGCGCGGCATGTCGATGTCCAGCGTGTGCGGGTCCGGCGCGGTCAGGGTCGCGCCCTCGATCACCGGCAGCTGCGCCGGCAGGTCACCGTCGATGTCCAGCAGGAAGCCCTCCACGTCCAGCTTGGCCAGCAGGGTGCGCATCGGCCCCTGCTCGACGATCTGGCCATGGTTGATGATCGCCAGGTGGCGGCACAGGTACTCGGCTTCTTCCAGATAGTGCGTGGTGAGGATGATCGTGGTGCCGGCAGCGTTGATCTCCTTCAGCACGCGCCACATGTCGCGGCGGATCTCGATGTCCACGCCGGCGGTCGGCTCATCCAGGATCAGCAGGCGTGGGCGGGTCATCATTGCGCGGGCGATCATCAGCCGGCGCTTCATGCCGCCGGACAGCGTGCGGCTCATCACCTGCGCCTTTTCCCACAGGTGGGCCCGCTTCAGTTCCTCTTCGGCGCGCTGCTCCGCTTCCTCGCGCGGCACGCCGTAGAAGCCGGCGTAGTTCACCAGGATGTCGAAGGGCTTTTCGAACAGGTTGAAGTTGATTTCCTGCGGCACCAGCCCGATCAGGCGCATGGTGGCGCTGCGGTTGCGCACCAGGTCGCTGCCGAACACCTCCACCTGGCCCTCGCTGAGGTTGACCAGGGAGCTGATGATGCCGATCAGGGTCGACTTGCCGGCACCGTTGGGGCCCAGCAGGGCGAAGAAGTCGCCCGGGGCCACTTCCAGGGAAACCCCCTTCAGGGCCTGGGTGCCGTTGTCGTAGGTCTTGCGCAGGTCGCGCACGCGCAGGGCGGGCGCCGTATCGTTCTGGGATGCCAAGCTCGAAGCCTTCGCGCCCATGGGCTGGCGCTGGAGAGGGGCGGGGAGGGGCTATTATAGAAGACCCCGAGGGCTTGCCCCGGCTACACACTGTCCCGAAAAGTCGTGCCTGTTCAATTCCCCCTCAAGCTGGTCGGCCGCCGCATGCTGGCCCCGACCGTCGGCCACTACCAGTTCGTGCGTGACGATGGGCAGCCGCTGGATTTCCAGCCCGGCCAGTTCATCCAGGTCCATTTCAGCTACGCCGATGGCACCGAAACCAAGCGCAGCTACTCGCTGGCGACCATTCACGACCACGCACTGGGCCCGGGCGAGGCGGTGGATATCGCGGTCAGCTTCGTGCCCGGTGGCGCCGCCACCGCGCTGTTCGAGGCGCTGGAGCACGGCGGCCAGATCAGTGCGTCCGGCCCCTACGGCCGCTTCTGCCTGAATCCCGGTGACCACAATGCCCGCTACCTGCTGATCGCCACCGGTACCGGCGTTACCCCGTACCGCTCGATGCTGCCGCTGCTGGAAAAGGCCATGGCCGAACGTGGTGCGCAGATCGTGCTGCTGCAGGGCGCGCGCAGCCCGGGCGAGCTGCTGTACAGCGAGGACTTCTACAGCTTCGCCGAAAAACACCCGAACTTCCGCTATGTTCCGTGCCTGTCGCGCGAACTGCCCGCCGATCCGCATCCGGACGTGCAGCACGGTTACGTGCAGCAGGCGCTGGCCGGTTTCACGCCGGACCCGGCCACGGACATCGCCTACCTGTGCGGCAACCCGGACATGGTCGATGCCTGCGCCGAGCTGCTGAAGGCCGCCGGCCTGGGCAACCCGCAGATCCGCCGCGAGAAGTACGTCAGCAGCAAATAGGTCCGGCTGGTGCCGGCCGCTGGCCGGCAACCCCACGAACCCCGGTAGTGCCGGCCGCTGGCCGGCAACCGCACGAACCCCGGTAGTGCCGGCCGCTGGCCGGCAACCACACGAACCCCGGTAGTACCGGCCGCTGGCCGGCAACCGCACGAACCCCGGTAGTGCCGGCCGCTGGCCGGCAACCCTGGAAACCGGAGGCGACCCCACGCCGCCCCCGGTGCCCTGCCTTCAGTACTCGATCCAGGCATCACGCCAGGCAGAGCCGGTACCCGGGCGGTAGGCCTCTGCATTGATGTTGCACCAGGCGCCTTCCGGGAACGGGCGGCAGGCATACAGCTTGCCGTCGGTGCCCTTCACCACGGTCTGGCCCGGCGTGTAGCTGCCGATACCCGCGGGGTATACGAAGTCGTAGTCGTCAGCCGGCGGCGGATCGATCGGATCGACCGGATCCGGCACGCGGGTATCGAGCTGGAACAGGTGGCCTGGCTTCAGATAGACGCGGTTCCCGGTAGCCGAGGCGACGGGCGTGATCACGCCGTTCTTCATCACCCCCACGCGCGCCTGCTGCGCAGTGCCATTGACCTTGTGGGCCAGTGCGAGCGGCCACTGGTTCGCAGCGGTCTGGCCGGCGGCAAGGGTGATCTGCGGGCTTTCCAGATCGTTGCCCTGGGCGTTGAAGACCCGCAGGGTCAGGATGGTGCCCACGTCCAGCGCACCACGGGCAGTGACCGGACCCGCGTCCTGCCACTGCGGCGGCGGGGTCACACCACCGCCCCCCTCGAAGCGCACGTCTGCGCAGGTATAGAACGCCTCGCCCGAATCCGAGCGCTGCCAGGTGTTGTAGATGATGTGCTGGCCGCTGCGCTTGGGTAGCGGGCAGTCCAGCTTGTAGACGTCACCGGAGACCGGCACGTTGCCCAGCGTGCAGAATTCCTGCAGGTCGGCCCAGCGCAGCGGGCTGCCTGGTTGCCAGCCATCGCGGGTGACATAGAACTTCCACTCGCGGGTGGCATGCGGGGCCGGCGCCTTGAACTCGAACGTGTAGCGGCCACGGGCGTCGGCTCGGATCGGCGAGGTCTGCCAGTCACTGCGGTTCAGATCCAGGCCGCGGTACTTGCTGTTGCCGCCGCTGCACAACTCGCCATCGGGCACGACGGCCTGGTGGTTGCCATGGGCCTCGGCCTGGTTGATCCCGGCCCAGTCATAGAACGGTTGCGCACCACCGATGGCCTTGGCGGCAGCGCAGGCGGGGTTGGTCGGATTTTCGGGATTGCCCTGGTAACAGGCATAGACACGGCTGGCGGGTTTGGACAGGGTGCCGTGGGCGAACGCGCTGCCAGAGGTGGCAATGCCTGCGATCACAGACAGCGCGATGACGGTCCGGTGTGACAGATGCATGGAGATCTCCTGTGGGTGGTGAAACCCCGCGAAGTCTCGACATCCCGCCCGCCCGCATCCATCGGATTACGTTGAAAAAAGCATCGCGTGGTTGCATATGGGAACGGCTTCACACTCACGCGCTGGCGCGTCTCACGCTATGCAGGGAACGGCGCTCTGCCACCGTTCCCTGTACCCGGTCTCAGTATGCAATCCACGCATCGCGCCAGGCCGCACCCACACCCGGCCGGTACGCCTCGGCGTTGACGTTGCACCATGCACCTTCCGGGAACGGGCGGCAGGCGTACAGCTTGCCGTCGCTGCCCTTCACCACGGCCTGGCCCGGCACATAGCTGCCGATGCCCGCCGGGTACACGTGGTCGAAATCACCGCCCGGTGACGGTGTACCCGGGTCGGGAACCTGGGTATCGAGCTGGAAGCGGTTGCCGTCCTTCAGGTACACGCGGTTGTCGGTGGCCGAGGCGGTCGGCGTGATCACGCCATTGGCAAGCACGCCCACGCGCGCGTGCTGGGCACTGGCATTGACCTTGCGGGCGAGCACCAACGGCCACTGCGCGGGTGCGGTCTGGCCGCTGGCCAGGGTGGCCTCCACACGTTCGACGTCATTGCCGTTGGCGTTGAACACGCGCAGCGCCAGCGTCGTGCCAACCGGCAGCTCACTGCGTGCGGTGACCGGGCCGGCGTCCTGCCATTGCGGTGCCGGTGCGGTCCCTCCGCCGCCCTGGAAGCGCACGTCCATGCAGGTATAGAACGCCTCGGTCGAATCCGAGCGCTGCCAGGTGTTGTAGATCACATGCTGGCCGGTGCGCTGCGGCAACGTGCACTGAAGCTTGTAGGTGCCGTCGGCCGACAGCGGCGTATTGCCCAGCGTGCAGAACTCCTGCAGGTCGGCCCAGCGCAGCGGGCTTCCCGGCTGCCAGCCTTCGCGGGTGACGAAGAAGCGCCAGTCGCGCGTGGCGTGTGGTGCGGTCGCCTTGAACACGAAAGTGAACTTGCCATTGGCATCGGCCTGGATCGGCGTGGTCTGCCAGTCACTGCGGTTCACGTCCAGGCCGCGGAAGGTCGGGTTGTTGCCGCTGCACAGCTTCCCGTCGGGCACCACGGCCTGATGGTTGCCGTTGGCGTTGGCCTGGTTGATGCCGTTCCAGTCGTAGAACGCCTGTGAACCGCCGATGGCCTTGGCCGCGGCACAGGCCGGGTTGGTCGGGTTCTCGGGATTGCCCTGGAAGCAGGCATAGACGCGGCTGACCGGCGTGGTCATCGTGCCGTGGGCGAACGCGCTGCCGGCCAGGCACAGGCCCGCAGCGGCGAACGAGGTGGCCAGCAACAGCGGTGTGGATCGGAATGACATGGCGCATCCTTGTGGTCGTCGAAAGGGAACGGTGACCGCAGGAGCTGCGCTGCGCGGCGGACTTTCGGCGGCACCACGGCGAGTATCGAGTCGCACTGCAGGCGACGGAACCATCGCAGTGCCGATCCGTGACTGCGCATGTGAAGCCCTTCCCGCAGGCTTCACGCAGGGCTGAACGGATGCGCTGGACGTCACGTGACCGGCGTGGCATCGATCACGTCATGGAGATCACGCGACGCAGTCCCGGTAGCCACGCGATCTGCCTGGCACGAGAAACAGCCATGCGCCGCGTTGTGCAGCTGCACGAACGCCACCGACGGGTCGGCAAACAGAGCATCCAGGTGGTCGGCCACCTCGGTGCCCGCGCAGACCTGGGCACCGCACATCAGCGCGGCGTGGTCATAGGCACGCATCGAGATCATCCGGCGCTGCACATACGGGGGCACCTCGCCCGGCGGCAGGACGCAACGGGTCACGCCGCGCTGCACGAAGATCGGGCCGGCGGCGCGGTACGGCGAATGCAGCGGCAGGTGGACGTGGGACAGCAGGAGCAGCTCGCTGCCAGGCGCGGGATCGCTCAGGCTGATCCGGCAGGGATGTCCGCCGTTGGCGCCGGCCCAGCGACGCTGGATGCCGAGCACGGCGAGCGCGCTGTCGCTCATCTCGAACAGGTGCAGGAAAGGGCGGTGGTCGATGCCGCCGAGGTACCACGCGTGCATGGGCGTCTCCTTGGGTTTTCCGCGGATTGTGCGCATGCGCCGGTCGCCGTGCTCGCCGTTTTCAGACCCCGCATCGCCGTCGGGCCGGAACACTGGCCCTTGGGGTGCTGCTGGCCGCCGCCGATGCCGCCCTGCACGGGCCAAGGCCGAGCGCGGGACTGCCAGGTCTGCGCGCCGTCGGCGGCGGATTCGTCATTGCCCATCGCCGTCGGCGCGCTGCCCGTGTAAGTTGGGTCACATCTTCCGCGGCAGCCCGTCGTGGTCGACAGGAACGTCCTCCAGGGGAAACGAGCACGATGCAAAGACACCACCTCGCGCTGGCCGGGATGCTGGCCAGCCTGATGCTTGCCGGGTGCAGCCAACCGCCGGCCGCCGCCGGAAGCGCCAGCGATGCACCCAGCCGCCGCTTCGGCACGATCGACTTCCAGCCCTGCACGTTGTCCACCGAAGGCGCCAGCGCCAACGTGGAGGCGCAGTGCGCCACCCTGCAGGTGCCGGAGAACCGGGCCCAGCCCGATGGCCGCCGGATCGGCCTGCGCATCGCCTGGCTGGAATCGGGCAGCAGCGGCGCCAGCCAGCCCGACCCGGTGTTCTTCCTGGCCGGCGGCCCCGGCCAGGCGGCCAGCGAGGTGGCGGTCATCGTCGATACCGCACTGCGCCAGGTGCGCAAGCAGCGCGACGTGTTCCTGATCGACCAGCGCGGCACCGGCGGCTCCAACCCGCTCAGCTGTCTGGGCGCAGATGGCAAGCCGCTGCAGATGGACGAGGATGCCGCGCCTTCCGAGGCATCGCTGCGCGACTACGCCCAGCGCTGCGCCGCATCGCTGCAGGGGCGTGCCGATGCGCGCTTCTACACCACCACCGAGGCGATCGCCGATCTGGATGCGGTGCGTGCGGCGCTCGGTGTGGACCAGCTGAACCTGGTTGGCGGCTCCTACGGTACCCGCGTGGCCCAGCGCTATGCCGGGGCCTATCCGCAGCACACCCGCAGCATCGTCATCGATGGCGTGGTACCGAACGAGCTGGTGGTCGGTGGCGACTTCGCGACCACCTTCGAGGATGCGATCGCCCTGCAGTCGGCGCAGTGCCGCAAGGATGCCGCGTGCAGCAAGCGTTTCCCGACCGATACCCGCGCGCAGCTGCGCAGCGTGGTCGACACCCTGCGCCGTGCACCGGTCTCGGTCGAGTATCGCGACCCGGGTACCAACGCACCGCGGCAGGATGTCCTGACGCCGGACAGCGTGGTCGGCCTGGCCTTCGCCTTCTCCTACGTGCCGCAGTATTCCTCGCTGCTGCCACTGGTGCTGGATGAAGCCGCACACGGGCGCTATGCCCCGTTGGCATCGCTGGCGCGCGGCGCGAACCGCAGCATGGATTTCCAGATCAACCGCGGCATGCAGTGGTCGGTGATCTGCAGCGAGGATGCGCCGCGCTACCACGCGCCGGCCGAGGACCCCGAGCGGCTGTTCGGCAACGAAGTGGCCAGCGCCTTCTTCGCCGCCTGCCCGGTGTGGCCGCACCGTCCGGCGCCGGCAACCGATGCCGTGCCGCTGCGCAGCGACGTGCCGGCACTGCTGCTGTCCGGTGAGCTGGACCCGGTGACCCCCCCGCGCTACGCCGCACAGGTGCTCAAGGGCCTGCCCAATGGCCGTGCGCTGGTCGCCCGTGGCCAGGGCCATGGCACGTTGACCGCCGGCTGCATGCCGCGGCTGCTCGGCCAGTTCATCGACAAGACCGATGCCAAGGCGCTGGATGCCGGCTGCCTGGACACGCTGAGCTACGTGCCGGCGTTCACCTCGTTCAACGGATGGGAACCATGATCGTCGCCGACAACCTGCACAAGGCCTTCGATACCCGCACGGGCCGCATCCAGGCGGTCGCCAACGTCGGCTTCCGCGCCGGCGATGGGCAGATCACCGGCCTGCTCGGCCCCAACGGTGCCGGCAAGACCACCACCATGCGCATGCTCTACACGCTGATGACCCCTGACCAGGGCAGCATCAGCGTCGATGGCATCGATGCCGCCGGCAATCCGGTGGAGGTACGTCGCCACCTGGGCGTACTGCCCGATGCGCGCGGCGTCTACAAGCGTCTGACCGCGCGCGAGAACATCGCCTACTTCGGCGAGCTGCATGGCCTGTCGGCCGAGCGCATCCGCGAACGCATCGAGGTGCTGTCGCACGCGCTGGACATGGGCGACATCCTCGACCGGCAGACCGATGGCTTCTCGCAGGGCCAGCGCACCAAGACCGCGATTGCCCGCGCGCTGGTGCACGATCCGCGCAACGTCATCCTCGACGAACCGACCAACGGCCTGGACGTGATGACCACGCGCGCGCTGCGCCGCTTCCTGCTGGGCCTGCGCGAAGAGGGTCGCTGCGTGATCCTGTCCAGCCACATCATGCAGGAGGTGGGCGCGTTGTGTGACCACATCGTGATCATCGCCAAGGGCACGGTGATGGCCGCCGGCAGCGCCGATGATCTGCGTGCGCAGGCCGGTGAAGCCAACCTTGAGGACGCGTTCGTGAAACTGATCGGCAGCGAAGAGGGCCTGCACGCATGAGCATGATGTCGACCCTGATGACGGTGATGCGCAAGGAACTGCGCGACCTGTCGCGTGACCGCCGCACGCTGCTGCTGACCCTGCTGTTCGGGCCGCTGCTGTACCCGGTGCTGCTGCTGGGCATGGGCAAGCTGGCCGAGAGCCGGGTGCGCACCCAGATCGAGGAGCCGTTGCAGATCCCGACGATCGGCGCGGAGAACGCGCCGAACCTGGTGCGCTTCCTCGCCGCACAGGGCCTCAATGCCGCACCGGCGCCGAAGGACCTGGCCGAGGCCATCCGCAGCCAGGATATCGATGTGGCGCTGCGCATCAGCGGGGACTTCGGCAAGGACTGGGCCGAGGGCAAGCCGGCGCTGGTGGAGGTGATCAAGGACAGCACGCGTCGCGCGGCCGAGGTACCCAGTGCACGCCTGGAGGCGGCGCTGGCCACCTACAACGGCCAGGTCGGTGCCTTGCGCCTGATGGCACGCGGCATCGATGCACAGGTGGCACGCCCGCTGGACGTGGCGCGCCAGGACCTGGCCAGTGCCGAGGCCAAGCGCGGCATGATCCTGTCGATGCTGCTGCCGGTACTGCTGACGCTGACCTCGTTCATCGGGGGTGCCTACCTGGTGATGGACGCCACCGCCGGCGAGCGCGAGCGGCAGTCGCTGGAACCCCTGCTGGCCACGCCGGGCTCGCGCAGCGCGATCGTCAGCGGCAAGATCGCCGCCGCCTGCGTGGTCGGTTTCGTGTCGCTGCTGCTGACCCTGGTCGCGTTCAAGGTGAGCGCGCAGATCGCACCCGGCAACATCGGCCGCCAGTTCAACATGAACGTCGGCTCGATGCTGCAGATGTTGCTGGTGATGCTGCCGATGCTGCTGATCGGTACCTCGCTGCTGACCTTCCTGTCGGCCGCGGCCAAGAGCATGAAGGAAGCACAGAGCCACATGACCTGGCTGATGCTGCTGCCGATGCTGCCCGGCTACGCACTGGTGGCCTATCCGCTGAAGAGCGAGATGTGGCAGTACGCCGTGCCGTTCCTGTCGCAGAACCAGATGCTGCTGAAGGTGATCCGCCACGAGACCATCACCCCGACGGTCTGGGCGATCTACCTCGGTGCCAGCCTCGGCCTGGCCGCCGTGCTGTGGTTCGCCGCCGTGCGCCGCTACCACAACGAGCGCCTGGCCATCTCCGGCTGACCCCAAAAAGGGGACGGAGGGGATTAAGTCGTTTCTGCCCCTCCCGTCCCCTCCTTGCGCGGGCGGCCTTGTCTTCGCATCGCCACCGGGCGCCCGAGCGTCTTCTCTACCATCCGCAGGAACGCAGCATCCCCCAACGGACGCTGTTTGGCGCTATGACTGCGGATTGCGGGCAGATCGGCGGACGCATTCACATCGCGCAGGAATCGCGCATACACCGCCGTCCTGTTGCGAGCGGTCGCGGCCAACGCTCTGAATGCGGGATGCGGGGTCAGCATGGGGTCATCGCGTCGTTGAAGGTTGCCGTGCACGCTGGACCACGGATGATCTTCAGCACTGACCGCAATGCCGGCACGAACGGGATTGCGTTCGATGTAGCGGTATACGCTGAGCAGGTAAGCGTCGCTGTCGATCATCGAGGAATGGAAGCGGCCCTGCCACAGGGGACCGGTGCGGCCGTGCCGCTGGTTGAAAGCCTGCACATAGTTGTTGCCCTGCATGCGCATTGCATCGGCCAGCCCACGCTGCGTGGATGGCGTGGCCAGCAGGTGGATGTGGTTGCCCATCAGTACGTAGGCATGCAGTGCGACGCGGTGCTTGAGGAAAGCGCTGTGCAGCAGATGCAGGAACAGTTGCCGGTCGATGTCGTCGACAAAGATCGCACCCTTGTTCACACCGCGCTGGATCACGTGATAGGCCTGGCCGGCCAGCATCAGGCGCGCTTGTCGGGGCATGGGATTCCCAGGTCGAAGGGGGCCTCAGCCTGGCATCGGCACCGTGGCGTAGGGCATCAGGTAATGCCGCGCAGGCGTATCGGAGGAGTCAGAAGCGACTTAATCCCCTCCGTCCCCTTTTGCGTACCGCGCGGGCGTTACCCCCATCTCGCGCTTGAACACGTTGATGAAGGAACTGGGCGTGTCGTAGCCCATCGACAGGGCGACGCTGATCACCGGTTCGCCTGCCAGCAGGCGTGGCAGTGACAGCAGCACGCGCAGGCGCTGCCGCCACTGGCCCAGGGTCATGCCTGTGGCGGCCTGCCAACGGCGGGCGAGGCTGCGGCTGGACAGTCCGCTGGCGGCTGCCCACGCTTCGACGCTGCGCAGGTCGTCCGGCGAACGCGCCAGCGCCGCCGCGATCCGCCGCAACCGGCGATCCCGCGGCTGTGGCAGGGCAAATGGCAAGGGAGTGCTGGCACGGATCTCATCGGCGATGACGCCGGCCAGGCGTGCCTGCGCAGCGTCCAGTGCCTGATGGGGCCAGCGCAGTGCGCGCGTCACCGCCGCCTGCAACAGCGCATCGGGTTGGAAAATACGGGGCAGCGGGGGCAGATCCAGGCCGGTATCGGCGCGGACGTACAGGCTCCAGCCATCGAATGCGTCTGCCCCTATCAGGGCGTGGGGCAGCAAGGGCGGTATCCAGGCAACATGCCCCGCCGGCAGCAGCCAGTGCAGGTCGCCGGCCTCGATCCGCAGCAGGCCGTGGTGGGCACCCAGCAACTGGCCGCGCACGTGCTGGTGGCGCGCGGTGCGGCGCCGTCCCGGCACCCGCAGCTGGGAGGCCATGACGAGAGGACCGCCTTCAGCGTTCGCCAAAGCGGGGTCAATCAGCACAGGTGATGTCTGATCTGCCATATCCAATGGCAGTTATACGGCAGAACTGCCGATGACTGGGCGTCACACTGGGCTCCCGATCCCACAGGAGCATCACCATGCAGCCGCAGGACATTCTTCCCGACCATCAGAACGAGGTGCAGGTAAACGGCCTCACCGTGCGCAAGGGCAGCGTCGGCGCCTTCCTCGCCAGCGTCCGTGACTGGCAGGACCCCGCCAGCGATGACGCCACCCGCGTCACCGCCGAAGCAGATCTGCGTGGGCTGCTGCCGGGCCTGCATGCGCTGGGCCTGTTCCAGGTGCTGGCCGCGCGCGATCCGGCACTGCAACGCCTGATCGACAGCCTCTCCTGAAACGAACACGGCCCGGACATGCCGGGCCGTGTCCTCATTGCGGGGGCGGAAACGACTTAATCCCCTCCGTCCCCTTTTTGCGGTCAGGTGCCGCCCGGGGCGAATACCAGGGTACGGCGGGTGGTGACCGGTGCGCTGACCGGCTCGAAGCGCCAGCGCTTGACCGCGTTCATGGCTTCGCGATCGAAGACGCGCGACGGTGTTGCGCGCAATACGCGGGCGTTGGTCACTGAGCCGTCGGTGCCGACGGTGATTTCCACCAGCACTTCGCCGGAGGTGCCTGCACGCAGTGCCTCGGACGGATAGCGCGGCGCCGGGGTGCTGACCGGGCGCAGGTTCGGCGCCGCAGCGGCCGCTGGAGCCGCGGCCTGGCGTGCGGCACTGGCCTGCTGGGCGGCGGCCTGCTGCTGCTTCAGCTCGGCTTCGCGGCGCGCGGCGGCCTGGCGCTCGGCTTCCTGGCGCTCGTTGTCGCGGCGGGCGGCATCCTGCTGCGCAGCGATCTGCTTGGCCGCGTCGGCTTCCTTGGCACGCTGCTCGGCCAGGCGCTGCTGTTCGGTCTGCTGCTTGCTGCGGTCCTCGGCGTCCTTCTTGGCCTTCTCGGCTTCGGCCTCGGTGCGCTTGGCCGCGTTCTGCACGCCCTTGGCCAGGCCGTCCTTCAGGCGCGGCAGGGCCGGCGCGGATGCATCCACCTTCTCGATCAGCGCCACCAGCCGCTGCGCTTCGGTGTAGTCCTCGCGCCCCAGGTGCTGCTCGGCGGCGATCAGGGTGTACGGCAGCAGGTCGGTCAGCGCGCTCTTCACCGAGGCGTCGTCCGGGGTCTTGTCGCGCAGGGCGAGGTAGTACTCGATGGCGTTGTCGCCGGCCGGCGCGTACATGCGGTTCTCGCGCAGGGCCTGGCTGGCCGACTCACGCAGCTGCTCGGTGCCCATCGACTGCACCTTGGCGGCGACCACCGGTGCGGCCGGTGCAGCGGCGGTGGGGGCGGCGGCCGGAGCCGGTGCTGCGGATTCTTCCTTGCCCGAGCAGGCGGCCAGCGCCAGTGCCAAGGCAACCGGCAGCCACCGGCGCGCGGCGGTGATCGTTGAGACGTGCGACATCCTGCTCCCCTTTAGAAGACGACGTGACGTAAATCATTGATATGCATGGCCGGGACCCGTGGTCCAGGCGCGGCAGGGTGGCGTTTCCCGACGCCACCGCCGGCAACGGCGAGGATGCAATCTAGCATCCCGGCCACCGCCCCGCACAAGGGGTGGTGGCCGGGTGGGGCCGCGGCGATCATGTCGTGGCCGGCGGCGACCTCAGTGGTCGTGTGCCTTGTCGTGCGACTTGCTGTGGCCGTTGGACATCAGCTTGTCGGTCCAGGCGATGCCGATCGCCGACAGGATGAACACGCAGTGGATGATGGTCTGCCACAGCACGCCTTCCTGGGTCAGCATCGAGCAGCGGGCGACACCGATGTTGGCGGCGGCCACGCTCATCTGCTCCGGCGTGCACAGCGGGATACCGCCCAGCGCACCGCTGGCGATGAAGGTCTTCAGCAGGTGGATCGAGGAGATGCCGATGATCGCCATCGCCAGCTTCACCTTCAGCACGCTGGCATTGACGTGGCTCAGCCATTCCGGCTGGTCCGGGTGGCCTTCCAGGCGCAGGCGCGAGACGAAGGTCTCGTAGCCGCCGACGATCACCATGACCAGCAGGTTGGAGATCATCACCACGTCGATCAGGCCCAGCACGATCAGCATGATCTGCTGCTCGCCCATCGAGGCGGAATGCGAGATCAGGTGCCACAGTTCCTTGCCGAACAGGAACACGTAGACGCACTGCGCCACGATCAGGCCCAGGTACAGCGGCAGCTGCAGCCAGCGCGAGGCGAAGATCAGCGTGGACAACGGGGAGAGCGGCGGGCGGTTTGCACTCATGCGGGGGATGCTGCGTTTCGGGGGAGAGGCGAGGTTACCGGCCCGCCATGACGGTGCCAACCCAACTCACGCACTAGACTTCAGGTTCCTTTCCGCACCCCGAGCCGACGCCATGATCGACCTGTATTACTGGCCCACCCCGAACGGCCACAAAGTGACCCTGCTGTTGGAGGAAGCCGGCCTGGAGTACCGCATCCACCCGGTCAACATCGGCTCGGGTGACCAGTTCAAGCCAGAGTTCCTGGCCATCTCGCCCAACAACAAGATGCCGGCCATCGTCGACCACGCCCCGGCCGATGGCGGTGCCCCGCAGAGCGTGTTCGAGTCCGGTGCGATCCTGCTGTACCTGGCCGAGAAGACCGGCCGCTTCCTGCCCAGCGACCCGCGCGGCCGCGTGGCCACCCTGGAATGGCTGTTCTGGCAGATGGCCGGCCTGGGCCCGATGAGTGGCCAGATGGGCCACTTCAACGTGTACGCACCAGAAAAGATTCCCTACGCGATCGAGCGCTACGACAACGAGGTGCGCCGCCTGCACGGGGTGATGGACAAGCGCCTGGCCCAGCACGCCTTCCTGGCCGGCGACGAGTACACCATCGCCGACATGGCCAGCTACCCGTGGATCGGCGCCTACGACAAGCTGCCGGTGGACTTCGCCGCGTTCCCGAACCTCAAGCGCTGGCACGAGGCCATCGCCGCGCGCCCGGCCACCCAGCGCGCCTATGCGCTGCGCCAGCAGGTGAACCCGAACGCCGGCAAGCCGCTCAGCGACGAAGAGCGCAAGCACCTGTTCGGCCAGCGCTGACCCGCCGCGGGGTCGGATCCCTTTGCAACGCAAAGGGCCCTGACCCCAGCACCGCAGCATGGGCAGAAGGTCATGCTGCCTTCCTGCACGGGCTTGGTTAGGATGGGGGAACGACCGCCCCGCGCCCGCCGCAGGGCGGACCTGCCGTTTGCCGGGATCCTCCATGCGCCACCTGTTCGCTTCGCTTGCCCTCATGCTCGCCACCAGTACCGCCGCCCACGCCGAGAAGCTGACCCTGGAGGCCATCACCGGCCCGCTGCCGCTGTCCGGCCCGACCCTGATGAAGCCCAAGGTGGCGCCGGACGGTTCGCAGGTCAGTTTCCTGCGCGGCAAGGACAGCGATCGCAATCAGCTGGACCTGTGGACCTACGACATCGGCAGCGGCCAGACCCGCCTGCTGGTTGATTCCAAGGTGGTGCTGCCCGGCACCGAGACCCTCAGCGATGAGGAAAAGGCGCGCCGCGAGCGCCAGCGCATCGCCGCGATGACCGGCATCGTCGATTACCAGTGGTCGCCGGACGCACAGCGCCTGCTGTTCCCGTTGGGCGGCGAGCTGTACCTGTACGACCTCAAGCAGCAGGGGGCGGCGGCCGTGCGCCAGCTGACCCACGGTGAGGGCTTCGCCACCGACGCCAAGCTGTCGCCCAAGGGCGGCTTCGTCAGCTTCATCCGCGGCCGCAACCTGTGGGTGATCGACCTGGCCAGTGGAAAGCAGCTGCAGCTGACCCGCGACGGCAGCACCACCATCGGCAACGGCGTGGCCGAGTTCGTCGCCGATGAAGAGATGGACCGCCACACCGGTTACTGGTGGGCACCGGACGATTCGGCCATCGCGTTCGCGCGCATCGACGAGGCACCGGTGCCGGTGCAGAAGCGCTACGAGGTCTACGCCGACCGCACCGATGTGATCGAACAGCGTTACCCGGCCGCCGGTGACGCCAACGTGCGCGTGCAGCTGGGCGTGATCGCACCGGCCGCCGAGGCGCAGCCGCGCTGGGTCGACCTGGGCAAGGAACAGGACATCTACCTGGCCCGCGTCGATTGGCGCGATGCGCAGCACCTGAGCTTCCAGCGCCAGTCACGCGACCAGAAGCAGCTGGACCTGGTGGAAGTGGCACTCGACTCCAACCGCCAGCGCGTACTCGCCCACGAGACCAGCCCGACCTGGGTACCGCTGCACAACAGCCTGCGCTTCCTTGAAGACGGCAGCGTGCTGTGGTCGTCCGAGCGCACCGGCTTCCAGCACCTGTACCGCATCGACAGCAACGGCAAGGCCACCGCGCTGACCCACGGCAACTGGCCGGTGGACGAGCTGCTGGCGGTGGATGAGACGGCCGGCAAGGCCTACTTCCGCGCCGGCATCGAAAGCCCGCGCGAAAGCCAGATCTACGCGGTATCGCTGCAGGGCGGCGAGCCGCAGCGCCTGTCGAAGGCGCCGGGCATGCACAGCGCCAGCTTCGCCCGCAACGCCAGCGTCTATGTGGACAGTTGGTCCAACAGCACCACGCCGCCGCAGATCGAGCTGTTCCGCGCCAACGGCGAGAAGATCGCCACACTGGTGGAAAACAACCTGGCCGATCCCAAGCACCCGTATGCGCGCTACCGCGACGCGCAGCGCCCGGTCGAGTTCGGCACGCTCACCGCCGCCGACGGCAAGACGCCACTGCACTACAGCCTGATCAAGCCGGCCGGCTTCGATCCGTCCAGGCGCTACCCGGTGGCGGTGTATGTCTATGGCGGCCCGGCCAGCCAGACCGTCACCGACAGCTGGCCCGGCCGTGGCGACCATCTGTTCAACCAGTACCTGGCCCAGCAGGGCTACGTAGTGTTCTCGCTGGACAACCGCGGCACCCCGCGCCGCGGCCGCGACTTCGGTGGTGCGCTGTACGGGAAGCAGGGCACGGTGGAAGTGACCGACCAGCTGCGCGGCGTGACCTGGCTGAAGCAGCAGCCGTGGGTGGACCCGGCGCGCATCGGCGTGCAGGGCTGGTCCAACGGCGGTTACATGACCCTGATGCTGCTGGCCAAGGCGTCGAACCAGTACGCCTGCGGCGTGGCCGGCGCCCCGGTCACCGACTGGGGCCTGTACGACAGCCATTACACCGAGCGCTACATGGACCTGCCGGCGCGCAACGACGCCGGTTACCGTGAAGCGCGCGTGCTGAGCCACATCGATGGGCTGCGCTCGCCGTTGCTGCTGATCCACGGCATGGCGGACGACAACGTGCTGTTCACCAATTCGACCAGCTTGATGAGCGCGCTGCAGAAGCGCGGCCAGCCGTTCGAGCTGATGACCTACCCGGGTGCCAAGCATGGCCTGTCCGGCGCCGATGCCCTGCATCGCTACCGTGTGGCCGAAGCCTTCCTGGGGCGCTGCCTGAAGCCTTGAAATACAGACGGGAAGGAGCCCGCCGATGACACTGCCGCCGCCGATTCCCACCCACGGCCCGAAGCCCGCCGGCTGGTGGTCCCGCCACTGGCGCTGGGCGATGCCCGTGGCCGTGCTGCTGGTGCTGGCCGGGGCCGGTGGCACGGTGGCCTGGAGCGTGCTGCGCTGGAGTGAGGCGGCACGCGAGAGCCCACCGATGCGCGAGGCGATGCGTCGCGCCGGCTGCAGCATCGAACTGGTGGAAGCCTTCGGCGAGCCGCTGCGTACCGAATCGATGCCGCTGGGCAGCATGCAGACCGCGCTCAACGGCCAGCGCGATGTCGGCCTGACCGTGGCCCTGGAAGGCCCCCGCGCACACGGCCGGTTGTTCGTGAAGGGCACCCGCAGTGACGACGTGTGGGACTACCCGGTGATGTACGTGCTGGGCGAGAACAAGCAGACCTTCGACCTGACTGCGCTGGATGACGATGAGGCCGCGCAGGAATGCGAACTGCAGGCCTGCCGCGAACGCGGCGAATGCCCGCTGACCGCAGCGTTGTGACCTCCGGCCGATTGTCGCCACCGCGCTGAGCGCGTAGGGTGCGGGCAACCCTGTCCTGGAGTGCACCATGAAGCCGATCGCGTTGGCCGTTGCCCTGGCCCTGACCGCCGCCCCGCTGCTGTCCGCACCGCCGGCGCTGGCGGCACCCGCCGCCAAGGCCGCCACACCGGCCAGCCCGGCCTGGGTCGCCCGCAGCAACGCACTGGCGCAGATCCTGCTCGATGCGCAGGGCCCGTTCCAGCCGGAAGAAACCGGCTTCTTCGGCGTGCCCGGCTACGACGACAAGGTGGCCGACCTCGGCGCGGACAACGGCAAGCGCTACCGCGCCGCGATGGCCAAGGCCCGCGACGAACTGAAGGCGAAGCTGGCCACCGAGCAGGATCCCAACGTCCGCCAGGACCTGGAGATCATGATCCACGCCGCCAACCAGAACATCGAAGGCAGTGAGCTCAACGAGAAGTACCTGTTGCCGTGGAGTGACGCGCCGCAGACGGTGTTCAGCGGCCTCAACCTGCTGCTGTCCGACCAGGTGCCGGCCGAGCGCCGGGCCAAGGCGATCGACCGCCTCAAGGCTTACGCCGGCCTGCAGCCGGGCGGCACCGCGTTCACCACGCTGGCCCGCCAGCGCTACGAAGAGCGCTTGAAGGACAGCAGCCTGCTGCAGCCGACGAAGATCGAAGTGCAGCAGTCGCTGGACAACGTCGAGACCTACATCAGCGGCATCGAGTCGCTGCTGAAGAAGTACCAGATCGCCGGCGCCGATGAAGCGATGAAGGCCCTGGCCGGGCAGATGAAGGACTACGCCAGCTGGACGCGCTCGACCGTGCTGCCGAAGGCGCGCACCGACGCACGGCTGCCGGCGCCGCTGTACGCCTACCAGCTCAAGCAGGTCGGCATCGACATCGACCCGAAGCTGCTGATGCAGCGTGCGCAGCTGGAGTTCATGGAAACCCGCTCGGCGATGCAGCAGCTGGCGCCGCTGGTGGTGAAGGACAAGGGCCTGAAGGTGGCCGACCCGAGCGACCCGGTGGCGGTGATCCGCGCGCTGAAGGCCGACAAGATCGCCGACGACCATCTGGAAGGCCACTACCGCAAGGTGATCGATGCGATCGATCCGCTGATCCGCGAGCATGCCATCGTCGACGTGCCCAAGCGCGCCATGCAGATGCGCCTGGGTTCGGCCGCCGAGAGCGCGGCCAGCCCGGCCCCGCATTTCCTGCCGGCGCCGCTGGTCAACAACACCGGGCAGCAGGGCACCTTCGTGCTGCCGCTGGGCAACCCGGCCGCGGGCCCGGGCGCACAGTACGACGACTTCAACTTCGGTGCGGCGGCGTGGACGCTGAGTGCGCATGAAGGCCGCCCCGGCCACGAGCTGCAGTTCACCGCGATGGTCGAGCGCGGCGTGTCGCTGGCACGCACCATGTTCGCGTTCAATTCGGTGAACGTGGAAGGCTGGGCGCTGTATGCCGAGGCCGAGATGGTGCCGTACGAGCCGCTGGACGGGCAGATGATCGCCCTGCAGTTCCGCCTGCTGCGCGCCGCACGCGCGATGCTCGACCCGATGCTCAACCTCGGCCTGACCGACCGCGCCAACGGCGAGCGCGTGCTGATGGAGCAGGTCGGCCTGTCCAAGGCGATGGCCACCCAGGAACTGGACCGCTACATGGTGCGCATGCCGGGCCAGGCCGGCAGCTACTTCTACGGCTACACCCGTATCCTGGAACTGCGCATGCAGACTGAGCTGGCACTGGGTGCGAAGTTCGACCGCCTGGCGTTCAACAACTTCCTGCTCGACCAGGGCCTGCTGCCGCCGGACCAGCTGGCCGACGCGGTGAACAAGGTGTTCGTGCCGAAGTACAAGCGCTGAACACCTTCCGGTAGTGCCGGCCGCTGGCCGGCATTCCCCGGGCATCAAGAGGATTTCTGAGGTTGCCGGCCAGCGGCCGGCACTCCCCTGGCGTCGGGAGGATTCCTGAGGTTGCCGGCCAGCGGCCGGCACTACCTGCGGTGACGCTGCCGCGTCACCGCTGCGGGGTGATCACCTGCGTCGGCAGTCGTGCCGGGGATTCCGGGTTCGGCACCCAGATCGCCACGCCGGCGGCGCGCTTCTGCGTGGTCGGAATACCGATGCCGACGCCACCGCCGACATGCGAGCCGAACGTGCCGGCACCCACCGACATGCCCACCGGTGAGCCGCTGCTGCCCACGCCCATCAGCACCACGCCATTGGCGCCCAGCGCTGCGGCCTCGCGCTTCAGGCGCGCCACCGCTGCATCGGTCTGGCCCTGCGTGCCGAAGCCCACGGCAGACGCCGATTCCAGCTGGGCGATTTCCTGGGAGCCGGCCGGCGGCGTCGAATAGATCTGCACCAGTGCCGGATCGATCGGCGCGCGGGCGCGCCCCAGCATGACCTTGGAGGTGCTGGCACAGCCAGCGGCGACCAGCAGGATGGCCGCCAACGCGGCCCAACGGATGTTCATGGCACGACCCCTGTAGGACTGGTTGCGATCATCGGCGGGCCACTCTGAATCGGCGCCAACACCCGGCCCAGGGCAGGCACGGCGGCACGCTAGCACGGCGCCGGTGACAGCCCCGCCAACGGCAGTAGGCGGCGACGGCGGGAACGACTATGGTGCACAGACAGGAACCAACTGCGGGAGAGTGGAATGGGCGTGATCAGTCTGTTGTGGGGCGTACTGGCGCTGTTGTGGATGATCCTGGCGCTGATTCCGCTGCTGGGCTGGGGCAACTGGTTCCTGATCCCGTTCGCCGCCGTGGGCGCGGTGATCGCCGCGCTGGGCATCCTGTTCACCCACCCGACCAAGCGCGGCCGGGCCTGGGCCGGGCTGGTGCTGAACGGCATCGTGGTGGTGGTCGGCATCCTGCGCCTGGGCCTGGGGGGCGGCGTGATCTGAGCCGCATCGCCGGGTGCGACCGGGCGTCGCAGGTACACGGCCGCGGGCCGGGCAGGGGCGTACAATGAACGGCTGCGCGAGCCCCCCGCGTGCCTGTGAATCCGCGCCCGGCGCGGCTGCCCCATGATCATCCGACCCCGTCCCCACGGCTGGCAACTGCTGTACATCCTGCGCGGCTCGATCGTAAAAGCGATCGCGCCGAAGGTGCTGGCCATCCTGATCCTGTCCATCGCGGTGGCCGCGGTGGTGGAACTGGCGCCGCCGACCGGCATCGAGCGCGTTTCCGTCACGCCGTTCACCCTGCTCGGCCTGGTCCTGTCGATCTTCCTCAGTTTCCGCAACAGCGCCTGCTACGACCGCTGGTGGGAAGGCCGCAAGCTGTGGGGCCAGCTGGTCTACGAATCGCGTTCGCTGGCCCGCCAGGTGAACCTGCTGCTGGCCGATGACGCCGGCCGCCGCCGCCGCATCGCCTACCTCACTACGGCTTTTGCCCATGCGCTGGCCGCGCGCCTGCGCGGGCGCATCGTGGCCCTGGCGGCGTTGCCGTGGCTGGACAAGCCGCAGCGCGAGCAGCTGGGCCAGCGCGAGAACGTGCCCGACGCATTGCTGTCGATGATCGCTGCCGAGCTGGCCCAGGCCCTGCGCGCCGGCGAACTCGACCCGATCCTCTACACCCAGCTGGAAGAGCGCCTGCACGCGATGTCGTCGATCCAGGCCGGCTGCGAGCGCATCCTCACCACGCCGCTGCCGTTCGCCTACACCCTGCTGCTGCATCGCTGCGCATGGATGTTCTGCGTGCTGCTGCCGTTCGGCCTGGCCAGCTCGCTGGGCTGGGGCACGCCGGTGCTGTCGGCGGTGCTGGCCTACGCCTTCTTCGGCCTGGACCAGCTGGGCGAAGAAATGGAAGACCCGTTCGGCCTGGAGCCGAACGACCTGCCGCTGGACGCGCTGGTGCGCACGATCGAGATCGACCAGCTCGACGCGCTCGGCGAACGCCCGTTGCCCGAACCCCTGCTGCCGCAGGGCTACCTGTTGCAATAGCCACTCCTCGGAGCCTGCCATGTCCCACCCGCTTTACCGCCCGCGCCGCATGCGCCACGACGAGTTCTCGCGCCGCCTGATGCGCGAGAACACGCTGACCACCGACGACCTGATCTACCCGGTGTTCGTGCACGAACGGGCGGGCCGCACCGCAGTGCCGTCGATGCCGGGCGTGGAGCGGCTGTCGATCGAAGAGCTGCTGAAGGTGGCCGAAGAAGCGCTGGAACTGGGCATCCCAGTGATCGACCTGTTCCCGGTGATCGACCCGTCGCTGAAGTCGCTGGACGCGTCGGCGGCGTGGGCCGAGGACGGCCTGGCGCAGCGTGCGATCCGCGCGCTGAAGTCGCGCTTCCCGGAACTGGGAGTGATGACCGACGTGGCGCTGGACCCGTACACCACCCACGGCCAGGACGGCATCATCGACGACAAGGGTTACGTGCTCAACGACATCACTGTCGAAGCGCTGGTCAAGCAGTCGCTGTCGCACGCCGAGGCCGGTGTGGACATCGTCTCGCCGTCGGACATGATGGACGGCCGCATCGGCGCGATCCGCCGTGCGCTGGATGCCGACAACCACATCAACGTGCGCATCATGGCCTACTCGGCCAAGTACGCCTCGGCGTTCTACGGCCCGTTCCGTGATGCGGTGGGCAGCGCGGCCAGCCTCGGCAAGGCCGACAAGAAGACCTACCAGATGGACCCGGCCAACGGCGACGAGGCCCTGCGCGAGATCGCGCTGGACCTGGAAGAGGGCGCCGACATGGTGATGGTCAAGCCGGGCATGCCGTACCTGGACCTGGTGCGCCGGGTGAAGGAGACATTCGGTGTGCCGACCTTCGCCTATCAGGTGAGTGGCGAGTACGCGATGATGAAGGCCGCCTTCGCCAACGGCTGGCTGGACGAACGCGCCTGCGTGCTGGAGTCGCTGCTGGGTTTCAAGCGGGCCGGCGCCGATGGTGTGCTGACCTATTTCGCGCCGCAGGTGGCGCGCTGGCTGCGCGAGCGCTGACAATAGCGCCACGATAGACGGAGGACTGCGCGATGGGACCCGAACTGGGATGGGTGCAATGGCTGATCTGGGGCACCGGTACGCTGGTGTTCGGCGCCATCATCGTCGCTGTCTTCATCGCCGCCTGGCGGGCCGGCAAGCGCCCGCCGGAACAGCTCTCCGCTGCCCGCCACGTGGCCCGTGAGCAGGCGCTGCCGGAGACCGTGCAGGCCGAGCTGGCCGCGTTGAACCAGCGCAAGGACAACGGCCAGCTGAGCGAGATGGAGTACGAGCAGTTGCGCGCCAAGGTGTTGTCGCGCTGACGGGGCGTTTCAATCCACGCATGGCGTGGATCTACTGGTAGTCGCCAACCTTGGTTGGCGCTTTCACGTATGCCAACCAAGGTTGGCATCTATCAAACGGCCATCCACGCATGGCGTGGATCTTATCTCTTGCCGATCTGGCACCTTGGGTGCCGAGAGCCCGGCGTGGGCGACCGTGTGGATCCAGGTCTTGCGACCGAGAAGTAGCTTGGGTCCCCACGCCGGATTCTCCCTGAACCGCCCGAACAGTTGGTTGAGTTGGCGCTCGAACTGATAAGACTGGGCAAGCGGG
>NZ_JCAFVO010000008.1:0-168109 GCF_059372445.1 Stenotrophomonas sp. YJH_SMC_127 | reverse complement strand
TTACGCTGGCCTGAAGGCCAAAGGCAAAGCGAGCAAGGTGGCGCTCGTGGCGGTCATGCGCAAAATGCTGGTGATCCTAAACGCCCGTAAGCGGGACGCCGAGGTGGCCCTCGGCTGCCCCTGACAAGACAGTTGCTACTGGGTGCAGCTGTGGCTTTTGACGTTGGGTCCGCCTTGAGCGAGCCGAGCATCGCAGGGGAATCAGGGGCGAAGAGGCGCCGGTGTCTGAGCGCAGCGAGTTCGGCGCCGTCCCCTGATTCGCCGAGAAGCGCAGGGAACCGTCGCGTAGCGACGGCTCGCGCTCTGGCGGCGTGTTTCTTTGGTTACTTTCTTTGCACGAGCAAAGAAAGTGACACCCACCCGCGGTCGCGGAAACGACATCATTGGGAACAGCAGGACGCCCCTACAACCACCCCTTCTGCCGCGCCAGCCGGTACGCCTCGATCCGGTTGGCCACGCCCAGCTTGCCGATGCACTCGGACAGGTAATTGCGCACCGTACCGTGCGACAACCCCAGCTGCTCGGCGATCTCGCTGGCGGTGCGGCCCTCGCCCGCCAGCCGCAGTACGCGGCGCTCGCGGTCGGTCAGCGGATCGGCCTGCGACCACGCATCCAGTGCCAGCTGCGGGTCGATCGCGCGGATGCCCTGTTTCACCTTGCGCAGGGCATCGGCCAGGTTCTCGGCCGGTGCATCCTTCAGCAGGTAGCCCAGCACGCCGGCTTCCAGCGCGCGGCGCAGGAAGCCGGCGCGGGCGAAGGTGGTCACGATCACCACCTTGATCGGCAGCTCGTGGCGCGCGATGCGCTGGGCAAGCTCGAGCCCGGACAGGCCGGGCATCTCGATGTCGGTGACCAGGATGTCCGGTTGCAGCTGCTGCAGCATCCGCCACGCGGTTTCGCCATCGGCGGCGCTGCCCAGCACCTCGATATCCGGCTCCAGGCCCAGCAACGCCGACAGTGCACCGCGCACCATCGCCTGATCCTCGGCCAGCAGGATGCGGATCATGCGGCACCGTCCTGTGCCAGCGACGGCGGCGCTCCCGGCGGCAACGGTGTGGTCGCGGCAGCCAGTGGCACGCGCACGGTCAGTCGCGTGCCCTCGCCCTTTGCGGACTGTACCTGCAGGCTGCCCCCCAGGGCGGCCACGCGTTCGCGCATGCCGCTCAGCCCGTTGCCCTCGGCCTGCACGCCGCCACGGCCATCGTCGCGGATCTGCATCGCCAGCATGCGTCCCTCCAGCATGAACTCCACCCGTGCCTGTGTCGCCTGTGCATGGCGCACGATATTGGTTGCGGCCTCGCGCAGCACCAGCGCCAGCCCGCGTTCGACATCCACCGGCATCGCCGGTGGTGGTGCGTATTGAAGGTGGACCTGCTGGCATTCCAGCAGCAGCCGCGCCGATGCCAGCTCACCGGCCAGGTCGCTGGCGCGGATGCCGGTAACCGCGCTGCGCACCTGTGCCAGCGCTTCGCGGGCGATGGCCTCGGCCTCGCCGATCTCCAGCCGCGCGCGCGCGTCGCCGCGGTCGTGCAGCTTGCGCGCCAGCTCCAGCTTCAATGTGATCAGCGACAGGGTGTGGCCGAGCAGATCATGCAGGTCGCGGCCGATGCGTTCGCGCTCGGCAGTGGCCGCCAGCCGCCGCACCTCGTCCTGCGACAGCTGCAGTGCCGCATCCTTCTGCTGGTTGAGCGCTTCCACGTTCACGACCAGCCCCACGATGTAGGACACGGCCGGGATCCAGACCAGGCTCTGCCACGGGTACTGGAACAGCAGCGCGAGGCTGCAGAACAGAAGGTTCAGGCCAGTGAGCTGCAGCAGATACTGCCACCAGCCACCGCGTCCGCTCACCCGCAGCAGCACGCAGCCGAACACGAAGTAGGTCAGCCCGGACGGATACCAGGGCAGCAGCACCAGCGACATCGCGATCAGGCCCAGCGCATAGCGCGGAGCGTGATGGCGCGGCGCCACCATCACCTTGGCGTACAGCAGCAGGAACACCGGATAGCTGGCCAGCGTCAGCAGCAGCCAGCGCAGGGTGAAGCCGTGGCCAAGCAAGGGCGTCAGGAAGATCCACACCGACCACAGCAGGTGGACTGCCTCGCTCCAGGGCGATTTTCCCCGGCGCAGCGTATCGGCCACCGCCGAGTCCGGCGCGGGGCGCAGCAGCGAGGCAAGCCATGTCGACGGCACGGGCGGTTCCAGGCGGGGACGATCGCCGCCGATCATGCCAGTTCAGCCGCCTGCGCGCAGGCGCCACCACCGGCCGGGCGGCACCGGCGCAACCGAGCGCGGATCACGGTACGCTTGGCGGCGCGGCTGTGGCGGGCCAGCGACGGGGTGATCGGATCCATGGGCGGTACCGGTAGCGGGGACGTTGCCATCCTGTGCCGCCGTGGTCACGTTTCGCAGTTGCCGCCGTCAGTGTCATCGGGTGACAGCTGTCACTGCCGTCATCGCTGTGCCTGCCTGCATGCTGTGCCGCACGCTCCACCGCCGGAACCGCCGCCGTCCGCCCTTCCGGCCACACCCGCCCAAACGCCTGTGATGGACCGAATGAACGCTTCTGCCGAGCTGTTGAAGGAACTCCGTATCGACCGCAAATCGCCGCCGCCCGCCTCCGGCGGCAGTGGCGGTGGCCGCCGCTGGCTGTGGATCGCGATCATCGTGGTCGTGTTGTTGCTGGCCGCTGTCGGCTTCGCCCTGTTCGGGCGTACGCCGGCAGTGGACGTGGAAACCGCCCCCGCCGTGGCCATCCAGCAGGGCAGCGCCAGCAGTTCGGTGCTCGATGCCAGTGGCTACGTGGTCGCCCGGCGCATGGCCACGGTATCGGCCAAGATCACCGGCAAGGTGCGCGAGGTGATGATCGAGGAAGGCATGCGCGTGGAACAGGGCCAGATCATGGCCACGCTGGACCCGATCGATGCCGACGCGCAGCGCAGCCTGTATGCCTCGCAGCTGCAGGCCGCACGCAGCCAGGTGGCCGGGCTGGAAGCGCAGCAGAGGCAGGCGGCCGCTGAAGCCAGCCGCCTGCAGGCACTGGTCGGCCAGCAGCTGGTGTCGCGCTCGCAGTACGACCAGGCGGTGGCCCAGCGTGACAGCCTGCGTGCACAGCTGGACACCGCACAGCGCAACGTCAAGGTGGCCAACGACCAGCTGGCCATCGCCGATCTGGGCGTGGACAACAACATCGTGCGCGCGCCGTTCTCCGGCGTGGTCACTGCCAAGGCCGCGCAGCCCGGCGAAATCGTCTCGCCGCTGTCGGCGGGCGGTGGGTTCACCCGTACCGGCATCGGCACCATCGTCGACATGGACTCGCTGGAGATCGAAGTCGAGGTCGGCGAGGCCTTCATCGGCCGCGTGCAGCCGAAGATGCCGGTCGAAGCCACGCTCAACGCCTATCCGGAGTGGAAGATTCCGGGCGAGGTGATCGCCATCATCCCCACCGCCGACCGCGGCAAGGCCACGGTGAAGGTGCGCGTGGCGCTGAAGGTGAAGGACCCGCGCATCGTGCCGGAGATGGGCGTGCGCGTCAGCTTCCTGGAGCAGGCGCAGCCGCAGGCGGCCGCCAAACCGCAGGGCGTGCGCGTGCCGGCGGGCGCCGTGGTCCAGCGCGAGGGCGCCTCGGTTGCCTTCGTGCTGGGTGACGAAAGCCGCGTGCAGCAGCGCACGGTCGAGGCCGGCCAGGCGATGGGCAAGGACCGCCAGATCCTCAAGGGCGTGAGCGCAGGTGAATCGGTGGTGCTGAACCCGCCGGACAGCCTGCGCGATGGCGCCAAGGTGCAACAGAAACAAGCGCAGTAGCGGCCTGGCGCCCACGGGCGCCGCCGGCAGCACCGCTCGACGCACGCCTGCGGCCCCTGCCGTGGCGCTTCCCCGTTTCCCGCCTTCCGTGGAGAACCACCCATGTCGACCCTGGTTTCACTGCGCAACATCACCAAGACCTACCAGCGTGGCCCCGAGAAAGTGCAGGTGCTGCACGGCATCGACCTGGACATCGCCAGCGGCGACTTCGTCGCGCTGATGGGCCCGTCCGGCTCGGGCAAGACCACCCTGCTCAACCTGATCGGCGGCCTGGACAACCCCAGCGGCGGCGAGATCAGCATCGAGGGCGAGCGCATCGACCAGATGAGCGGCGGCCAGCTGTCGACCTGGCGCAGCCACCACGTCGGCTTCGTGTTCCAGTTCTACAACCTGATGCCGATGCTGACCGCGCAGAAGAACGTGGAACTGCCGCTGCTGCTGACCCACCTCAATGCGGCGCAGCGCCGCCGCAACGCCGAGATCGCGCTGACCCTGGTCGGCCTGGCCGACCGCCGCAGCCACCGCCCGAATGAACTGTCCGGCGGCCAGCAGCAGCGCGTGGCAATCGCCCGGGCGATCGTCTCCGACCCGACCTTCCTGATCTGCGACGAACCGACCGGCGACCTCGACCGCCAGTCCGCCGAGGAGATCCTCGGCCTGCTGCAGCAGCTCAACCGGGAGCATGGCAAGACCATCATCATGGTCACCCATGACCCGAAGGCCGCCGAGTACGCCACGCACACGGTGCACCTGGACAAGGGCGAGCTGGCCGACGCGCCGCTGGCCCACTGACGGAGGCCACGGCGATGAAATACTTCTCGTTGGTGTGGGCGCAGCTGTTCCGCAGCCGTACCCGCACGTTGCTGACCCTGCTCTCCGTGGTGGCCGCGTTCCTGCTGTTCGGCATGCTCGATTCGGTGCGCGTGGCATTCACCTCCGGCGGCAGCGTGGAAGGCGCCAACCGCCTGGTGGTCGCATCGCGGCTGTCGATCACCCAGTCGCTGCCGATCCGCCTGGAAGCCCAGGTGCGGCAGGTGGCCGGCGTGCGCGACGTGGCCTATGGCATGTGGTTCGGCGGCATCTACCAGGACCCGAAGAACTTCTTCCCGAACTTCTCGGTGTCCCCCAACTACTTCGATGTCTACCGCGAGCTGCAGATCGACCCGGCACAGCTGGAAGACTGGAAGCAGACCCGTACCGGCGCCATCGTCGGCGAAACCCTGGCCAAGCAGTTCGGCTGGAAGATCGGCGACACCATCCCGCTGCAGGCCACGATCTTCCCGCGTGGCGGCAGCAACGACTGGCCGCTGGTGCTCAAGGGCATCTACCGTTCCAAGGACCGTGCGCTGGCCGCCAACGAAGAACGCCAGTTGATGATGAACTGGAAGTACTTCGATGAATCCAACGACTACATCAAGAACCAGGTGAGCTGGTACACGGTAACGCTGGACAACCCGGACCACTCTTCGCGGGTGGCGCAGGCGATCGACGCGATCTCGGCCAACTCCGACCACGAGACCAAGACCCAGACCGAATCGGCGTTCCAGCAGGCCTTCGTCAAGCAGTTCGCGGATATCGGCATGATCGTCACCTCGATCATGGGCGCGGTGTTCTTCACCCTGCTGCTGTTGACCGGCAACACCATGGCGCAGGCCGTGCGCGAGCGCGTGCCGGAGCTGGCCACGCTGAAGACGCTGGGCTTCAAGGACAGCACCGTGCTGACCCTGGTGATGGTGGAATCGGTGCTGCTGATCGGCCTGGGCGGCCTGATCGGCATGGGCCTGGCCGCCCTGATCCTGCCGGCCATCGGCCCGAAGAGCATGGGCATGCTGCCGCCGCACGTGCCGACGCCAACCTGGCTGATGGGGCTGGGCCTGATCGTGGTGATCGGCATCATCGTCGGCCTGTTGCCGGCGCTGCGTGCCAAGCGCCTGAAGATCGTCGACGCACTGGCCGGTCGCTGAGGAGAACACAGACATGTTCAAGAGCAAACTCAAGAAGTGGCTGGGCAACGGCGTGACGGTGCTGCTGCTGGCGGTCGGCCTGGTGCTGTGGATCAGCCTGCCGTGGACCGGCGTGCTGGCCGTGACCGTGCTGGTGGCCCTGTGGCTTCTGCTGACCCGCGGGGGGCGACTGGCGCTGGCCGCCACCCGTATCGGCGTGGCCAGCCTGCCGCAGCGCTGGGGCGCGTCCTCGGTGATCGTGGTCGGCATCGCCGGCGTGGTCGGCGTGCTGGTGGCAATGCTGGCGATGGGCGAAGGCTTCCAGGCCACGCTCAACAACACCGGCGATGACACCACTGCCATCGTGCTGCGCGGTGGCTCGCAGGCCGAGACCAACTCGGTGATCACCCGCGAGCAGGTACCGATGCTGTCCACCCTGCCCGGCATCAGCCGCGATGCGCAGGGCCGGCCGCTGCTGTCGCCGGAGCTGTCGCAGGTGGTCAACCTGGTGTCGAAGTCCGATGGCACCGACGTCAACGCGCAGTTCCGCGGCGTGGGCCCGCAGGCATGGGCGGTGCATGACAAGGTCAGGATCGTCGAGGGGCGCAAGTTCGCCACTGGCCTGCGCGAGATCGTGGTCGGCCAGGGCGCCAAGGGCCAGTTCCGCGACATGGAGGTGGGCAGGACACTGACCCTGGGCAACCAGACCTGGACCGTGGTGGGTGTGTTCGCCACCGGCGATGCGCATGATTCGGAACTGTGGACCGACGCCGATACGCTGGCCACCACCTACCAGCGCAGCGCCTGGCAGTCGATCAGCGTGCGCACCGAGGGCAAGGCAGGCTTCGATCAGTTCAAGGCCGCCGTCGCCGCCGACCCGCGCCTGAAACTGGACGTGGAAACCACCCGCGTGTACTACAGCAAGCAGGGCGGCGGGCTGACCAAGTTGATCGACATCCTTGGCAAGGTGATCGGCACGATCATGGCGGTCGGTGCGGTGTTTGGCGCGCTCAACACCATGTATGCGGCCGTCGCCACGCGCGCCCGCGAAATCGCCACCATGCGTGCGATCGGCTTCCGCGGCCTGCCGGTGGTGACGGCAGTGATGCTGGAGACGATGCTGCTGGCGCTGCTCGGTGGCCTGCTCGGCTGTGCGGTGGCGTGGCTGCTGTTCAATGGCTACAGCGTGTCCACCATCGGCAGCAACTTCAGCGCAGTGGTGTTCAAGTTCCATGTGTCGCCGGAACTGCTGTGGACCGGCCTGAAATGGGCACTGGGCATCGGCCTGGTCGGCGGCCTGTTCCCGGCCCTGCGCGCGGCACGTTTGCCGATCACCACGGCGCTGCGCGAAACCTGAGCATCGCGCAGCGGTGGACTGCGCATCACGCAAGGGGACGGAGCGAAGGCTCCGTCCCTTTCACGTTGCCGAACTCAGAAATCCGCCGCCGCAGCATCAGACGGCGGGGCCGCGCGCGGCCAGATGCTGGCGAAGGACCTCCTCGGGCGGATACGCCGTGCCCAGCGCGTGCTGCTCGCCTGTGTGCCGGTCGACGAAGATCGGCCCATTGCCGGCCAATGCATCCGAGATTTCGCCGGATTGCAGGTAGCGCAGCGACTGGAAGCAGAACAGCCAGCCTTCGACCACTTCGTGCTCATGCGTGATGGCAACCGGCTCATCGTCGCTGGCAAGTGCAGCCTCCACGCGACGGCGTGCTTCTTCAAGCTGGATCATTCCTTCCTCTCCTGCCTTCGATGACAAGGCGAAGAGCATTTCATGCGGGCAGGTGCATCACAACGGCTGCGCGCCTGCATACAAGCGCGTACTGCGACGCGTTGTCGCAACCACTCAAGCGTGCCAGCTTCGTGCCGCTATCGATGCCTCTGCCCATCGCAAACGCAGCGCGCGTGACGCTGCGCACAGCGCATCTGTGGATTGTTGGTTGCGATTCATTTTCGCGCACGTCCAGCGGCGCCGAGACAAACAGTTACGAATGGAAACATTCTAGAATCGCGCCCCCCCACGTTGGTTTGCAGCACCCCACGCGCCCATAGAACGGGCGCTTGTTTTTACTGAAACACGAGATTTCACGGATGTCCCTGAAAACCAATCCGCTGCGCAACGCGATCGTCATCGCGCTGGCCGCCAGTTGCACCACCCCCGCCTTCGCACAGAGCGCCGGCGATACCCCGACCAACCTCGACCGCATCGAAATCACCGGCTCGCGCATCCGCCAGGCCAGTGTCGAAACCGCACAGCCGGTGGTCGCGCTCAACCGCGCCGAGATCGAGAAGAAGGGCTACGTCAACGTCGCTGACATCCTGCAGGACATTCCTGCCGCCGGTGCGCCGAGCATGAGCCGCGCCTCGTCGCTGACCTCCTCGCGCGACTTCGGCGGCATGTACGTCAGCCTGCGCAACCTGGGCCCGGAACGCAGCCTGGTGCTGATCGACGGCCGCCGCATGGGCGTCAGCGCCGGCGGTTACTCCGACCTGGCCTCGATCCCGTCGTCCATCGTCGAGCGCGTGGAAGTGCTGACCGACGGCGCCTCCGCGCTGTACGGCTCCGATGCCATCGCCGGCGTGGTCAACATCATCACCCGCAAGAATTTCGATGGTGGCGAAGCCAGCGTCTATGCCGGCCAGTACGGCCAGGGTGACGGCCAGAAGCGCGCCTACAGCGCGACCTTCGGCAAGACCTTCGAGCGCGGCTGGTTCAGCGTGGGTGCCGAGCGCACCAAGGAAGATGAGGTGCTGGGCAAGGACCGCGCGTTCAGCCGTTACACCAACGGCCCGCGCCACCCCAACGATGGCCTCAATGGCAACACCCCGTGGGGCTACGTCACCGTCGGTGGCAAGAACCTGACGGTGGGCCCGGGCGGCGACCCGGGCAAGGCCGGCAATTTCCATGCGCCGGACCCGGCTGATGGTGCAAACACCAAGTCGAACATGAGCCTGCTGACAGGCCTGGAACGCACCTCGGTGTTCGCCAACGGTGGCTTCTCGATCACCGACAACCTGCGCATCGTCGCCGACGCGTTGTACAGCAAGCGCGAGTCGACCAAGCACCTGGCCGGTTACCCGTACTCGGTCAGCGCCGCACAGGCCCGCAATGGCAGCCGTGCCGCCCTGTCCAAGGACAGCGCGTTCAACCTGTGGGGCCAGGATGCGCTGTTCGCGCACCGTACCGAGGAACTGCCGCGCGGCACCGAGAACAACCTGGAAACCAAGCGCGCCAGCATTGGTCTGGAAGGCAGCTTCGAAACCGGTTCGCGGTACTGGGACTGGAACGTCAACTACATGTACAACCGCAACGAAGGCGAGCGCATCGGTACCGGCAGCATGTACCAGCCGCACGTCAACCTGGCCGTCGGCCCGTCCTTCATGGACGGCAACGTGGCCCGCTGCGGTGCGCCGGGCGCGGTGATCGCCGGCTGCGTGCCGTGGAACCCGGCCGCCCCGATGGGTTACACCGGCCCCGGCTCGCTGAGCAACCAGGACGTGCAGGACTACCTGTTCACCCGCTTCGTCGACAAGATGCAGAGCACCACCAAGGTCGCCAGCGGCAACATCTCCGGCTCGCTGCTCACCCTGCCGGCCGGCGACATCCTGGCCGCGATGGGCTTCGAGCACCGCAGCGAAGAAGCCAGCTACACTCCGGACACGATGGTGCAGAAGGGCGAGATCGCCGGCACCAGCGGCCAGCCGACCCGCGGCAACTACTCGCTCAACGAGGTCTACCTGGAGCTGCAGGTGCCGCTGCTGGCCGACCTGCCGTTCGCCCGCGAACTGTCGCTGGACATGGCCGGCCGCTACTCGGACTACAACAACTTCGGTTCGACCACCAACAGCAAGTTCGGCCTGAAGTGGAAGCCGATCGACAGCCTGCTGGTGCGCGCCACCTACGGCACCGGCTTCCGTGCGCCGACCGTGGATGACCTGTACGGCGGCACCGTCAGCAGCCGCGACTCGTTCACCGATCCGTGCGATACCTCCTTCGGTACCGCCGCCACCAGCCCGACCGTCGCTGCCCGCTGCCAGGCGCTGAAGGTGCCGGCCAACTTCCGCCAGCTCAACAGCGATGGCAGCGTGGCCACCAAGCCCGGCCAGCAGGCCACCACCGATTTCAGCTCGGGTTCCAACCCGGGCCTGAAGCCGGAAACCGCCAAGACCTGGACCGTCGGCCTGGTCTACAGCCCGGACTTCGTGCAGGGCCTGGACGTCAGCCTGGACTGGTGGAAGATCCGCATCGACAACGCCATCGTCGGTGAGTCGGCCACCAACATCCTGGAACAGTGCTACGTGCAGGGTTCGGATGCCGCCTGCGGCCGCTTCACCCGTGGCAGCAACGGCCAGGTCAACTCGCTGGACCGCTCGCTGGTCAACGCGGGCTACCGCGAAACCGCCGGCTATGACATCAACGTGCGCTACCGCCTGCCGGAAACCGCGTTCGGCAAGTTCGCCGTCAACTGGAACACCACCTACACCGACTACCTGGAGCAGCGCAACGACAGCGCCGCCACCACCCCGGTGGAACAGCGTACCGGTTGGGCCGGCGACTTCCGCGTGCGCTCCACCTTCAACCTGGATTGGCAGTACGGCGACCTCGGCATCGGCTGGACCGCGCGCTACTACTCCAGCATGAAGGAGAAGTGCTCGTACATGGATGAGTGCAACCTGCCGGGCTTCAACTCGTCGTACACCAGCGCGTCGCCGACCAACAAGGTGGGCTCCAACACCTTCCACGACCTGCAGGTGCGTTACAGCCTGCCGTGGGATGGCACCGTGTCGCTGGGCGTGAACAACGTGTTCAACCACCAGGGTCCGATCATGTACAGCCAGCCGAACAGCAGCTTCACCTACTACGGTGGCTTCGACATCGGCCGCTTCATGTACATGAAGTACCAGCAGCGCTTCTAAGCCTGCAACCGCGTTCCCGCCACGGCCATCCCTCTCTCCTGGCCGTGGACGGAAGCAGAACGGCGCCCCTCGGGGCGCCGTTCTTTTTTGGGTGGAAGCGGGTCGGATCCCTTCGCCCTGCGAAGGGCTCTGACCCCAGGCGACGGATAGAACAGGGTCAGAGCCCTCCGCGTTGCGGAGGGATCCGACCCCGCAGCCCCGCCGGCGCTAGCGCTTGGCGCGCATCGTGCGGATGTTGTCGCCGACGAACAGGATCAGGCCGGCCCAGATCGCGGCAAAGCCGATCGCCTTGGCGGTATCGAACGCTTCGTGGAAGAAGAACACGCCCAGCAGCAGCTGCAGGCTCGGTGCGATGTACTGCAGGATGCCGACCAGCGACAGCGGAATGCGCTTCACTCCGTAGGCAAAGCCGATCAGCGGTACGGCGGTGACTGCGCCACCGAAGATCAGCAGCAGGTCGTTGCGCCAGCCCCAGCCATGGAAGAACGCACCGCCATGGCCGTTTTCCGCCCAGATCGCGAAGGCCAGCGCCGGCAGGAACAGGTACATGCTTTCCACGCCCAGGCCGGCCACCGGGTCGACCGAGACCAGCTTGCGCAACAGCCCATACAGGCCGAACGAACAAGCCAGGCCGAGCGCGATCCACGGCGGTGTGCCGGCGTCGATGGTCAGCCAGGCCACGCCCACCGCCGCCATCGCCACCGCCACCCATTGCAGGCGGCGCAGGCGTTCCTTCAGCACCAGCACGCCCAGCAGCACGTTCACCAGCGGGTTGATGAAGTAGCCCAGGCTGGTCTCGATGACATGGCCGGCGTTGACCGCCCAGATGTACAGGCCCCAGTTGAAGGCGATGGTCAGGCTCGACACCAGCAGGATCGGCAGCGCGCGCGGCTGCGCGGCGATCTTCTGCCACCAGCCCAGGCGCGAGCTGATCAGCAGCCAGCCCAGCACCAGCACGGTGCTCCAGATGATGCGGTGGGCGATGATCTGGAACGAAGGCACCTCGTTGAGCAGGTGCCAGTACACCGGCACCAGGCCCCAGATCACGAAGGTGGACGCGGTGACCAGCAGGCCCCGGCGCTGTTCTTTCTCGTCCATGCTCATCTCTTTCGCGTCCTTGCCATCGTCAGTACCACCACACCCAGGAGAATCACCGCCATCGCCAGCAGGTCGCGCCAGCCGAAGCGCTCACCGTTGAGCAGCGCGCCGAGCAGCACCGCGATCACCGGATTGACGTACGCATAGCTGCCGGCCAGCGCCGGGCGCACGTTCTGCAGCAGCCACACGTAGGCAGTGAACGCGACGATGGAGCCGAACACGCACAGGTAGGCCATCGCCAGCAGGCCACCGGTATCGGGCAGCGTGCTCGGGCGCTCGCCGACCGCCAGGCCGATCAGCACCAGCAGCGCGCCACCGCAGATCATCTGCCCGGCCGCGGTCATGAACGGGCCCGGCAGGTCCAGCCCGCGTGCCCACACCGAACCGAACGCCCAGCCGATCGGCGCGATCAGCAGCAGCACCAGCCCGGTCGGCGAGGCGGTCAGGCTGCTGCCGGCATTGAGCCAGACCACACCGAGGAAGCCGATGGCGATGCCCAGCCACTCACCGCGGCTGGCGTGCTGGCCGCGCAGTGCCGAGAACAGTGCCATCCACAGCGGCACCGAGGCCACCGCGGTGGCGGCGAGGCCCGAGGAGACCTCGCGCTCGGCCAGCACCACCATGCCGTTGCCCAGCACCAGCATGGTCACGCCCATGATGACCAGGTTGCGCCATTGCCGCAGGGTCGGGTTCGGCAGTTTCCAGAACAGGCGCAGCGCCAGGAACATCAGGCCGCCGGCAATGATGAAGCGGCTGCCGGAGACCATCGTCAGCGGCAGTGCGCCGCCGTGCAGGGCCTTGGCGATGCCCAGGTAGGTCGAGCCCCAGACCACGTAGACCAGCAGCAGTGCCAGCGCGACAAGGCCACCCCGGGGGGCAGCCGCAGACGAAGAGGGGGGAGCCGACATGACACACCAGGGAGCCGGGGGAAGGCGGATTCTAGGACGTTTTGAGTATGGTCCGGGACCCCATGCGGTGGCACGCTGTCATCCATCCATGAACCCTGCTCTGGTCTGCTACCCCGTGTTGACGGTCGATGCAGTACCAAGAGGGCTGCCCGGCCGCGCCGCCCCAAGGCCGGGCGCCGTTTTCCCTGCGCACGGACGCGCCGCATCGAGGATTCCCACCCAGATGAGCACCACGCCCCAACCTGCTGTCCCCGCGAACGACCGCGCCGCCCTGCGGCGGTCGATCTCCAACACCCTCAAAGGCTCCGCCGGCAACCTGGTGGAGTGGTACGACGTCTACGTGTACTCGGTGTTCGCCGTGTACTTCGAATCGCAGTTCTTCTCGCCCGACGACAAGAACTCCACGATGTACGTGTGGGCGATCTTCGCCGCGACCTTCCTGATGCGCCCGATCGGCGCCTGGTTCTTCGGCCGCTTCGCCGACCGCCATGGCCGCCGCCTGGCGCTGACCGTCTCGGTCACGTTGATGGCGCTGTGCTCGTTCCTGATCGCCATCACCCCCACCGCCGCCAGCATCGGCATCTGGGCCGCGGTCATCCTGCTGTTCGCACGGCTGCTGCAGGGCTTCGCCACCGGTGGCGAGTACGGCGCCAGCGCCACCTACATGTCCGAAGCCGCCATTCCCGGCCGCCGCGGCTTCCTGTCGTCCTTCCACTACGTCACCCTGGTTGGCGGCCACGTGCTGGCCCAGCTGACCCTGCTGCTGATGCTGACCTTCTGGGGCAAGCCGGAAATCTCCGAGTGGGGCTGGCGCATCGCCTTCGGCATCGGCGGCATCGCCGCGGTGGTGGTGTTCTGGCTGCGCCGTGGCATGGACGAGTCGCTGTCGGAGTCGTCCATCGAGGCCGCGCGCGAGGGCAAGGCGCAGAAGTCCGGTTCGATGTACGAGCTGTTCGTGCACCAGTGGCGACCGCTGCTGCTGTGCTTCCTGATCACCGCCGGCGGCACCGTGGCCTTCTACACCTACTCGGTGAACGGCCCGAAGATGATCCAGAGCGCCTTCGCCGGCAACGATCCGATGACCGGCACCCTGATCAACCTGGGCGTGCTGGCCTTCCTGATGGTGCTGCAGCCGGTCGGTGGCTGGCTGTCGGACATCATCGGCCGCAAGACCCTGCTGGTGTTCTTCGGCGTCGGCGGCGTGCTGTACAGCTGGTACCTGATCACCCAGCTGCCGCACCAGCATGACGCCACCCTGGCCTTCCTGACCCTGGCGCTGGCGTTCGTCATCCTCACCGGCTACACCTCCATCAATGCGGTGGTAAAGGCCGAACTGTTCCCCACCCATGTGCGTGCACTGGGCGTGGGCCTGGGCTATGCGCTGGCCAACTCGCTGTTCGGCGGCACCGCCCCGCTGCTGTACCAGGGCGCGCTGAAGACCGGCCACGTCGATTGGTTCGCCCTCTACGTGACTGCCACGATCGCGGTATCGTTGGTGGTCTATGTGTTCTTCCTCACCAACAAGGGCCCGAACTGGCTCGACGGCACCCGCAAGTAAGCGCGTTGCCCTGATCGCGGCCACCGGTGCAATGCCGGTGGCCGCTGCGTCTCCCGCTCCTCCACTGATGTGGATCGCGGTGACGCTGGCCGCAGCCACGGCACTGGCCTGGCTGCTGCGCCGCCCCAGCGCACAGGCCGCATGGCCACGCATCGGCTTCGGGATCGCCCTGCTGCTGTTCTGCGCCGCACTGGCGCTGCAGCTGGCAGTGGACCTGGGCAGCGGCCACAGCTCGCTGCAACTGCGCCTGCATCGCGGCGTCAACGGCGGATCGCTGGTCGGCCTGCGCACGATGGTGGCGTGCTATCTGGCAGCGCTCGCCGCCAGCGGCTGGGGCGCGTGGAAGCTGCTGCGCCGGCGCTGACGAACACCCGGTCGTGCCGCCCGCTGGCCGACACCTCCACATTCTTTCGGTCGTGCCGGCCGCTGGCCGGCAACCTCATGAACCTCCGGGAAGAGCAGCGAGTTGCCGGCCAGCGGCCGGCACTACCTCAGCGGCGGGCCGCTTCGCTCTTGTCGCGCGCGCCGCGGAACTCCGATTCCTTTTCCCACGTCGGCCAGCGGCGGCTGTTGGCCAGCTCCGCGCCCAGATCGTAGACCAGCAGGGTATCGGCAGCGTGGCCGCTCGGGTCCCAGCGCGGCGTCCAGGCATCGCAGGCCTGGTGGTAGCAATCGGCGAAGTACTTCTCGCGCAGCGCGCGGCCAGCTTCAACCCCACCGTCCAGCTTGTCCAGGCCCGGGCCGATGGTGATTGCCGGCACGCCCAGGCGGGCGAAGGCGAAGTGGTCAGCGCGGTAGAAGAAGCCCGCTTCCAGGTTCGGGTCCGGGCTGTAGCTGCGGCCGCGGGCCTTGGCCACGCGTTCCAGGTCGCCTTCCAGCGAGACCCGGCCCTTGCCCCACGACGCGATGTCGCGGGTCGGGCCATCCGGGCTGAACATTTCGATGTTCAGCACCGCGGCGGTCTTGTCCAGCGGCGCCAGCGGGTGCGCGGCGTAGTAGCTGGCGCCCAGCAGGCCCTTCTCTTCGGCGGTCAGCGCCACGAAGTACAGCGTGCGCTGCGGCTGCGGGCCGGCGGCGAACACCCGGCCCAGTTCCAGCACCGTGGCCACGCCGGTGGCGTTGTCGATCGCACCGCGGCGGATGCGGTCCCCCTTGGCGTCGGGCTGGCCGATGCCGAACGCATCCCAGTGCGCAGAGAAGATCACCGCCTCGTCGCCATGCTCGCCACCGGGCAGCTTGGCCACCACGTTGCGGGTCACCACCTGCTCGCGCTTCAGCGCGAAGTCCACGCTCAGCTTGGCGTTGTCCAGTGCCACAGGACGGAAGTCGGCGCGCATCGCCTTGCGCTTCTCGGCATCGAAGTCGAGGCCGGCGTCGGCGAAAATCGCCTCGGCCAGCTCGCGCTGCATCCAGCCACGCAGCGGCGTGTGCTGCGCCATCGCCTCGTCCTGGCCGCGCTCGATGTCGAACAGCGGCGATGTGCCCGAGCTCTTCACTGTGGCCCAGCCGTAGGCGGCCGGCGCGGTCTCGTGCACGATCAGCACGCCTTCGGCACCACGGCGTGCGGCTTCCTCGAACTTGTAGGTCCAGCGGCCGTAGTAGGTCACCGCCTTGCCGTCAAACGCGCCCGGCGCATCGGCCTCGAAATCGGCATCGTTGATCAGCACCACGGCGATCTTGCCGTGCAGGTCCACGTCCTTGTAGTCGTTCCACTGGCGTTCCGGCGCATCGATGCCATAGCCGACGAACACCAGCGGCGCATTCCTGATCTGCACGCGCTTGCGCGGCTGCAGGCTCTGCAGGGTCACGTCCACGCCATTGGCCAGCGCACGCTTGCCCTGCTTCAGCGACAGGCTGGCCTTGGCCGGGCCGTCCAGCTGCGCGCGCACCAACGGGACCGGCTGCACCCAGCTGCCATCCACGCCGCCGGGCTGCAGGCCGTAGCTGCGGAACTGCTCGATCAGGTACTGCACCGTGCGCTCTTCACCCTCGGTGGCCGGCGCGCGGCCCTCGAATTCATCCGACGCCAGAACGCGCACATGGCGCGACAGCGCCTGCGGATCGATGCCGCCACCCGGCAGGTCGTTGGCCGCATGGGCAAGGCCACCGACGAACAGGCAGGACGACAGCAGCAACACGCGCATCGGATTCACGGCAGTACCACGGCTAGCTTGGAAGTCACCAGAGTGTAACGTGGTCGTGACATCACGGCGCGGCTTGGGCCCGCGTCATCCACGCAGGGCGTGGATCTACCTGCTGATGCGATCCAGCCAGCAGGCCAGGCCCTGTGCATTGAGCTCGATATCCATCGCCAGCACGGTGGTCACTGCCGCATCGTCCAGCGCACAGCCATGCAGCTGTGCACGTTCCAGATACAGCGCCTGCAACGCGGCCAACAGGCAACGATGGCGGTCCGGTCGACCGTCGCACTGGCGGCCAATGGCAGCCATCGCATCGATCTGCTCGAACAGGTCGCCGGCCAGTTTCTCCACCTGTTCCACACGACCGTAGTGGGTCAGGTACATCGCCTGCGGGCCGTAGCCCAGCATGCGCTGGATCGAGGCCTTCATCGCCTCCGGGTCGAACTGCACCGGCGAGGAGGTCGGGAAGATGAAAGCGCCCTGCGCGCTGTCCAGCTCGCGGTAGGAGATACCGAAGGTATCGCCGGTGAACCAGCTGCGGCTGCGCGCATCCCACACGCAATAATGGTGCAGCGCGTGACCCGGCGTGTGCAGCAGCACCAGCTCGCGGCCGGCCAGATGGATGCGGTGGCCGTCTTCGGCCACCACCACGCGCGACTCCGGAATCGCCTCGATGCGGCCATAGCTGCGCGCGATCTCGTCGGCGCCATACACCGCCGTGGCACCGGCGATCAGCCGGGTCGGGTCGATCATGTGCGGCGCACCGCGCGGGTGCAGCACCGCCTTTGCGTTGGGCAGCTGCTGCATCAGCAGGCCGGCGCCGCCGGCGTGGTCCAGGTGCACGTGCGTGAGCAGCAACCAGTCCACCGCTTCCACGCCCAGGCCGGCATCCGCCAGCGCCTGCAGCATCGCCGGCACCGACAGGCCGGTGCCGCAGTCGACAAACGCGGCGCGGCCGTTTTCAACGATCAGGTAAGCCGCGTCGAAGTCCGGGCGCTGGAAGCCGGTATCGATGGTGTGGATGCTGGGGTCGGCGGTCATCGGCACGCACCTGGCAGGATCGGGAACAGACGCCCATGGTAGGCGCGCAGGCGGCCCGGGTTCGATGCGGCTTTGGTCGGGTAGTGCCGGCCGCTGGCCGGCAAACCTCGGCGCAGCCCGTTGAATGCAGTTGCCGGCCAGCGGCCGGCACTACCGGTCCAGCCAGCGCGGTCGCAGCAGCAACGCCAGCACCAGCACCGCCAGGAACGCGCCGTAGGCGTACAGCACCGCCAGCACCTGCGGCCAGATCGGGCCGGCGCCGGGTTGCACCACGCCGATGCGGTAGCCCCACAGCATCGACACGATGCTCAGCGCGAACGCCAGTACCAGGGTGGTGCCATCGAACAGGCGCCGCCGCGCGCTACGCGGCTGGCGCGGGAACAGCCAGTACAGGCTGCCCAGCAGCAGGAACCAGGGCAGGAACAGCAGCAGCGACAACCAGGCCATCGCAGACTCCATGTCATCGCGCCGGCGGCGCGTGGACATCATGCCATGGGTGCTGTGCCACGGTCGTGCCGGCGGGGGGCTTCCCTGTAGAGCCGAGCCCATGCTCGGCTGCTTTGCTACCCAGCCGAGCACGGGCTCGGCTCTACAGGGGCGGAGCAAAGTCGAGCATGGCTCGACTCTACAAAGGGCAGGCAGGCCCGGCGATCAGGCCGCTTCGCGCAGCACGGCCAGCGCGGCCAGCACGGCGTCCACCTCGGCGTCCAGCTTGAACAGCTCGCTCTGCAGCTGGTCGCCCTGCTCGGCCTGCTTGATCACGGCAATCAGCTGGCCGGCATCACGCGGCGAATCGAAGCCTTCGCTCTGGATCAGCAGCGTGCCGTCGCCGGCGGTCAGCTTGAAGTAGAACCGGCCGTCCTTCTCGCGGTACTGCTTGAACTGCGGCGGCGCCACGCGGGCCACGCCGGCATCTTCGCTGGCGATGTTGCCCGCCGTGGACAGGTCGCGCAGGCCCACGGCGTGGCGCAGTTCTTCCAGCAGCGGTGCCGCCAACTGCTCGCGCAGCTGCTGCCCACGGCGCTTGAGCAGCGCTTCGATCTTCTCCGGCTCGGCCATCAGCGCGTTGTAGCGCTCGCGCAGCGGCGACAGTTCACTGTCGATGCGCTCGAACAGCTGCTGCTTGGCGTCGCCCCAGCTGATGCCGGCAGCGAACGCCTTGGCGAACTCTGCGGTCTGTTCCGGCGTGGCGAACGCCTGGTACATCTGGAACAGCGCCGAGCCTTCGGTGTCCTTCGGCTCACCCGGTGCGCGCGAGTCGGTCAGGATCGAGAACACCAGCTTCTTCAGCTCCTCGCGCGGCACGAACAGCGGAATGGTGTTGTGGTAGCTCTTGCTCATCTTGCGGCCATCCAGGCCGGCCAGCGTTGCCACCTGCTCATCGATCACCACGTCCGGCAGCGGGAAGTACTCCTTGCCGTACACGTGGTTGAAGCGCTGGGCGAAATCGCGCGCCATCTCGATGTGCTGGATCTGGTCACGGCCCACCGGCACCTGGTTGGCCTTGAAGATCAGGATATCGGCGGCCATCAGCACCGGGTACATGAACAGGCCGGCGCTGACGCCTGCGTCCTCGTCCACGCCTTCCTCGCGGTTCTTGTCCACTGCCGCCTTGTAGGCGTGCGCCCGGTTGAGGATGCCCTTGCTGGCGATGGCGGTCAGGAACCACATCAGCTCGGTGGTCTCGCGGATGTCGCTCTGGCGGTAGAACCACACGTGTTCCGGGTCCAGGCCGCAGGCCAGCCAGCTGGCCGCGATCTCCAAGGTCGCGCGCTGGGTGCGCTGCGGGTCCTGCGACTTGATCAGGCTGTGCAGGTCGGCCAGGAAGAAGAAGCTCTCGATCCCCGGCGCGCGGCTGGCGGCGATGGCCGGACGGATGGCGCCAACGTAGTTGCCCAGGTGGGGCGTGCCGGAGGGGGTGATGCCGGTAAGGACTCGGGTCGTCATGACTGCGTGGGGTAACCTTCGATGAACGGGGCCAGTTTACCTTGCACGCCACCAACCCCGTCAGGGCCTGCGGCGCGTTCATTCACCCAACCCCGCTGGAGACGCCCGATGAAACGCCTGCTGCCCCTGCTGCTGATCCTGCCCCTGGCCGGCTTCCGCCCGGCGCCACCTCCGCCACCGGCCTACGAAGGCGGCCCGGTGCGCATGACCCTGGTCGACCGCGACCGTGGCACCGAACTGCGCAGCTACCCCGCCGAGGGCCAGCGCTGGGTGGCCGGCGAGCGCGGCCACCGCTACGCCGTGCGCCTGTACAACGACAGCCCGCGCCGGGTGCTGGTGGTGCTGTCTGTGGACGGCGTCAACGCCATCTCCGGCGAGGATGCCGATCCCTCGCAGACCGGCTACGTGCTCAGCCCCGGCCAGCGCGCCGACATCACCGGCTGGCGCAAGAGCCAGGACGAAGTGGCGCAGTTCGTGTTCAGCAGCCCCAGCGGCAGCTATGCCAGCCGCACCGGCCGCCCGGACAACATCGGCGTTGTGGGCGTGGCGGTGTTCGAAGAGGCACGTCGCTGGCGCCCCGAGCCGATCCTGCGCCGTGGCCTGCCGCTGCCGGCCCCGGCGGCCGAAGCGGCGGCCGATGCCAGTGCCAGTGCCAATGCCAGCCGCATCGAAGGCTACGCCAGCAAGTCGCAGGCCCCAGCGCTGGGTACCGGCCACGGTGCGCGCGAGCAGTCCTCGGTGCGCGATACCGACTTCGAGCGCGCCAGCCGCAGCCCCGCACAGGTATTGCAGCTGCGCTACGACAGCGCCCGCAACCTGCGTGCGCGCGGCATTCTGGTGGATTCGCCCTCGCGCCTGCCGCGCGAACCGCAGGCGTTCCCCAACCGCTACGTGCCGGACCCGCCGGCGCGCTGATCGTCCCGCGCAGACAACACGACGCCCGCAACCTCACGGTGCGGGCGTCGTGTTGTGGGGAAACCGAAGCGCTTACTTGTAGTCCGGGTAGTCCTTGCTCACCGCGTCCTGGAACTCGCGCACTTCCTTCTCCGCGCGGTCCTTGGCCCAGCCATAACGTTCCTGCAGGCGGCCGGCCAGATACTCGGCGTTACCTTCGGCCACATCGAAGTCGTCGTTGGTCAGATCGCCCCACTTGGCCTGGGCCTTGCCCTTCAGCTGCGACCACTTGCCGGAAATGATGTCTTTGTTCATTGCTGGGAGTCCTTGGTTGCAACGGCGTTCTTACCGTGGCTCCAGCTTCGCGCAGCGGCTGTTGAGTACCGGTCAACCGGCAATGAAATACATGCTCACCTGCTTGAATGGTTCACTCCGCTTCGACAGCCATGCGGCAAACAGCGCGCACAAAAAAGGCCGGGAAGATTCCCGGCCTTTTCGCTTTCCAATCCGCGCCGGGCTCACTTGCCCTTGGCGGCGTCCTCAACTTTTTCACCGGCCTTCTGCACGTCCTTGCCGGCACCGGCAACGGTATTGCAACCGGCCAGCAGGGCCACCGAGAACATCGACAACAGCATCAGGGCAACTACGCGCTTCATGGGCTTCTCCTTGGGTTCGCCGCTACACCGCTTCATTCGCGGATGGGGTTCTGTCGCTCGGCGGGAGGGCACACTGCCACCGCCGCCGCGTGAAGTGCAATCTGGCGGCAGCGGCGTGGAGCGGGTGTGAACGGATCGGCGATCCGTTCAGGCCAGGCCCTCAGTCGCGCATCAGGGTGGACTTGCCGAACAGGCTTTCGACCAGGTCCACGGCCAGTTCGGCGGTGGCATTCTGCTTGTCCAGCAAGGGGTTGAGCTCGACGATGTCCAGCGATCCCATGCGCCCGGTGTCGGCGATCATCTCCATCACCAGCTGCGCCTCGCGGTAGTTCACCCCACCCGGCACCGTGGTGCCCACGCCCGGTGCGATGCTCGGGTCGAGGAAGTCCACATCGAAGCTGACATGCAGGTGGGTGTTCTCATCGATGCCGGCCAGCGCCGCCTCCACCGCGCGCTTCATGCCGTTCTCATCGATGTAGCGCATGTCGTACACATCCACCTTGTGGGTCTTGATCAGGCGCTTCTCCTCAGGGTCCACCGAGCGGATGCCGATCTGGTGCATCTGCGCCGGGGTGATCGCCGGTGCGCTGCCGCCCAGGTGGGTCAGCGCCTCCGGGCCGAGGCCGCACAGGCAGGCCACCGGCATGCCGTGGATGTTGCCCGACGGGGTGACATCGCTGGTGTTGAAATCCGAGTGCGCATCCAGCCACAGCACGCGCAGGGTCTTGCCCTGCTCGCGGCACCAGCGCGCGACGGCGGTGATCGAACCGATCCCCAGGCAGTGGTCGCCGCCGAGCATGATGGGCATGCGGCCGGCCTGCAGCTCGGCGTAGCTGGCTTCCATCAGTGCATGGTTCCACGCCACCACTTCATCCAGATGGCGGTAGCCTTCCACCGGCGCGGTCCACGGGTTGCGCGGGCCATCCAGATTGCCCACGTCACGCACGTCCACACCACGCGCTTCCAGCGCCTCCGGCAGGCCCGCCACGCGCAGCGCCTCCGGCCCCAGCCGTGCACCGCGATGGCCCGCACCGACGTCGGTGGGAACGCCAATCAGGGATACGGAGATGGGATGGGCCATGGGTGCCTCCTGCGGTGGGGAAAAAGAAGCACAGTCTAGCCAGAGCTGTGTGACACCACTCGCGGCGGTGCAGCAGGGCAATGCCCGGATCGCCGCGAGCACAAAGGCGCCCCCGTCAGGCATTCCAGCGCTGAGCGGTCAGGAACCCGCCCTTCCTTGATCCACTTCACACCCGAGTCGGCATCGCCTCTTACCCACGGCGGTCCTTGTGTCCACTCTGCGTCGGCACCCGGACGGTGCGGCTTCATTTCCCCAACCCTGGAGAACGACGCACATGAAACATGCACTCAATGGATTTGCGGTACTGGCAATTGCCCTGGGCGGACTGTCTCCGGCAGCTGCCAATGCCTCCTCGCAACGCATCACGCATACGGTGACCACCGACGCGTATCCCATGCAGACGGCGAGCGCACGCCAGGTGCTCGACTGGGTGGCGCAGCGGGTAAAGCCGTCGTTCGCCCCACAGGGCTACGGCAACGTACAGGTGGAACGGCGTGCGTTCTCCGTAGGGCGCGCGTCTGCACGCTCGGATGAATCGATTCCCGGCAAGCTGCCGGAGCAGGGCATTCCCGGTGAGATCTACCGGGTGGAGAACCTGCTTCCCGACGGCTCCCTGCAGACGTGGGAATTCACCTGGGTGGAACCCTCGTCCGGCCATGGCGGCGGCTGGGATGTCACCGGGTACACCTACAAGAAGGGAAATGACCCGGTAAACCAGCAGTAACGGGACGGGGGCAACGCGTGCCGCATTGCCCCCTTCAGACACGCGGCCGACGGCGGGTTTGCCGCCGCGGCACCTCAACCGCCGCGGCGACGAACCGGCGTCAGGCTCTGCACCTGGCCGTTGTTGCGCATCATGCACAGGAAGCGGCCATCGGGATAATCGATGATCAGTTCCTGGTAATCGCTGCCCACCGGCATCTGGGTCACCAGCATGCCCTGCGCGCCCTTGCGCATGTTGCAGGAACCCAGCGCGGTATCGCCCGCCGGCGCGCTGTACGCCACCTTGGACACATTGCGGAACACCGCCCGGCACCCGCCGTTCACCCATACCGAGTGCCGCGACAGGCCCCAGTTCTGCCCTTGTTCGCAGCGGGTGTGGCTCAGCTGGCGCACCATCTCCACGTTGCCGCGCGTATCCATGTCGCACGACACCTGCTGCTGGTCGGTGGATTCGCAGGTCACCTCGCGTGGCAGCGCCGCATCGTTGTCTTCATCGTGGTGGCGGCGGTCGCGATGCTCCGCCGGCGCGGGCGTTCCGCTGGCACTGACCTTGCAGATGCCATTGGCGCCGCCACGGCCGGTATAGCTGATCTGCGGCGTGCCGTCGTCGCTGCGGCTGATCGACAACGTGATGCCACTGCTGGCATCGCGCGCTTCGACGTAGCGGTCGTTGAAGCGTTTCAGCGCCGCCTCGCGGCCCTGCACGTAGACGGGGCCGCCTTCGTCGGCGTGCACATCGATACCGCCCGGGCAGCTGGCGTTGAAGAACGGCACCGCGGCCATGGCCGGGGCCACGAAAGCGGTGGACACCAGTGCGACGGAGAGCGACAGGGCATGGCGACGCATGTGCGGATCCCGAAGGGGCCCAGGGTGGGCGTGTAGCGGCAGTATGCGGTGGGGCGCTGCGGCCTGTCCGTGAGGAATATCAAGAACCCGGCGGCGCGCTTGGGGATTCAGGTCTGATAGGGTGTTCCTGGAGCCCTGCCGGGGCGGTTAAGCCAGCTTTACGTCGTGGGCCACGATGGGCCGCGATGGGCCGTGCGACAGCAATGGCACAGCCGGATGTATCGTGGTTCGCGGCACTGCGCGAACTGTCGCTTCTGGCATTGCACTGCTCGAAACAGGCCAAACGCGATAATTCATTTTTCCTTTCAGATCACCCGATGCCATCGAAACAAACGACTGGCAGGCGGTGATTTCGCATGCGCATGATGAATTGCCACCTTCAGCGGGGTGGCCGGGATTTCCAACCCGAAGACTGAAAGCTGTATACGCTTGCCAGCCGGCGTCGACTTCTCAAAAGCGGCGCCGGCTGGCAATCCGTTCGCCGATCGACGGCGGGCGGTGCGTGGGGGCCTCGTGCCCACCGGCTCATTCAGTCCCGGGATTGGAAACCACGTATCGCCCGCCACCCTTCTCCGGTGGCACCTCTGTTCCTGACGAGGATGCCCGCATGTCCAGAACTCACCACCCCTACCTGACCGCCACCCTGGGCGAGGCCGCCCGGCGCCTGCCACCCGAACTGGCGCAGCCGTTGGAAGCCGCTTTCGCCGCCGCCAACGAGGCAGCCGCGCCGATCAATCTTCCCAGCTGCCTGCAGCGCATCCGCGCCGGTGATGCCGCCGATGGACAGCCGTGGACGGGGCCCGCCAGCACACCCGGCCAGGCCGTGGCCGCCGCACGCCGGGATCGCGCTGCGGTGGGTCTGGTGTCGTTGTTGGAGCTGTATCACGCCGCCGAACGCGTGCGCGTGGACGGGGAAGAGAAGGACGATATCGGCGATGGCACGCGCGAAGGACTGATGCTGGCCTGCCGGGGGCTGGCGGAGTATGTGGCGTTGCAGGTGCGTAGCTGAGGCTGCGGCGGTCGCAGTGTCTGTGCGGCGTTGATCGATGGATTTGCCCACGTCATGCATTGAGCTGGCTCAGCGGGTTGGGGCGAGAAAACTGGCGAAAGGCGGTTCCTTCATTTTCGTTCCACCGCCTTCGACCGACGCGGTGCCGACGCATCATGATCGGCGCATGCGCTTATGCCGCGCTGGCGTGCAATCGCACACCCAGGGCCCGGGTCACCTTCAGGATGGTCGCGAAATCAGGGCTGCGCTCACCGGACAGTGCGCGATACAGACTCTCGCGTGACAGGCCTGCCGCACGCGCAACCTTGCTCATACCCTGAGCGCGCGCGATGTCGCCGAGCGCCTTGGCGATGAACGCGGAATCGCCGTCGCTTTCGTCGATGCAGGCGTCGAGATAGGCGGCCATTTCTTCGGGTGTCCGAAGATGTTCGGCCACATCAAATGCTTTGAGTTCGACTTTTTTCTTAGTGGCCATGATGGAACAGCTCCAGTACTTCGGTATTGATTCGTTTCGACTACAGCCGGTTCGAAGCTCACAGGGCAAGTGCAATCTCCCTGGCCTTTTCGATATCGCGTTGCTGTGAGCTTTTGTCACCTCCGACCAAAAGAATCAGCAACTGCCTGCCGCGCTGGGTGTAGTACAGGCGGTAGCCCGGCCCTGCATCGATACGCAGTTCGGAAATACCGTCCCCCAGATAGCGGTGATCACCCGGCTGGCCTTCGGCGAGCCGACCGATGCGAGCCAGGATGCGAGCGCGTGCAGTTACGTCCTTGAGAGCGTCAATCCATGTCGCGAACTGACGGGTACGCTGGATCTTCATGGAGGACTGTAGCCTACCGGCTACAGTCTTTCAACTATCGGATTGCCCGCATGGAGGTGTGCTCGGCCTTCCGTCTGATGTTTCCTCCCTCGCAGCTGACGCCCCGTTTTTCAAACTGGAAAGTGGAACCGGGTGCGTTTTCAGTAGCTCATTTTTCACGGGAACCCGATCCGTACTCACAAAACGCTGTGCTAGATTCAAGAGCGTGACATTGGCGCGAGAGATGCTTTCATGGATGCGTGGGTCGAGAAATGCGATTCTTCATCAAAACGCGGACGTCGGCGCCGCCTCTGGATCGCAGCGCGTCGTCGCCTCGCGATCGTTATTCCGGCGCTTGTGCTGACAGCATGTTCGAGCGCCGCGACGTCGCCCCCATCAGATCATGTGAATCAAAGACAGGCCATCAAATCAGGGAGTGAAGCTGGTATGGAGCGATTCAAGAACAGCATCGAGCGATTGTCCAATGTGCGTTTTGGCGATATCGATGCATTGAACGAACAGCTTCACACGCATCTTGGAAAACCGGCTCGGCAGGGCCTGAGAGACGAGCGAACCGCAGAACGTGGAATGTTGGGCGGCCTTGAAGTTCGGAACATCACACTGAGAAGTGCTGTCGATAATCCTGCGCAGGCGAAGCTGACCTTCGATGTCGCGCCACCGAGCGTCGCGCTCAAAGAAGTCATCTGGGAGGGAACGGCGCAGTATCCACCTCGGCCTGATGCCCCTGACTCCCTCCCTTACTGGACCGCGCCGGTCAACGGGGCTGAGGTTGTACTCACTCTGGCCCCTGACAATGCGACATTGACCCACGTATTGATCAGTCAGCGTTGACCCCCTGGGCAGGAGCTCGAACATGGAACGTACTGAAGACTCTGAACTGCCGCAGCCGCAGGAGGGGCCTCGCCCAGGACCCGTACGTCGGCCGGAGTCCCCGTTGGCTGACCCTTCGTTGGCGCCGCTTCTGGCGAAATCCCCAACACTTCGGGCGGGTCTCGCACAGGCCGAGCGCGACGATGTGGATGTTGTCTGGGGACAAGCCGGTAGGGGCACCTATCTTGTTCCCGGTGAGAAGATCGTTATTGACGAGAACGCCGTTGGGCAAGGCCCCAGAATCGCGCGCTCTCTTTCCCATGAAGTGGGGCACCATCTCTTCACTGAACGTCCCGATCCGACGTCCAAGCAATCCTATGTAAACACCCTGCTACGCGGAGAAGCAGCTGCGACGCTCAGTAATGTCCAGGTCCAGCGTGAACTCATTGCAGCTGGTGGGCCGGACATTGGTGTGTCCGGCACGGGTAATCGTCCACAACAGTATGGAGCTATTGCCGTTGAACTCCAGGCCGGGCGGATCAATCGAAACCAAGCGCTTGGACAGATCGCTGAAGTGTTCAAAACAGAGGCTCCTTCTGTTGGTCCTCATGCGACATACGAGCTTTACTATGGCGCGCACTATGATCAGCACATAGGACCCACGCAGCGTCGACGTAGGCCCGAGCCAGAACTTGACGCCGAGCGCACTTCGGCTGCGGAAAGAGTCGCCGTGGTCGCCGACGACGCACTTTCGCTGCAACGAGCTACCTTCTCAGTAGCTGAACTCTGCGATGCTGACCGTTCTCTCTATAAGCAGATAAGAGCGGGTGTGGAACGCCTGGATGCCGAGAGCGGGAAGCAGTGGGATGAGTCGAGTCAACGCATGTCCGCGAGTTTGCTGGTGCTCGCGAAGGAGCAAGGGCTTTCAAGAGTTGACCACGTTGTAGTGAACAACCCGACAGAGTCCCTTGCACGTGGCGAGAGAGTATTCATCGTCGAGGGAGCGATGGACGATCCTGCCCAACGCCGTGGAACCATGAATACGATGGACGCGCTCCGCGCGCCTGAAGCAGAGTCACTTCATCGCGCTGATTCATTGGCAGCAAATCTTGAACAGCAGTCAGCGCAGCAGGTCCATGCGCAGGACGGACCATCATTCTCAAGGTAGTACTGCCGAGGCACCGGGTGTACCGCCTTTCGAACCACTGGGCGAGTACCTGGAGCAGCGCAAAGAGGCACTGACTCATGGGGATGGTGCCGCTTATCCGAATCGAACGGATGACCTACTGTTTACAAGACAGTTGCTCTACCAACTGAGCTAAAGCGGCATGGGTGGTGCACCGGCGGCATCGCCGTGGTCCGGGGATTCTAGCGCAACCGCGTGCATTCCAGCGACCGGCTCTGTGCCGCCCCGCTGCGCTGCTGGGCCTGGGCCGGCTGCGTGCCCGGCGCCAGTTGCGCTTCCAGCCACCACTGGCCGGCGTCGCCGCTGGCGACCAGGCGCGGCTGGAAGCCGGCGGCCTGCACCGCTGCCATGCGGCGCTCGGCGCCTTCGCGGTTGCGGTACTGGCCCAGCGCCACGGCGTTGGCCTCCTCGCCCTGGCTGATGATGTAGTAGTCGCTCAGGCCGGCGGCGACGATACGTTTCACGGTGGCCTGCGCTTCATCACGGTTGGCGGCGGCCGGCAGCATCACCCGGTAACGGGCGCTGCCGCTGGCAGCGGGCTGTTCGCGCAGGCGCGCCTGGCTGAGCAGCGCGCCGGCCTTGCCTTGCGCACCGGTCGCGGCGGCGCGGTCGGCGAACGGGCCCAGCGCGACGCAGCGCGGCGGCTCGGCGGCCGCGGGCGGGGTTACGGGCTTTTCCGGTGCCGGAACGGGTGCAGGCGGTGCTGCCGGCTTGGCAGCGGCAGCAATCGGCGTAACGTCAGCCGTCTGCGGCTTGGAAACTTCGGGCTTGGCCGGCCCGGCCGGCGCGGGTGCAGGCGTCGCAGCCACTGCGGTCTTCGCGGCCGGTTCGCGCTCCATCAGCGGTGCGGTCGGGGCGGCGGCGGTGGCCTCGGCTGCGGCATTGGCATCCGCGCCACCGGGCACCCAGCGCAGCTCGGCCACACCAGCGGGTTGCGGCGGCGGCGCAGGCTTCTGCGGTGCATCGCGCAGCAGCCACCAGCAGGCGACGCCAAGATTGAGAACGGCCAGTACGACGATCAGGGCACGGGTCAGCATGCGCGGATACTAGCCTGCGGGCTGGTGCACCGCCCAGCGGGCGAGGCCATCCAGCACCAGCGACGGGTGGTAGTCGGCGCCAGGCAGCAGCGGCATCAGCGCCGGTGCGCCGCCGCCGTGCACCAGCAGCGAGGGCGCTACGCCCAGCAGCGCGTGCGCCTGCTGCGCACTGCGTTCAATCAGCGCCACCGCAGCGCCATCGCAACCGGAGGCCAGCGCATCGGCGGTGTCGTTGGCGAACTCGCTGTAGTCGCCGCCGGTAGCCGGCAGCTGCACGGCGCGGGCGTGCAGCGCTTCGCGCATGGTCGTGGGCGACGCGGAAATGCGGCCACCATGGTGCTGGCCGTCGGCGTCGAGCAGGTCAAGCGTCAGCGCGGTGCCCACGCCGACCACCAGCACCGGGCGCTGTGCCTTTGCGGCAGCCAGCAGGGCCAGGAAGCGGTCGACGCCGAACTTTTCCGGCTTGGCGTAGGCAATGCGCACACCGGCGCATTCGGCGCTGGTGCGCACCACGTGCACGTTTTCGAAGCGGCGTTGCAGCTGGTCCAGCATGGCGCTGGTCAGCGAGGGTGCGGCCACGCTGGCCACGAACGCGGTGGTACCGCTGGGCAGGCTGTGCGGCGGCTGCCCGGCCATGCCTTCGGCGCCATGCGCCCAGGCCTGCACGTCACCGGCACGATCACCCTGCAACGGCGCGAACTTGAAGCGCGAGTTGCCGAGGTCGAACAACCAATCGCTCATGCTGCCCTCACGCTGACTTCGCCGGCGTGCAGCAGGCGTTCCTGGCCATCGATGCGCACGCGCAATGCGCCGTCATCGGCCAGGCCAAGCGCGGTACCGTGCTGCCACTGCCCGTCCAGTTCCACGCGTACTTCGCGGCCGGCCAGCATGTCGAAGGCGGCGTAGCGCGGCAGGAACGGAGCGAGGCCTTCGCGATCGAATTCCTCCAGCGCCGGCAGCAGACGGGCCAGCACGGCGGCAACGACCACGTTGCGGTCCACCGGCTTGCCGGCCAGGGTGTCCAGGTCCACCCACGGCTGGCTGATCTGCTCGGCGAACGACGGCGGCATGTGCGTGTTGATGCCGATGCCGATCACCGCGCGCGCCGGGCCGGCGTATTCGCCACCGCCCTCTGCGAGCAGGCCGACCAGCTTGCGCTTGCCATCGACGATCAGGTCGTTCGGCCACTTCAGCTGTGCCTGGGCATAGCCCAGGTCGTGCAGCGCTTCAGCCACGGCGATGCCGGCCACCAGGCTCAGCCCGGCCAGGCGGCCGAGGCCACCGGAGTACAGGCGCAGCACCGACAGGTAGATATGCGCGGCCAGCGGCGAGGCCCAGGTGCGGCCACGACGGCCACGGCCACCGGTCTGGCGTTCGGCCAGCAGCACGCTGACCCCGCGCTGGGGCGCGCTGCACCGCAGCAATTCAGCGTTGGTGGAGTCCACCGTCCAAGCCACCTGCAGGTCGTGCAGCAGCGGCAGGACCCCGGCCGGCAGGCCACCACGGATCGCCGCCGGGTCCAGCAGGTCAACCGGGCGGGTCAGGCCATAGCCCTCGCCGGCACGGCCCTCGACATCCACACCGGCGGCCCTAAGCCCTTGAATACGCTTCCAAATAGCCGCACGGGTCTGGCCCAGCTCACGGGCCAGGGCGTCGCCGGACAGGCGACCGGCAGCGAGTTTGGCCAGCAATTGGCGATCGTCCACGGCAGCTTCCACGAAGTCAGGCAGGAATTATGCGGGAAAGCCGCCAGCGACGCCCGCCACGCTGGGTTCCGCGGGGGCTTCCAACGGGGCGCCGGGTTCGGGCTAGAATCGGGAACTCACCCTCCCTTAACGTGGATGTCGTCAATGCGCCGTTATGCCCATTGCCTGATACTGCTGATGATGCCCTTCGCGGCGTCTGCGACGGCAGCGCTGGACGACAGCCGCGGCGCCTGCGTGTCCTCCAACGGTGATGCCGCCTCGCAGCGCGCGCCGACCGCGACTGCCTCGGCTGCGACCACCAAGCCGGCACCGGTACGCCCTGCGGCCAGCAGTGCCACCAGCACCGGGGGCGGCGGCAGCGACGATGACGTGCTGCAGCGCATCCGTGCGCCGAAGTGGCACAGCTACCTGCCGGGAATGTTCCGCTGATCAAGTCGTTGCTGCAGTGGCTGCGGCCTACGCCGCGGCCGATCGACGATGCACTGTGGGAACACGCCTGCCGCCGCGCGGCCTGGCTGCACGGACTGGACGACGAACGCCGCGCGCGCCTGCGCGTACTGGCCACGCGCTTCCTGCACGAGAAGACCATCACCCCGATCGGTGAGCTGCAGCTGCAGGCCGGTGACGGCGTGCTGCTGGCCGCGCTGTGCTGCCTGCCGCTGCTGGCGTTCGGTGAGGTGGGGCTGGAGGGCTGGTCGCAGCTGATCGTCTACCCCGATGCCTTCCGCGTGCACCGCAGCCACATGGATGCGGCTGGCGTGCTGCACGAGTGGGATGACGAGCTGATCGGCGAGTCGTGGGACAGCGGTCCGTTGATCCTGTCCTGGGCCGATGTGCAGGCCGACCTGGCGGCGCCGCACGAGGGCTACTGCGTGGCGGTGCACGAGATGGTGCACAAGCTGGATGCGCTCGATGGTGCGATGGATGGTACGCCGCCGCTGCCGCGCGAATGGCAGCGCGAGTGGGCGGGCACGTTCCAGCGCGCCTACGACGCGTTCTGTGCGCAGGTGGACGCAGGCGAAGAGACGCTGATCGATCCGTATGCGGCCGAGGCGCCGGAAGAGTTCTTCGCGGTGGCCAGCGAGTACCACTTCTCGGCACCGGATCTGCTGCAGCAGGCGTTGCCGGAGGTGGCGGCGCAGCTGCGACGGTTCTACGGCGAGCCGCCCAGGATCGCAATGCGGTAGTGCCGGCCGCTGGCCGGCAACCTCATGATCTTCGATGGCATTGCTTGGTTGCCGGCCAGCGGCCAGCACTACCGATCAACGAGGCTTACGGCCCTGGCGGCAGGCGCACTTCGAAGCGGGCGCCGCCCAGTTCGGCCGAACGGCCCACGGTCAGTTCGCCGCGGTAATCCTTGATCAGGTCCTGCACGATCGACAGGCCGATGCCGTGGCCCTGCACGCGCTCGTCGCCACGCACGCCACGCTGCAGCACCTTGCCGATGTCGTCCGGGGCAATGCCCGGGCCGTCGTCATCCACCGCCAGCAGCAGGCCGGCGCGGCGCGCGTTCGGGGCCGGCAGCGGCTGCGCGGTCAGCAGCACGCGGCGGTTGGCCCACTTGAAGGCGTTCTCCAGCAGGTTGCCGAGCAGTTCCTGCAGGTCGCCCGGTTCGCCGTGGAAGCGTGCGGCCGGATCGATATCGAATTCGCACAGCACGCCCTTGGAAGCGTAGACCTTTTCCAGCCCACGCACGATTTCCTCGGCATTGGACTCGATCGGCAGCGGCGCGGAGAACAGCTTGTGGCCCGAGGAGGCCGCGCGCGCCAGCTGGTACGAAACCAGGTTGTTCATGCGCTGCAACTGCACGTCCAGTTCTTCGCGCAGCGCGCCGTCGCCGGCACCGCTGTCCATCTGCGTGCGCAACACGGCAATCGGCGTTTTCAGGCTGTGCGCCAGGTCGGCCAGGGTGTTGCGCTGGCGCTCGAGGTTCTCGCGCTCGCTTTCGATGAAGGCGTTGATGCTGTCGGTCAGCGGTTCCAGCTCGCGCGGGTGGCGCTCGCTCATGCGCTCGGTCTCGCCGCGCTGCACCTTGGTCAACTCGGTGATCACCCGGCGCAACGGGCGCAGGCTCCACTGCAGGATGACGGTCTGCAGCAGCAGCAGGATCAGGCCGATGCCGCCCAGGTAGAACCAGACGCGGCCACGGAACACGCGCAGCTGGGCACCCAGCGCGCGCGAGTCTTCCATCACATAGATGGTGTACGGGAATTCGGTGGCGGGGTCGGCATCGGCGCCCCACACCAAGCCCAGGCCATAGCGGTACACCGAGCCCTGGCTGCCGTCGATCTGGATCATCGGCAGCGGGCCTTCGAACACTTCCTGGCGCGGTGCCAGCAGGCCGCCGCCCACGGTGGGCAGCATCGGGCCTTCGGCGGACATCGAATTGCCCTTGCCGTGCGGCATCACCACCTGCAGGTACAGGCCACTGCCCGGCACGTCGAAGCGCGAATCCGGCGGCTGCTCGCGGATATACAGCGAGCGGTCACGGGTGAAGTCGATGCCGGCCGCGTATGAGGTGGCGTAGTTCTTCAGGCGCTCGCGCAGGTTTGCCTTCGCCGTATCGGCGAAGGCGGCGTCGAGCGCGTAACCGGCCAGGGCCAGGAACGCCACCAGGCCCACGGACGCGGCGAGCATCTGGCGCGCCTGCAGTGAGCGCGGCCGCCAGCGTCGGAAGAACCACAGACGGCCGGACATCGTGTTATCGCCAGGGTGAGCCGGCTCAGCCCTCGTTGCGCGGGATCGCGAAACGGTAGCCGCGACCGCGTACGGTCTCGATCGGCTTCAGTTCGCCATCCGGGTCCAGCTTCTTGCGCAGGCGGCCGATGAACACTTCCAGCACGTTCGAGTCGCGGTCGAAGTCCTGCTGGTAGATGTGCTCGGTGAGGTCGGCCTTGGAGACCAGTTCACCGGCATGCATCATCAGGTACTCCAGCACCTTGTACTCGTAGCTGGTCAGGTCGACATTGCTGCCGGCCACGCTGACGGTCTGGGCGGCGAGGTCCAATGCGACCGGGCCGCATTCCAGGGTCGGCTTGCTCCAGCCGGCGGCGCGGCGCAGCAACGCGTTGACGCGGGCCAGCAGCTCTTCGACGTGGAACGGCTTGACCAGGTAATCGTCGGCACCCTGCTTCAGGCCCTCGACCTTGTCCTGCCAGCTCGAACGCGCGGTCAGGATCAGCACCGGGAACTTCTTGCCTTCATCACGCAGGGCCTTGATCAGCTCCATGCCCGACATCTTGGGCAGGCCCAGGTCGATGATGCCGACATCGAACGGAACTTCGCGCCCCATGTAGAGGCCTTCCTCGCCGTCCTGCGCAGCATCGACGGCAAAGCCTTCGCGCTTGAGCCGGGCTGCCAGGGTCTCACGCAGCGGGGCTTCGTCTTCGACCAGAAGGATACGCATGAACTCTCCCTAGTGTCCTGGGTGTGGCCCGGAGGCCTGTGGGGTACGGGTTGATAGCGACAACTATCCCTGTTCAGGGGTTATCGCCGCGTAGTGATGACATATCCGACCGCGGCGTGCGCGGCTGTGAACGCGACGGGGCGGGGTCGTCCATGTAGCGGACCCGGCCCCGGTCGTCCATGTACTTCACCCGGTTGATATCACGACCATCGAACGGCACGCGCTCGGCACCGAGGATGTGACCACCCGTGGTGCGCTGCACGCGGCGCACGGCATCGGACAGCGAACGCTCGTCGCCACGGTTGCCGCGCTCGCCCCGCTCCATCATCTCCGCACGCCCCTGCTCACCCCGCGGCGGCTGCTGTGCCAGCGCCGACGACAGCGGCACGGCCGACAGGACCACGCAGGTGGCCAGGGCAATGCGGCGATGGAAGGGAGCGGAAGACATCGATGCGATCCTAGCCGAGCACGGCGATTCGTTCAAAAGTCGTAAATCCGGATGCCGGGTTCGGGGCCCGGCGCTTTACAAATCCTTTGCAAATTCTTGGTTTGGGGCAGTGAATCCGGTCTGAACTTTTCCGGCCGCGACCCCGCGATGTTCAGCTAGGTGAACATTCGGAACGAATCGCCGCGCCTTGTCAAGTCAGGAATGTGACAGCGGTCACGCTGCGGCGCGATCAGCGTCGCGTTCGGTCGCGGCAAGCGCCTGCTCGACCAGGCTCCAATCGGCGCCCGGGCGGTGTGCGCCCTCGCTCAGCACCTGGCGGAATGCGCGGCCACCGGGCTGGCCATGGAACAGGCCGAGCAGGTGGCGGGTGATGTGCTTCAGCGCCAGGCCTTCGCCCAGGCGCGCTTCCACGTAGGGACGCAGCGCGCGCAGCAGGTCGCCGCGGGCCTGCAGCGGGGCGCCGGTCTGCAGCGCCTCCAGCTGATGCAGCAGGTAGGGATCGTGGTAGGCCGCGCGGCCCAGCATCACGCCATCGACGTGCGCGGCCTGCGCCTGCACCGCCTCGACGCTGGCCAGGCCGCCGTTGAGCACCACCGGCAGCGCCGGGCGCTCCTGTTTCAGGCGGTAGGCCCAGTCGTACTTCAGCGGCGGAACCTCGCGGTTCTCCTTCGGCGACAGGCCCTTCAGCCACGCGTTGCGCGCGTGCACCACCACCATCGCGGCACCTGCGGCGACCTGGCGGTCGACGAAGGCGGCGAACACGTCGTAGTCGTTGTCCTCGTCCACGCCCAGGCGGCACTTCACCGTCACCGGGATCTCGACGGCATCGACCATCGCCGCCACGCACTCGGCCACGAGCATCGGCTCGCGCATCAGGCAGGCGCCGAAGCGCCCGGCCTGCACGCGGTCGGACGGGCAGCCGCAGTTGAGGTTGACCTCGTCGTAGCCCCAGTCGGCAGCGATGCGCGCAGCCTGCGCCAGCAGCGCGGGATCGCTGCCCCCCAGCTGCAGCGCCAGCGGCTGTTCGCTGCGGTCGAAGCCGAGCAGGCGCGCGCGATCGCCGTGGATGACCGCGTTGGCGTGCACCATTTCCGTGTACAGGCGCACACCCGGTGCCAGCACGCGATGGAACACGCGGCAATGGCGATCGGTCCAGTCCATCATGGGGGCAACGGACAGGCGCAGGGAATCGGCGTAACGGGCGGTGGCGGACGTCATCGGGGTGTTGATCGTGGAGACTGGCATTGCCAGTGAGATCAATAGTTTACACCGGACGGCTGAATGGCGGCGGGTGGCTCCGGGGCTGGCCGCTCGACCGGCCCCGGGGACACCGCGTGGCTTACAACCCGCGGTTGCGCACCTGTTCCTGCTGCTGTTCCTGCGCACGCTGGTTGAACTGACTGTCCAGCGCTTCGCTCTGCCGGCTGCTGGCCTCGACCGAGTGCGACACCGCCTGCTGGCGGTCGACGAAGGTCCGCTGCGCTGCCGGGTCACCCAGCTCGCCCTGCACCGCGAACAGGCCGGTGCCGTCCGGGCGGGCCACGACATGGTCGATCTGGCGCATGCCGGACACCTTGCTTTCGTAGGCCAGCTGGCCAGCCGCTCGTTCGGCTTCCTGCGGGTTGGCGAACAGCGGCTTCAGGCCGGCCTGGGCGCGCTGCTGTTCGAGCGCCTGCAGCCTGTCCAAAGCCTGGCCGAAGCGCGCGTTGTCGGCATGCCCGGCGTCGCGCATGCTGGCCGGCGCTGCAGGTTCGGCCTGGGCCGGTGCCGCCGGCGCGATACCGGCCTTCACCGCGTTGGGGGCATCGACCTGCGCCAGGGTCCTGCGGCCGGCCTTGCCATCGTCGTCCAGGCCATTGTTGGCCTGGAACTGCTTGACCGCTGCAAAGGTGTCCTTGCCATACACGCCATCGGCGTGCAGCGGCTTGCCGTCGGCCCCGGCGTAGCCCAGCGCCGCCAGCTTGCCCTGCAGGGCCTTGACCTCATCGCCGCGCTCGCCCTGCTTCAGCACGCCATCGGCCATCGGCGCCTGCTGTGCACTGCGTGCGGCCTGCGCGGCCTCGGGGCCCTGCGCGTGGACCTTGCCGCCCAGGGTGATGCGGTCGTTGAGCATGTCACCCAGGAACCTGCGGTACTGATCGGGCTCGAGCTCGATATGCGCGTGCACGGCACCCGGGGTACCGGCATCGGACTGGCGGATCAACGGCGCACCGTACTCGACGAAATCACCGGTCTTGTAAGGGGTGGTTCCACGCGCACCGTGCAGCACCTGCCCGACCAGTTCGCGCTGCGGATGCCCGGCCGGATGGCTCCAGATGCTGATCGAATTCCACTTGTCATTGTTGACCTGGACATACCCGGCGACCGGATTGGGAATCATCACCTCCCGGTCGCCGCGCGCATTGCTCAGGATCAGATCCTTGTGCACCAGCGGGATGCCGTTGCGATCACCGCGGGTCCGTACCGTTTCCAGTTCGCCCTCGACCATGGCCGACGGGCGGTCAGCCTTGGCGGCATTGCCGGTGCGCACGGCCTCGGCATTGGTGTTGGGGTGATGGATCTTCAGTTCGCGATAGGCATCCTCGCCACTGGTGCCATGGCGCAGTGTGCGGTTGCTGCTGCCGTTGCCAAAGGGTTCGACCACGACGATGCGTTGGCCACCGGGCGCGGCGGCGGCATCGGGTTCCCGCGCAGTCGCGGGCGCGGGTGCCGCAGCAGGAGTGACCGGTGCCACAGGCTGCGCCGGCGTGTGCTCGCGTACCGCCGTATCCAGGGCCTGCAGGGTCTGCCGGCCGGCCTTGCCATCGACGGTCAGCCCATGCGCCTGCTGGAACTCGCGCACTGCATGCTCGGTATTGGCACCGTAGTGGCTATCGGCTGTCAGCGGTTGCCCGTTGCGACCGGTATGGCCGGCCTGGATCAGCTTGGCCTGCAGGGCCTGGACCTCGGTACCGCGCTCGCCGGGTGCCAGCACGCCGTCGGCCATCGCCGATGCGGCCGCACGCTGGCCGCGCTGGCCGGGCTCAGGTTCACCGAACACCTGCTGGTAATCCTTGCCCCGGTAAGCCTCGGGGTTGTGGTTGACCTGGTCGTAGCGCGCCAGCCCGACCAGTGCGGTCTTCTCGGTGAGCGCACGATCACGCAGCGAATCCCACAGGGTGGGCGAGCTCTGGAAGTGCACCTGCACATTGGCGTGCTTGTAGTCCTGCACCGCGCGGACAATCTGCTCGTCGCTCAGCTCAGTCAGCTTGAAGTCTTCGCCATAGGCCTGCTGCAGGCCCTTCTGGAACACCGACCGGGTCATGCCGCGGTACTGCACCGAGGTACTCCACAGCGCATCCTGCACGGCCGCACCACGGCCGGAGAGATCGATGCCCACATCCTTCAGGCGGCCCATCTGCACGTCGTAGTACTTGTGCTGGATGAAGTCGTGCTGGTCCCTGGCAAACCCTGCCGGATCGGCGGCCGCCACTTCCTTCCAGCGTTCGGTGAAGGCCGGGGTTCCTGCCTGCAGGCCGTTGAAGCGGTTGCCATAGCGCGAGGCGGCGACGTACTCATCCACGCCGCCAACGTTGGTGGCGTACTGGTAGCTGCCATACGACACGCCGCCATGGTCGCCCCTGCCGGTGGAAACGTGGCCGGGGCCGCGACCTCCGGTTTCGAAATGCGCCGACGTCTGGCCGCGATGCCAGTTGTCCATTGCCTGCTTTGCCTGGGTCACAACATCCATTTTCCTGCACTCCTTTGCGGGGGAATTACTTCGAGGTCAGTGCCTGCAGCACGTCGGCACGGTTGGCGGTGCGATTGATCCGGCAGGACTGCGCGTCCAGCATCTGCCCCTGCCCGTCTTCGGCAGGGTTCCAGCTGCAGTAGCGATTGGTATCGGACATGTAGGCGGCCTGCTCGTCCATCAGCCTGTCCTTGTCCTTGCCATCGGGACCGTCGACGATCTTCATGAAGGCCTGCTCGAGTCGCTGCTCCTGCCAGGCAAGCTCCTCATCGCCACACGCCTGCAGTGCGGGGGTCTCGCCGCCGCTGGAGTTCACGCACGTGGCGTACTGCGGCCGCAGCGTGGCTTTGTTGTAGGAATCATCCGGGCGCTGCGGCGGCATGTCCTGATCATCGGCATCGGCCGCTGTCGTGGCAGGTGCTGCGCGTGCAGGCTCTGCAGTGGCGGGCGGCGATGCGGTGGCGGGCGCGGCGGGCGCGGGGGCAGCTGCCGTATCCGCCTCCGGGCTCTTGGCCTGACATGCTGCCAGGCTGAGGCCCAGGGCCAGCGCAAGCGCGATGGCCCCGGCCCTGCCGAACGTTTCGCGGGGGGCCGCTGGAAGGTGGTTTGTTCCCTGCATTGCTTGCATCTCCTTGGCATCCAGGCACGTGGCCCGTCAACGCGGGGCCGTCCATCGGCCCCATCGGGAACTGCATGCTACGCGAGCGAGGATTTCAGATGCCTGACTGGATTCAGAATGCGTGCACGTCGTCGCAGATGCAGGACGCGTAAACCTCAATGCCCACCCGCGCGCCCGCCCACCTGTTCGATCAACGTCTGGCTGGCCGCATTCAAGCCCACCACCGTCACCTCCGCCCCATGCTTGGCGAGCTTCGGAGTCGACGCCGGGGATGAGCGAGAAGGCGATGGCCTCGGGAATCAGGGCCAGGGCGACGACCTTGCCGGACAACAGACCATCACGAATCTTGCCGAGCCATTGCTGGTGCAAGGGAGTCGGACGCTTGCGTGGGAAAACTCCGAGCGCACGCGGGCGTGGCCACATGGCGCTGCAGTGGAAAGACACGGGTTCCTGAGCCGGGCGGGCCGGCTGCCGATGTGCGGCAAGGGTCAGGGTGGCGTGATCACTGCAGTGCGCCGTCGAGGAGCGTAGCAGGGGCGCAGTCTATGGGAAGGGCCCAGGCGGCTCAAATGGCCGCCCGGGCCGGCAATCCCCGCTCAGTAGGTGTAAGCCGCAAGGACGAAGCTTGGCAGACGCGAGGCGAACGACTGATAGGACGCTCCACTGAGGGAACGCTGGCGATTGGCAGCTTGCCGGGTGAAGTTGACGCGCATCTGCGATGCGTTCGGCGTGCTGATGGCCGCCGCATAGCGCATGTTGGTACGGATGGTGGGATTACCGCTGGGCATCGCATAGACATCGTGACAAAGGCCGATGTCTGACAGCAGGTAGGCAAGATTGTCGCCCGGGCCGTTGATCAGGTCACCGGTGAGAATGTTCTCGTTGGACATCTCGCTGGGGAGCGGCGGTCGGGCGCCAGTCGTATTGACCAGGCCCGCCATGCGCAGCGGGCGGCTGCTCATGTCCCACTGCAGCGAACCGTCGGCGTTGTAGACCTGCATGCCAGTATTGTTGCTGGGAACCGCATGTCCCCATGCCCACCATTCAAAACTGGTGGTGCCCTGGGCCATGTTCCAGCTGAAACCTGCAGTGCCGGTGGAGATCCGCGTGGAGCCGCCATTGCAGCGGATGAACACCAGGTAGGGCACGCTCTGCGCGGGCAAACTGACCGATCCACGCTGGCCCAACGGCGACGTGTTGCTACCGATGGACTCCACCCCCTTGCCTGCCGCGAAGAAGGCAAGGGCGTGTGCGTTGACCAGAACGGGGACGCCGCTGTCGTTGGTGACTTCAAGGCCGACGGTCATCAGAAACTCCCGTAGAAGACATAGGCATTGGGATTGGTGGTCGTCATGAACGTGAAGTTGAGTGTGAGGTAGTCGCCCTCGGCGGCGCCTGGTTTGTTGAAGGACATGGATGCCATGTTCGGCGCGGAGAACTGGTTTCCATTCATGTCCTGCCAGCTGTCCCAGAAGGTGCTCGGCAGAATCGCGAATGGCTGCCCCATGCCCCCCATGCCCACATAGATGCTGTCTCTGGTGCTGACGTGCATCTCACCCATTACCTTGCCGACACGATCATTGGTGTCGAACCACATCTGCCCGTCCGGGCCGAATATCTGCATACCTGTTGCCATTACCAGATCCCCATGCGGACGCGGACGCGGCCGTTGCTGTCGTAAACGTGGATGACACTGTCATTGATGGTCAGGCGGCCGCCGTTCTCGGGGCCGTTCATCGTCAACGTGCCGTTCTTGTCTAGCCTCCATCGCGGTTGCCCGCCGGCACCAACCGCATTGGACTGGATCACGTCGCCGATCATGGCGTTCTGGATCCAGCCGTTGCCGATCAGTGCCTGGCTGATGAAGGTCTGCCCGCCCTGCACCACGAAGGGCGCACTGACCTGCCCGCTGTTGGTGTTGAACAGCGCGAAGCGATCAGCCTGCATCAGGATCTGGCTCTGGTAGCTGCCATCTGGCTGCTGCTCCACGCCCAGACCCATGCCGGCCATGTAGATCTGCCCGGCGCTGGTGATCTGCGCCTTGACCGTATAGGTCGCGCTGACCTTGCCATCCAGGTTCACCACGGCCTGCGAGACCTGCTGGACCGCCGCGCTCACGCCTTCGATCTTGCCCGGAACACCCTCGATGGATGCTTCGACCGTATCCACACGCTTGGCCAGCGCCGCGTCCTTCTCGGCCATCACGCTGTAGACGGTGATGGCACCGGCGCTGACATCGTTCTCGCCGACGTTGTAGTCCTCCTCGCCGGCAGTGTGGTCGCTGACCTGGGCAAACAGGCCGTCGACCTTCTGCCCCTGCGCAGCCACCTTGCCATCGACGTCGGTCACGTCCATTTCCAGCTGGTCGACACGGCCGACGATGGCGCCCGCCTCGGCGATCGCGTCGCCGATGTTCTTCCAGTGGCTGCCCGGCGGCGTCTCGTTGCCTGCAGCGGCGCCCTGCCAGCTCCAGATCCTGCCGTCGTGGATGACGGTCTGCCCTGGGCTGTAGGTTGCCTCGGCATTCCAGACCAGCGGCAGCACTTCGGTGACGCGCTCGATCTTGCCCTTCAGCTGTTGGCCCAGCGCGCTTTCGTTGATGCGGCCGGCGAAGTAGGCATCGTAGTCCGAAGGGTTGCTGCTGGACTCGCCCAGAACACCCGCCTCCACCGGATGCCACGGACCCACGTTGCCGCTGCGATCGACCAGGCGCCCCCAGAACCAGAAGCGTGCGCCCGCCGCGAGACCGTTCATCTGGTGCCGCGACTGTGGATAGGCGAAGTCGCCAAGCTTGATGGCCGCTGCGCGATCCGGGCTGGCGCTGTACCAGAGCTCCGTGCGTTCGGTATCCGTGGCGCCTGCCGGGAATTGCCAGCCCAGCTCGATGCCGAACACCCTGCTGCGCGCGGTCAGCGAGGTCAATGCCGGTGGCGGCGTCGTCTTGCCTTCAATGGTGGTGAGCATGCTGAGCGTCGGCTGCGATACGGCGCCCAGCGCATTGACCGCGCGTACGCGGGCCAGATACTCGCCTGCGTAGACGCCCCGCACTTCCAGGCTCTGCGTCCCGACGCGGCCAGCGCGGACCCAGTTGAGATCGCCACGGCGCCATTCCACGTCATAACCGATCGCCTTGTCCGCAGCATCCCACTCGATGGTGAGCACGGAGGTAGCGATGCCCTGGTCGACCACCACATGCGAGGCCATCCGCACGCTGGCCGGTGCCGGCTGCACGCTGGGCGGGATGATGCTGATCGGCGGCTGCTCCAGGCGCGTGCCATCGTCGATGGCGGCGTACTTGCCCGGCACGTGCTTGAGCGCGGTGATCTGATAGGTCAGGTCGTCGCCTTCGCTGATCGACAGCACGCGATAGTGCTGCAGGGCCAGCTCCGGCGATTCCAATGCCCAGACCGACTGCGCCACCGGCACCGCCGACCACGGCGCGCTGACGGTCACCGTCTCGCCGTCCACCGACTGCACCGTGCGTGCTTCGGTCTGCCCGCTGGGCAGGGTGGCACGCAGGGTGTCACCGGCCGCGATCTGTTCCGGCATGCGGTCCAGCACCAGGCTGCGCGCACCTGCACTGCGGATGCGACCCGCATTGCGGCGGCCGGCGCGGTTCGGGTCGGCCACCTGGATCACATCACCGGGCATGCAGCCCAGCGCATCCAGGCCCACCGAGAAGCTGATCGTCTCGGTTTCCAGCATCTCGGTATGCAGGATGTGGTTGCCCACGCGCTGCGCCTGCGAACGCGAGTGGCAGCCCACCGCCGTCACTTCGGTCTGGTTGATGCCGTAGCGGGCCACGCCAGGCAGGTGCTGCACCACTTCGACCTTCTGCCGGCCGAAGTCGTCCGGATCGATCCACGACACCAGGGCCACCGTGTGCCGCGCCGTGCGGCTGCTGCCGGCATAGTGGAAGCGCCCTTCGATGACGTTGGCCTGGCTGTAGGTCAGCACCGGGTCCTTGGGCATGTCGGCCGAGGCCATCACCTGCCCCGCCGCATAGAAGCTGATGCCGCGGAACATGGTGGCGATGTCCTGCAGCACGCGGTAGGCCTCGGCGCGGGTCTGCAGATACAGGCTGCAGGTGAAGCGCGGCTCCTTGCCGCCCTGGCCATCGCTGACCAGTTCATCGCAGTAGCGCGCGATCTGGTACAGCCGCCACTTGTCCACCCAGTCCAGCGGAACACGATGGCCCAGGCCGAAGCGATCGTTGGTGACGATGTCGAAGAACACCCAGGCCGGATTGTTGGTCCAGCCACTCTTGAAGGTACCGTCCCACACACCGCTGTAGAGACGGCTGAGCGGATCGTAGTTGGAGGGGATGCGTACGATGCGGCCCCACAGCTGGTAGGACCGGGTGGGAATGTTCTGGAACTGGCTGGCATCAACCTGCACCGCCGCCAGCGCACAGTTCGGATAGCGCAGCTTGGCATCGATGATCTCGGTCATCGACAGCACGTTGATGGTATCGGCGATGGTGCTGCTGTTGGCGTTGGCGGTCAGCCGGCGGATGCGCACCTGCCACTGGCTGCCGGCAGGCAGATCGATGCGGCGGCTGCGCTCGTACTGGCTGGTGGTCTTGCCGCTGAAGGCATCGGTCAGCACCGTGCTGAACGGGCCGCCGTCGGTGGACAGATCCACCGCGTACATGATCCGGTAGCCTTCAGTGTCGCCGTTCTCGGTGTTGGTCTTCTGCAACGCCGGCACCGCAAAGCGGATACGGACGGCTGACAGATCGGCACCCGATACGGTGCGCACCACCGGCGCATCGCTGCGCAGCTCGACGTTGACCCCGACTTCGTTCTCGATGGAGGGGAAGCCGCTGATGTGCTCCTGGTCCTGGGTGCCGGAACGCGTCTGCACGTCCACGCCGGAGAAGTTCAGCGTGCCGTCCGGATTCTCGATCGGCACCTGGTCCAGGTAGATCGACTGCTTGCCGGCGACCAGGCCACGGATCTCGCCCTCGCTGGCGAGGTCGATGATGCGGGCCACCGCCATCGAGTGCAGGCTGTCGGCGGTTTCGACCGGGGTCCGGGCGTTGCTCGCGCCCTTCTTGGCGCCCGCCAGCACTGGCGTGGCTGCGCCACGCGTGCGCGGCGTGGGATGAGTGGTCTGATTCAAAACTGGTCCTCCGCCAGGATGCCGCCGCTGATCACGGCCGAGCCGATGAACATGCCCTTGGTGTCATGGCCGCCATAGGCGACCGGCACGGGGTTGCCTTGCGCCTGCGTGTTGACGGTGCCGTTCATGCTGTAGCTGGGTGCGTTTTCGGGTGTGTCTTTGGCGCCCAGGCCTTTTGGCTGTGGGGAGAGCATCTGGGTGATCCCGCCAACCACCATGCTGACGCCGGTTGATACCAGTGCAGCTCCGCCAGCCCAAGATGTGTAGCTCCCCACAACGATCAGCACGATGCCAATGATGGTTTGCAGTACACCGCCCCGCTTGCTGCCCACCAGCACCGGCGCGATGCGGATGTCATCCTGTCCCGGCGGGTCGTGCAGCTGATCCCGCGACAGGTTCTGCCGCCCGTTGAACACGGCAAACTCCATGCCCTTGGCCTTTGCGCCCATCAGGTACTGCTGGAATCCCGGCAGCATCGTGCACAGCGCATGCACCGCCTCGGCCGGGCTGTTCACCGCCAGCCGGAACCTGCGCCCGAAGCGGGCACCCAGCTTGCCGTACAGGCGGATCGTACGAAGACGGTCAGTCATGGCGCACCTCGCGATGGCGGACGATGCAACGGGTGCGCTCGGCCCACATGCCGCCGTACGGTACGGTCTCCGACAGGCGGCCATGCAGGTGATGCAGCATCTGCCCGTCGCCGAGGTAGATGCCCGCGTGGTTGGTGACCGGCGAACGGATCTGCATCAGGATCATGTCGCCCCGCTGCGGCTCGCCCTCGATCAGGTCGAAGCCCTCGGCGTGCAGCCGTTCAAGGCTGTACAGGTCCTGGCCGTGGCTCCACCAGTCGTCCTGGCGTTCGTACTCGGACAGCGGGATGCCCAGTTCGCGTGCGTGGAAATCGCGGACCAGGCTGTAGCAGTCCAGCACACCGTGGGCGAACTGGCGACCGACCAACGGTGCCATGTAGCCAGTGGGATGCAGGGTCTGCAGATCACCGCACAGCGGTGCCTCGCCTGTTACCTGGCCGACGCTGACGATGTGCCAGGTCAGCCCGCTGCGCTCGCACATGACCCGATCGGCGTCGGACGGCGTTGCGGCGGCATCGGGATGGCTGTGCACCAGGGCCAGCACCTCGCCCTTGTCCTCGGCCACGGCATAGTCCTCAGCGGGCAGGCGGAAATGCTCGCTGGGCGTGGCGGCCACGTTGCGGCAGGGAAGATAGCGTTCGTGGCCTTCAATGGCCACGATCAGCCCGCAGCATTCGCGCGGGTACTCGGCCACGGCGTGCGCCTGGATGGCCTGCAGGGTTGTCGGTTGCATGTTTCACCCATGAAAAAGGCCCGCGCGGGCGGGCCTGGAAAGTGGAATCGGGAGGGAGTCGATCAGGAGCGCAACAGGCCCGCGGCGGGGAAGCCGCCATAGGGCAGCGGCTTGTCCTGGCCGAAGCGCAGCTTGCAGCTGCGTACCCGACCGCCGCACTGGTCACGCGCCGGATCATCGGTGGCGACGTCGTCGCTGTCGGCCACCGCTGGACCGTTGTAGCCGCAGTACGCGCCGCGATAGCCGCCACGCACCAGCCAGCCACACATGCCGGCGATGATCTGCCTGCCCGGCAGCTGCTGCCCATTGAGATCGATCGCGGTGGTCAGCTCGAATTCGACCATCTGCTTGTCCTCACCGATCTTGCGCTCGATGAACCAGACTTCATCAGGGAAGTGCTCGCCGGGATCCGCGCTGGGATTGCCTTCCTCGAAGTTGGCGGCATCCAGGTACTTGGCCAGTGTCTGCCGGCGGATGATGCGGGCACCGACCAGGTCATCGAACAACAGGCACATGGCGGTGATGCGGCCATCGATGTTGCTCACGCGCAGGCGCGGGTTCGGCGGTTGGTCGCTGGTGCGCTCGAAGCCGCTGGCCTCGATCGGCCAGGGGCCATATTCCTGGCCCTGCCACCAGATGAGGCCACTCTGCAGGTGCGCGTGGAAGAAGAGCTTGTCGGCGCCGAAACTGCTGGCGTCGAGTTCATAGACGGTGATGCGGCCACCCGGCTCAAGCTGCTGGGCATCGGCGGTGATCATGGGGTGTTCTCCTGTTTCGACCAATCGAACATGTGGGGCTGTGGAAGTGCCGTACGAACCTGCTCCCAGCTCTCAACGCCTGCAGGCCAATCTTCGGCAAGCTCCTCGAGCGCGACACTGACTGCGTCGCGCCAGGCGATCATGGCAGCGGCATTCTGTGCATAGCGGGGGACAGTACTGTTGATGTAGCTGCAGCAGTTCTCGATGCTGTCGTGGCCGAGGCGAAGCGCATATGGCGTCATCCAGTCCCATGCCAGGGAGCGCAACAGCTGATGACGGCGCTCCGACGTGATGCTGAGCAGAGATTCAGCAGCCACTGCGGTATTTCCGGCCGCCACCCACTCCTCGTAAAGGGCCCATGAGCGGTGCCCTCTCGGTATGAAGGTGGATGAGTCCGTGCACCTGACAATGTCTGGATTTCCTGTCAGTTGATACATTTCAGATCTCCGCGTCCGATGTCCAGTGCCACCACATTCCCCAGGCGCCACTGTTGTTGTTGCCGTAGAGTGAGAACCCCGATTGGGATGCGTCCTCGACCACGCCATTGATGTCGGCGTTGTTGTTCTGGCAGATTTTCCCTGCCGCTCCGGACTCGGAGGAGTAGAGGGTGACCGCCGCCGAGCTGCGTTTGGGAACCCGGTACTGCTGGTAGAAGAAGTTCAGAGCGTTCGCGGCGGTAGACTGTGCTACACAGCTCCGCCCTTGGCGGGTAACCGTTCCCGGGGGTACCGCCGCGGGGTAGCTCTTTTCGAAGTAGCGTTGGCAGAGCATCAGCTCAATCGAGTCTGGCCGCAGTTCATACTCTGTCGGCGTAGCCCCTCGCTCCAGCTGCATGCACGTCAGGGAGAATGAGCCCGATTGGGCGACGAGCTGACCGCCATAGGCCGCAGGCGTGCAGAAATCCACAATGACATGAAGCTTGCTGTTCGGCCCGACCGCTTTTCCCTGGATGCTTGGCAGATCAGCCGTGAAGTAGCGCAATGAAGATGCAGTGCCAAGTTCCTGGACACCTGCATAAACGGTCACATCCGGAGATCCACCCGATCCGAAAGATTGAATGAAGCGCACGCCGACTTTTCTTTCGGGTGAATCCGCCCATGCCTGCATGCTCAGGGTGACTTTTGACCCGGACAGCGTCTGCACGCCTTCGACCGGCTGCGTACAGAAGGCTTCCGTGGCAGCAGTCGCCCCGGATACATCGCAGCTCATATAGCCTGGAACGCCAAACGCGGGGGTTCCAAACTCTTTTCGAGCCACCCTGACCTGACCCGCCCCGGTACATACGATCTGATACCTGTCGGGAACATAGACTGCGAGTGGCGCAACCACCGTCCTGCTGCCGCCTCTTTGCCAAAAACGGAAGTCACCATTGATCAGAACATTGCGTCCCGTCAGCCTGCCTGCGATCCCCGCGAGCGTGGATTCCACATTACCCAGCCCGTCGTAGACCTCTGCAAAATTCGCATTGATCTTTGTGAACGCCGGGCGCTGTGTTTCACCCCGCTTGCCGTTCGCCTGAACGGTATCAAGGTCGATTATCTTTCTGCTCATTTAGCTTTCCTTGCCGCATCGTCGAAGCCTGCGGTCATGTTGTACTTCGGCCGGCTCATTCCGAAGGATGCCGGGCCACGGAGGGTTCATGGATCCCCTCAGGACTGTCGGTTGCATCTTCCATCCATGAAACAGCCCGTGTGGCGGCCAGGTGGCAATCGGAAGTGCAGCAGGCTCGTTTGTGGAGGGGCGGTTGCAGGGGTCAGAGCTCAGCGTCTGCGTGCACCAGGACCTGGGAGGTGGTCGACCACACCACCACCGCACCCCAGAGCTGCATGTTGTTCGGCATCGAGGCGATGACTGCCGCGTCAACGGTGGACTGCCAGCTGGGCGCTCCGCCGTCGAAGTTGACCAGGTTTCCGGCATTGCCGAAGCCCACCAGGTTCAGCGCGGTGGACGGCGAGGAGATTCTGGGTGCTGAGCGCTTGCGCACCTTGAACGGGATGCACGCTCGCGTGTCGCCGTTGGCGGTGTAGGTGATGCCGATGATCCGGTTTACATCCACCGTCTCGTAGTAGCGCTGGCACAACAGCAGCTCCAGTGCTTCGGACCGGCGGTCGAAGTCGGTGGCGGTATCGCCTTCTTCGATCTGCACTTCGGCCACTTGCACGCTGCCGCTCTTCTGCCCGGCGGCGAACGCGCGGCCGCCGAAATCGGCACCTGCGTCCAGCCAGAAGCTCAGTTGCAGGTAGCTGTCCGGGCCCAGCGTCTTGCCGGCAAGACCGGGAACTTCCACGGTGACCTGGTGCCATCGCCACAGCGTATCGAGCACGACCGAGGCGCCGATGCTGTCGCGCGCGGTAGACCCACCCGTTCCGTAGGACTGCTGCAGCTCCACGCCGATGCGGAAGTCGTCCACCGAGGCGCGCGCCTTGAAACTGATCGTGACGGTGCGCCCGGCCAGTGTCCGGACATCCTCGATGCGCTGTTGGACTAGCGCCATGTTGCCGGCACCGGCAACGCTCTGCACCTCCAGCCGAAGCAGGTGGCGCGACCCAGCCAGCAGGCGCCCTCCCTGGCCGCCGCCTGGAGGCACATCCTCGCGTGAGGCAGCCACCTTGGTGCCGATGGCATTGACCGCCCAGCGGTCAGCGATGTAGCGAGAGCCCGTGGATGCAGGGAACGCTGCACCGCGCTGCCAGAACCGGAAGTCGACGTTGATGAGGTAGTTGCGGCCAGCCATTCGGCCATCCAACCCATCCACCGCAGTCTGGACGGCATCCAACCCGCCATATACTTCGGCGAAGTTGTCGTTGATCTTGGTAAACGCCGGGCGCTGTGTTTCACCACGCTTACCGTTCGCCTGAACGGTATCGAGGTCGATGATTTTTCTCGTCATTGCTGTCGTCCTGTTCCCTGCGGGCGCCCCATCAAAGCTCGGCGTCGGCCCACCAATGCCACCAGCCGCCCCAGCGGCCTGGATTGTTGGTCCAGCTGACTTCGTACCCGGAAGGCGAGGCGTAGTTGACCAGGCAGGGCACGCGGGAGATGTTGTCTTCCGCGATGTGTCCATCCTGCTGGATGTTGTCGGCCGAGATGATCATCACGTAGGGATGAGCGCGCTTTGCCGTCTGGAATCGCACGCTCTGGTAATGCGCCATTCCCGGTGAGTTGATCGAGAATGCCTCGCGCCCTTCGTTGTGCGCCGTGTTGGGTACGATGTCGAGGTTGTAGCTCTTCTCGTAGTAGCGCTGGCACAACGCCAGTTCCACACCTGGCGGCCGCCAGTCGAAGCGTGTCGCTGCGCGGCCCGATTCGACCTGGAACTGGGTGAAGCCGAACGAGCCGTTCTGTGCCACCAGCTCGCCCTTCTGGCCAGTACCGCACAGGTCGAACACTACGTAGAGATGGTCGTTGCCGTTGCTGCCGAGCACCTTTCCCCGCGTACTCGGCAACGTCACCGTGATGCTGTGACGTTTGGCGGTGGTGCCCAGTGTGAGTACACCGGCTTCCAGCACCACTTGCGGCGAGGGTGAGCCGCCGGTTCCGAAATCCTGGATGACACGCACGCCCACACTGCGACCGGGCGCATCAGAGTTCGCCCATACCGAGATCGTGATGTCTCCACTTGCACTGCCGACACCCTCGATCTTCTGCCCCATCCAGGCGCCACTTCTGGCGATGGCCTCGGATACGGTGCAGACCAGAATCGACCGTGTATCTTCCGGAAATCCGGCCTGCCCGTCGTACGCCACGCGCTGTACGTCGTGGTTGCAGACCAGCGCCGAGTTCGTGAAACGGTCGGCGAAGAACACTTCCGCGCCCAGCGTCCCCGACCCAGTGCCGACACGACCAGATGTACGGCGCTGCCAGAACTGCAGGGCACCATTGATGAGCAGATTCCTGCCTGGAACGCGCTCGGTGATGGCATTCGCCACGGTTTCCGGGATCTTCGCGACCTCGGTCAACGCGTCGTAGACCTCGGCGAAATTCTCGTTGATCTTGGTAAACGCCGGGCGCTGTGTTTCACCCCGCTTTCCGTTCGGTTGAACGGAATCGAGGTCGATGATCTTTCTTGCCATTGTTGGCTCCTTGAACGAGGTGAATCGGCGGCGTCCGATCGGGGTCTGAGTACTTTCATTCCGTCAATGGGCGGATCTCACGGCTTTCCGCCCGATCCCGCAGACGCATGAATGCACTCAGAGTTCGGCATCGGCGGTGTAGTGGCCTGCCAGTAGAACAGAGCCGCTTACCAGGAAGCCCGCACCGCCTACGTCAGCCATGAACGCCTGGCTCGTTGCCATGACTACGTTAGTCAGCGTTCCCGCGCGCCATGTTCCGCCCGCGGCGTCGTAGTACCTCCAGAAGCTCGGCGATCCGATGTCACCACCTTCTCCGCCTGCATGGAACAGCAGCTTTGGCGTGCTGCGCATCGTGCCTTTGAACTCTGCAACAACCCGGCAGGTACCACTGTTGAAGGCCACGGCGTTCCGATGGACGGCGGAGCTGCTCCTGCTGTTGGGAACCTCTGTAACAGGAAAGGACTTCTGGTAGTAGCGCTGGCACAGCGCAAGCTCGTGGGCCGGTGATCTCCACTCGAAGCGGGTCGCCCGTGCGCCGGCTTCCCATTGCATTTCACCGAAGTACAACTGGCCTGCCTGCGCGCCGAGCCCTCCTGTGCGCGCGTTGAAGTCGCTGCCTGCTGAGAGCCATACCGCACAGATGACCGAATCATCGCCACCGCCAAGCGTCTTACCGTAGATGGAAGGAAGACTGACGGTCTTGCTGATCCGGTTCAGGCCCTGTGCGAGCGTGAAAACTTCCGGCTGGATCGCCGTGACAGTGGGGCTTCCGCCCGTTCCGAAGCGCTGCAGGAACTCGACTGCGATCTTTCTGCCTGCGGTGCCTGCGTTGTAGACCAGGAAGGATAGCGTGCTCTCCGATGCGGCAAAGGTCCGCACACTTTCCACACGCTGCTCGAACAGGAAATGGTGTCCGGCGGCGTTGTGATTCCCGTTGCAATTGGCGGCCAACGTAAACAGGCTTCTCGGGAAGTTCGAATCGCCCGGGGCAACGGGTGATTTGAATATGACTGCTCCGTCCATCCCTCCCTGCTGTGCAAAGAATCTGTCTGCACAGTAGGCAGCGGCGGCGGTGAAGTTGTCCCCACGCTGCCAGAGCTCGAAATTCCCATTGATCAAACGGTTCTTTCCCGAGACTGAGTCTGCGATGGCACCAGGCATTCCCTCCAGCGCAAACGCAACGTCCTGAAAGTTCTGGTTGATCTTGGTGAAGGCGGGCCGCTGGGTCTCCCCCCGCTTTCCGTTGGGCTGGATGGTATCCAGGTCGATTCGTTGAAGATCAATGCTCATGCCTACGCCTGGAAGGTCTGCTCGAAGGTGGCGGTGATGGTCGATACCTGGCCGCCGAGATGGCTGTCGGTGTAGGAATCACACATGTACAGCCCCTGCCCCAGTGGCCCTTTCCACAGGAAGCTGCGGCCGGCATGACCATCCAGGAAGGTCACGATCTCGTTGATCGTTTTGCGGTTGCCGACGAACTGCAGCTGGTAGCTGCGCGAGGTGGCATTCAGGCCATCGGCAGCGGCCTGCGCATAACCATCACCGAACTTCGCGCGCTTCACGGCGGCGGTGGTGGTTCCGGTGCTCTGGCTGGTTGCCGGCCAGGTGAATGTGTCTGTCATTGCATGGCACTCCTGCTGAGCACACCACCTGCCTTCAGGTCACGACTCTGCAGCTCGCGGTACTTGCGTTCCACGAACTGGCCGATTTCGTTGCCGAACTGCTGCAGCATGCTTTCGTTGGTGGTGACTTCCTTGCCACCGTTGTTGTCGATGCGGATGCTGACTCCCACTCCGCCACCACCGCCGCCACCGTGCGCGGCCACACCCAGGCGGCCGTCCGGCCCGCGCCGCAGCGGCATGATCGCTTCCGGTCCCGCTTCGCCGAACACGCCAGCGCCCTTGGCGAAGGCGAACAGTTGCGGGGTGTTGTAGATGCCACCGGAATAGGCAGAGAGACTGGGTGAGGCATAGACGCCTCCCAGGGCATGAGGCGTCATGTTGCCGCTGGTCAGCCAGCTGGTGTTGTTGCCGAAACCGGCGGCGAATCCCGTCGAGGGAGCTGCGCTGGCACCCCCGCCCATGCTTCCGGCGAAGGCACCTACCACACTGTTGATGATGCCCATCAGGGCCTGCTGCGCTGCGATTCGTGCCAGGTCCGCGATGATCGAATCGGCCAGGTCGCTGAAGTTGAGCTTGCCGGTAAGAACGAACTTGGTCAGAGCATCTTCAGCGCCTTTGAATGCCTTGCTGAACAGCTCCTGGGTCATGCCGGCCGTATTGGAGGCGGACTCGTTGTAGTCCTCAAAGGCACTGCGCGCGCCATTGCGCCAATCGCCCATCTTCTCCATCCGACGGCCCTGGTGGTCCTGCTCATCCTTCAAGCGTCGATCCCGGCTTGAACGCAGCGCGTTCGACTGGTCGCGGAAGCTCTGACTGCCTTCGGGCGCGCCGCTATCGCGCAGCGCCTTCATCCCTTGATCGTACTCACGCTGGATGGCATTGACGCGGGCGAGCCGTGCAGTGGCTTCCTTGCCGAGACCGAAGCCCATGAGTTCCTGCTCGTTCGCGCTGCGACGCGCTTCTTCTGCGTCTCCCAGCGATCTGTTGAGCTTCTCCAGTTGGGCGGCAGCCGCAATCTCTTCCTTCTTCTGCGCAAGCGCCTGATCGCTGACTTCCAGGCTGGCACGTGCCGTTTTCAGACGTATGACGGCAGCCGTGTCACCTTTCTCCTCCGCATCCTTCAGCGCAATGGTAGCTTCGTCAAGAAGGCGCGTGCTTGCGGTCTTCTTGTCTATCCCCAACCGCTGGATATCGTTCTGGTCGATCTGCTTCTGGATGCGCTCGAACAGGGTGGGTTCGGCCGGCACAGATGGGAGACGTGGAACTGCGGCAAGGGACGGCCCGCGCGCGGGTGGGTCTGCCGATGGAGGGCTGGCAGGCAACGTCGCTTCGATCAGGATCGGCTTTATGTTCTGCTGTACTGCGCGCAGCGCTCCCTTGGCCTCTTCCAGCTCTTTCTTGGCACGAGCATATTCGGCAAGGCTGTAGCTTGAGCCCGTGGTCCCGCCCAGGGTGGTGTTGTGCCAGCGACGCAGGTTGGTTTCGGCATCTGCGATGTTCTTGCGCAGATCGTCGCCGCTGTCTGCCCGGAACGGCTCCTTCACCATGTCCCACAGCTCGGAGAAGACGGTCTTCGCCTTGCGCCACGCGCCTTCCATCAATGTGGCGCTTTGGATGACCTTGGGGGCCACCTCTCCGATCTTGCCTGCATACGCCTGCATCAGCAGGGCCGAGGCGTCGGCCTGGTTTCCCTGCGCGATAAGCGATTGGATCTGCTTTCGCTGTGCGTCGGTGAGCACATCGGTCTGCTGCTCCAGCTCCCTGAGTGCTGCAACCGGGTCCTGCCTGATCTTGACGAACGATGCGATGACCTCTTCCGCGCTGCTGACACCTGCGTCCTGCCACTGCAGCGCGGCCTGCGCGACCATCCGCAGTTCGTCCCCGGCGAACTGACCTGTCATGGCGACCTGGTTCAGTGCTTCGGAGGCTTCACTCATGGTGATGCCATCAATTCTGCTCATGGCCTGCGCATAGCCGGTCAGCTGCGGCACGTTGGCGCTGAGCCGATCGCCGACGATCAGCAGCGATCGCTCGAAGGATGCCGCCTCGTCACTGGCGGAGTTCCAGGCGACGGCTACGCCCCCCACGGCGGCAGCCAGTGCCGCCGCCGCCGCTGCCATGGGATTGGCCAGCGCGGGGAAACGGCCAACCAGCCCGGTAAGAACCTCGGCGGCATCGTCGTAGGCACCCTTCAACTCCGTCGCTTTGCCGATCTGGTCGGCAAATGTCGAGCCACCCCCATCGGCTCCAGCGGCTCCAGCGGCTCCAGCGGCTCCGCCGAATGTTGCGGCCGGGCTGCCCGACGCGCTGGCCGCCGCTTCGGCTTCATTGCGGTAGGCACGCAGTTCATCGCGCGCTGCGCGGATGGCGCGTTCGTTGCTGGCCATCTGACGGGTCATTTCGTTGATCAGTACTGCGCTGGCCTTGAGTACGGCATTGAGCATCTCCTGCTCCAGCCGCATGCTGTCCACCTGCGCGCTTTGCTGTAGCAGCATCTGCAGGCGTGCGCGTTCAGCCCTGTCCAGTTGCTGATACTGCTGCTGTGCGGAGGCGGTCATGTCGGCCAGGCTGCGCTTGGCAGCCTGCGTGGCGGCGCCGAGGTTGCTGTTGACCTCGATATCCACCCGCGCAACACCGAGCGGTGTCTCGCTCATAGGGGTTTCCTCAGGAAAAGGTGACCCCGCCGGCTGGCGGGGTCGGAGTGAGCCAACAGGTGGCTCATTGGCTGTGCATCTCGTCGAGGGCAGCCCGCTCTATCACGCGGATGCCTGCCATTACTTCTGCGTGCTTTTCGGCAGTAAGCCCTTCACGCTCGAGCTCCCGGTAGACCACGTTGTAGTCCAGACCCGTCGGGCCACCGGCGCCGGTGCGCCACTGGGTGGAGACCCGCGAGAAGATGTCGATGGGAAGTGCACATTCTGGCCATAGTTCGATCTGTGGCGGCTGGAAGTGCTTTGCCTTCAGGCCGAGCTGGTTCAGTTCGGCCTCGGTGGGGGCACGCCAGTACAGTGCCCCCACCGCCTCGATCAATTTCCCTTGCGTGCGACCTGCAGAGCCTGCACGTAGCCACCTACGATGGCGCCGTCCAAGCCGATCTGCTGCTGAAGTGCCAGTTCGACACCTGCCGTATCCAGCGCTACATCTGCATCCCACTCAGTGACGATGTCCAGGATTGCCTGGGCAGGCGTCACCTCGCCGGCCGCCAGGCGCTGCAGCAGGTCCGCGTACGCGGCCTGCTGCAGGTGACGGTAGGTCAGGTTGAGCTTCTGCTCGCGGCCATGGCCGGCAATGGTCAGGGTGCTCTTGAAGGTCTCAGGTGCCTTGACCTGGAACATCAGACGCCCTCCACCAGGATCGAGTCGGCCAGCGCGGTGAAGGTCGCGGTGGTGCCCATCGGGGTGTTGGCGGCCATGGTCGGGTCGCCGTTGTAGCTCAGGTAGCCGTACCAGTACAGCACGTCGCCACCGACCAGCTTGGCCCGCAGGATCACCGGCTCGCCCTTGGCGTCAGCGTTCTTCAGTGCCGAATACCACGGCTTCTTCGGATCGTAGAACAGCGGCAGGGTGATGGTCTTGGCGTTCTTGAAGGTCGGCATCTGGACCTGGCGACCGGTCGGGTCTTCGAGCAGCGTGCCGCTCCAGTACTGCTGCTCGCCACCGGCGGTGGTCGGGTCGCCCTGCTGGTCCAGGTCGACGAAGGCGCCCGCCTTGCGCAGTACACCGGCACCGCTGGTGCCGGGGAACAGCACGGTATCGGTGGTGTCGATGCCCAGCAGTTCAACGCTGCCGGTGGCTTCAGCACCGGCGCGGATGGCGCGGTTGTTCAGGGCCGGCCAGCCCGGCAGTTCGATGACCACCACATCGCCGGTGTCGACGCTGTTGGCGGCAACGCTGGCCAGCGCCGGCGCGGCCTTGGAGATCGCGCTGGTGGCGATCGCGGTGGAGACGACCGGTGCGAAGCCGAACTGGGTGCCCTTGGGAAGCTTGAGTGCCATGGTGTATTTCCTCGTTGGATAAAAAAAAGCCCGGCGAATGCCGGGCTGGGGTGTTGCACGGGTGATGCGGTTTACGGGTCGACGTACCACAGGCCGAAATCGAGCCGCGCGCCGTACTTGTGCAGCATCGGCTCATGCACGGCGATTGCAGCGCCGAACGATTCGGCGGTCGGCAATCCTGCGCATACCTGATCCTCGATGTTGCGGATCAGGGTGTTGGCCTGGGCGCGGCTGTCTGCCCAGACGGTCAGCTGCACGCGAGCGTGCTTCTGTTCGGGAATGGAACCTTCGTTGAACCACACGGACTGTCCACCCATCTGCTGGTAGACGGCACACGGATAGATGACCGGTTCCGGCGGAAGGTCGGGATACAGCCGGCCCTGCAGCAGCGGGGCCAGCAGCGCGTGCAGCTGTGCTTCGTAACTCATCGCGGTGTCCTGGTTGGCGTCGCTCAGGCGATGCCTGAAGACTGTTCGGTGAACAGCACCGTGGTCTGGCGCCGGCTGAAGTCGGGCGCAACGCCGGTGATGTTGAAAACACGACCGTCATGCACGATGCGCATGCCGGCCTGGATGCCTGCCTGTCGTGCGGCTGCCAATCGGACATGGAAGCGCTGGCGCCGGATCGTTGCCGGCAGGCGGCTTTCCAGCGTCAGCCGCTGCACGCTGTCTGCGCGGTCGGCGATGATGGCGGCCCACAGTTCTGCCACCGGCTGCCAGGCGTCCAGCGGCTGCCCCCACGCATCGAGCTGGCCGTCCTGGCGCTCGATGCGGATGCGGCGATTGAAGTGGCCGGCGTTCATGGCGTTGCTGCCGATCGGTACGGATCAAGCAGCGCGGCCACGCCGAACGGCAGCTCCATTGCGATGGCAGCGGCGCCTGCCGGTGCATCGAACGTCTGCGCAGAGACGACCACGGCTTCGCGATGGGCGTACAGGTGGCCCAGCAACAGGCGCACCGCTGCACGGATGCTGTCGTTGACCGGCATGCCCTGCAGCAGGCGCGCACTGCGCGCGGTCGCCACGGCCAGGCGGCGATCGGCCACATCACGCATGGCCTTGGCCTTGGCCGCGTTGGTCTCGGCATTGGCGGCGGCAACCGCGGCTTCATGCCCGGTCACCGCCGCCGCCATGTCCTGCGGCAGCTGGTCCAGCGCCTGGTCCAGCGCGGCCTGATCGGCGTACAGCTCGCGGCCCAGATAGGCCGCGGCTGCGTCGCTGGCTGCGGCCAGCAGGTCACCCAGGATGGCGTCGTCAAAATCGCCGTCGATACGGCAGTGCGCGCGGCACTGCTCAAGGGTCAGCAGGGGCATCGAATCCTCCTTCGTTGATGGATGTGGAGTGCCCCGATCCTGCGCGCACGGCGGCGCCCCACGCGATCACCAGGACGGCGCGGGAAAGGCAGGATCGGGGCGGAAAACAGAACGGCTGCGACGGGGACGTCAGGGCCGGTGGCGGTGACCTCGCAGCGCGCGACGGCGCAAACGAAAGAAGCCCCCGGGGTCACCGGAGGCTTCTATGTCATCGTGGTACAAACGATACGCTTCGGGTGTGCACCCGTCAATCCGCAAACGGTTACCAGTCTGGTGACTTTTCCAGGCGCTGTGCGGGCGTGGTCATGGCGACGTGCCGCAGGCTGGATAGAATGGCAACGCGCTGCTTCCGCAGCCCATTTCCCGCTGGATTCCCGCATGCCTGCCACCCCCGAACGCTTCTTCGATGCGCGTACCGAACAAGGCGTGCTGCGCCTGTCCATCGCAGGCTCATTGCTGCTGGCTGCCGCTGCGGTGGTATTTGGTCTTCTGGCCAATTCCTCGCTGATCATCTTCGATGGCATCTACGGCCTGATCGATGTGGTGATGACGTGGCTGTCACTGCTGGTCGCGCGTCTGATCGCACTGTCCACCAGCACCGACGCGCTGCAGTCGCGGCTCAACCAGCGCTTCACCATGGGCTTCTGGCACTTGGAGCCCATCGTGCTGGGGGTGAGCGGCACGCTGATGATCGGCGCGGCACTGTATGCGCTGGTCAATGCGGTGGATGCGCTGATGTCCGGCGGCCGCCACATCGCACTCGGTCCAGCCATCGCCTTCGCCGGGTTGTCGATCATCGGCGAAGGTGCGCTGGCCTGGTTCGTGCTGCGCGTCAACCGCCGCATCGGTTCGGAGTTCATCGCGCTGGACGCGAAGAACTGGGTGATCGCCGCCAGCATGTCGGCCTGCTACCTGCTGGCCTTCCTTGGCGGCGTACTGGTGCGCGGCACCTCGCTGGCCTGGGTCGGGCCGTACATCGACCCGGCCATCCTCGCTTTCGTCTGCGTGCTGGTGATGATCGCCCCGCTCGGGACGGTGCGCCGGGCGCTGGCCGGCATCCTGCTGGTCACCCCGCCGGAACTGCAGGCGCACGTGGACGCGGTGGCACGCGCGATCGTGGCCAAGCATGGCTTCGTCGAGCATCGCAGCTACGTCGCCCAGGTGGGGCGTGGCGAGCAGATCGAGTTGTTCTTCGTGGTACGCGAGGACGACCCGCCGCGGCCCCTGCTGGAATGGGACCAGCTGCGCGACGAGATCGGCGATGCGCTGGGCGAGGCCTCGCCGGACCGCTGGCTGACCATCATGTTCACCACCGACCGCGAGTGGACGATCTAGGCCAACAGGACGATCAATCAAGTTTTTCGTACGGACTGCAACCCAACGTACGCAGAAACCGGGCAAAGTAGGCTCCATAGCAGTACCCACCCACTGATCAGGAGCATCCCGATGTCCATCGAAAAGGTTCTGTATACCGCCCAGGCCACCTCCACCGGCGGCCGTGAAGGCCGTTCCGTCTCGTCCGACAACGTGCTGGACATCCAGCTGTCGACCCCGCGCGAGCTGGGTGGTGCCGGCGGCCCGGGCACCAACCCGGAACAGCTGTTCGCCGCTGGCTACTCGGCCTGCTTCCTGGGCGCGCTGAAGTTCGTGGCCGGCCAGGCCAAGGTCGCGCTGCCGGCCGACACCACCGTCACCGGCAAGGTCGGCATCGGCCAGATCCCGACCGGCTTCGGCATCGAGGCAGAGCTGACCATCAACGTGCCGGGCGTGCCGCGCGAGCAGGTGGAAGAACTGGTGCAGAAGGCGCACATCGTGTGCCCGTACTCCAACGCCACCCGCGGCAACATCGACGTGACGCTGATCGTTGCCTGATGCGGTGCCGGGGTCGGATCCCTTTGCCACCGGCAAAGGGCTCTGACCCCATCCCAGGCCCGCACGGCTATATGGGGTCAGAGCCCTTTCGCGTTGCGAAAGGGATCCGACCCCCAAAAAAATGGGCGGATGCCGGTCGAAACCGGGCATCCGCCCATCCCACCTCGGGTGGGCCCCAGCACGTGGCCGGGGACGCATTCGCTGCGGCGCGCATCCATCCTTCTGGAGAAGAGCCCCCTTGTTGTTCAAGGGGGCGCGCCAACGGCGCGGGGATAAGGTGGAATGCGCGGACCAGCGACCAGTTACTGGTCGCTGGTGATGAGCTGCACGACGCTGGAGAAATCCAGCTTGCCGCGGCCGGCCTGGTGGTTCATCGAGTAGAGATTGCGGGCCACTTCGCCCAGCGGAATCGAAGCGCCGACACTCATCGCCGCTTCCACCGCCAGGCCCATGTCCTTCAGCATCAGATCGCTGCCGAAACCGCCGCTGTAGCCACGCGAGGCCGGCGCATTCTCCAGCACGCCCGGCCACGGGTTGCACACTTCGGTGGCCCAGCTGCGGCCGGTGCTGACCGCCATCATCTGCGACAGCACCTTGGGGTCCAGCCCGTGCGCCACGCCCAGTGCGATGGCTTCACCGGTCACCGCCATGATCACGCCCAGCGCCATGTTGTTGCACAGCTTGGCGACCTGGCCAGCGCCGCTGGCGCCGACGTGGAAGATGTTCTTGCCCATCGCCTGCAGCACCGGGCGTGCGCGTTCCAGCGCGTCTTCCTCGCCGCCGACGATGAAGGTCAGGGTGCCGGCCTGGGCGCCGGCGGTACCGCCGGACACCGGCGCGTCGATCATCTGCAGGCCACGCGCGGCGGCCGCTTCCGAGACCTTGCGGGCACTGGCCGGGGCGATCGTGCTGCAGTCGATGACCAGTGCACCGGCCGGGATCGCGGCAAGAATGCCGTCGTCGCCCAGGTACACGCCTTCGACATGACGGCTGGCCGGCAGCATCGAGATCACCACTTCGGCATCGGCCAGGGTGTCGCGCGCCGACGATGCAGCGCTGGCGCCGGCGTCGACAGCGGCCTGCACCGCGGCCGGAACCAGATCGAATACGCGCACGCTGTGGCCGTTCTTGACCAGATTGGCGGCCATCGGGCCACCCATGTTGCCCAACCCGATGAATGCAATGCGGCTCATGCAAGGCTCCTTTCAACAAGGGGAGTGCCCAGGTCGGCCAGCGGATGCGCGGCGTCGGCCCAGGGGGAAGCGAAGAAGGTGTCTGCCCACGCGCCAGTGGCCTCGGCCAGGGTGGCCGGGTTCCACTGCGGGTTGCGCTCCTTGTCGACCAGCAGCGCGCGGATGCCTTCGGCGAAATCACCATGGGCGGCGCAATGCAGGGCGACGATGTACTCCAGGCGGTAGATCGCGGCCAGGTCCTGGCCGGCACTGCGGCGCTGCAGTTCGTACGCCAACCGTGCCGAACCCGGTGCACCGGCAGCAAGGGTCTTCTGAGCCGCCTGCAACCAGGCGTCGTCGGTCTGCAGGCCGGCAATGCGCGCCACGATGGCTTCAAGGTCATCGCCTTCGCACAACGCATCGACCTGCGCCGCGTGGGCCAGCAGTGGACCGGTGGCGGCATCGCTGGCATGCGACTGCAGCAGATGGGTCAGGCGTTCGTGGTTGTGTGCGGTGTCATTGGACCAGGCCACCTGCAGCAGCGCATCGAACACCGCGCTGCGGCGTTCTTCGGCCACGTGCACGTCGGCCAGGCCGGCGTAGATGGCATCGCCCGGGTTGAGCAGTGCGCCGGTCAGGGCCAGGAACAGGCCACCCTTGCCCGGCACGCGCGACAGCAGCCAACTGCCACCTACATCGGGGAACAGGCCGACGGTGATTTCCGGGAAGGCCAGCTTGGAGCGTTCGCTGACCACACGGTGGCTGGCGCCGGACATCAGGCCGATGCCGCCGCCCATCACGATGCCGTGGCCCCAACACAGGATCGGCTTGGTGTAGGTGTGGATGAGGTAATCGACGCGGTATTCGACGTCGAAGAACTCGGCGGCATAGGCGTTCTGGCGGATGTCGCTGTGGCCGGCCTCACGGAAGGCGACCATGGCCTTGTACAGGCTGTGCAGGTCGCCACCAGCACAGAACGCCTTTTCGCCGGCGCCCTGCAGCACCACCATGGCGATGCCATCGTCGTCGGCCCAGGCATTCAGCTGGTTCAGCAGCAGGTGCGCCATCGGCAGCGAGAAACCGTTGAGCGTACGCGGCGCATTGAGCGTGGCGATGCCGATGCGCGTGCCGTTGCCGGCCACGCGCTCTTCGAACAGCACCGGTGCGTCGTCGGCAGCGGTATCCGTGCTCATGCGTTCTTCCACTGCGCGGCGCGCTTTTCCAGGAAGGCAGTCACGCCCTCGACCTGGTCGGCGGTGTCGAACAGGTCGACGAAGGCTTCGCGCTCGGCCACCAGCGCCGAGGCGTGGGTGCCGGTGCGGGTGGACTGCACCAGGGTCTTGCAGGCGGCGATGCTGGTCGGGCTCTGCTTGCCGGCCTTCTTCGCCCATTCCAGCGCCAGCGCCTTGGCTTCGCCCTTGCCGACCTTTTCTTCGGCCAGGCCAATGCGCAGCGCGGTCTCGGCGTTGATGCGCTCACCCAGCAGGATCATGCGCTTGGCCCAGCCCTCGCCGACCAGGCGCGGCAGGTTCTGGGTACCGCCGGCACACGGCAGCAGGCCGACGGTGGCCTCCGGCAGCGCGACCTGGGCATGGTCTTCAATGATGCGCAGGTCGCAGGCCAGCGCGCACTCCAGGCCACCGCCCATGGCGTAGCCGTTGATCGCGGCGATCGACACGCCACGGAAACCGGACAGCGCTTCGAAGGCTTCACCGAAGCGGCGCGCGGCCTCACGTGCAGCGGCCTTGTCGCCGGAGGCGAACTGGTTGAGGTCGGCACCGGCGGAGAAGAATTTCTCGCCATCACCGGTGATCACCAGCGCGTAGATGTCGCGGTCTGCGTTGAGCGCGCCGACCAGGTCGCGCAGCGCCGACAGGCTGTGCACGGTCCAGGTATGCGCCGGCGGGTTGTTCAGGGTGACCACGGCGGTGTGGCCATCGACCTCCACCTTCAGGCCCACGTGCTCCTGGGTACGCCAATCCTTCATCGCAGTTCCTCTTCGGTGTTGAGCAGGTGACGGGCAACAATCACCCGCATGATCTCGTTGGTGCCTTCCAGGATCTGGTGCACGCGGCAGTCACGCAGCAGGCGCTCGATCGGGTATTCGCGGATGTAGCCGTAGCCCCCGTGGATCTGCAGCGCTTCATTGCAGACGTTGAAACCGGCATCGGTGGCGAAGCGCTTGGCCATCGCGCACCACACGTTGGCATCGCTGGCACCGGCATCGAGCTTGCGTGCCGCGGTGTGCACCATCTGCCGTGCAGCCACCAGCTGGGTGACCATGTCGGCCAGCTTGAACTGCAGCGCCTGGAACTCGGCCAGCGCCTTGCCGAACTGGCGGCGCTCGCCCATGTAGCGGCGCGCAGCATCCAGTGCACCCTGTGCGGCACCCAGCGAGCAGGCGGCGATGTTGATGCGGCCGCCGTCCAGCCCCTTCATCGCCAGCTTGAAGCCGCCGCCTTCCTCTCCCAGAAGGTGGCTGACCGGCACGCGGACGTTCTCGAAGGTGATGCCACGGGTGGGCTGGCTGTTCCAGCCCATCTTCTCTTCCTTGCGGCCGAAGCTGATGCCCGGCAGGTCCGCCGGCACCGCAATGGCGCTGACACCGCCGGCACCGGCACCGCCGGTACGCGCCATCACCACCAGCAGCTCGGTGGCACCGGCGCCGGAAATGAAGGCCTTCGAGCCGTTCAGCACGTAGAAGTCGCCATCGCGCACGGCGGTGGTCTTCAGCGACGCCGCATCGGAACCCGCACCCGGTTCGGTCAGGCAGTACGAGGCCAGCTTGCTGCCCGAGGACAGATCGGTGCCCCACGCATCGCGCAGGGCCGGCTGGCCCCACCTGGACACCATCCACGAGGCCATGTTGTGGATGCTGATGTACGCCGCGGTCGACGGATCGACGTTGGCGAGCTCCTCGATGACGACGGCGGCGTCCAGTCGGCTCAGGCCGCTGCCGCCCACTTCCGGGTCCATGTACAGACCGCAGAAGCCCAACTCACCGGCCTTGGCGATCGCCTCGCGCGGAAAGATGCCCTCCGCATCCCATCGCGCGGCGTGCGGCGCCAGTTCGGCCTGTGCGAAGTCGCGCGCCGCCTCGCGGTACGCCTGCTGCGCTTCTTCCAGTTCCGTCGTCATCGAGTGGCTCATGGCTGCTCCTGCCGTTACTTCAGGCTGATCGTGGTGTTGACGCCGTGGCTCAGCGTCTCGTCATCGAACCAGCGCGCGGTGACCGTCTTGGTCTGGGTGTAGAACAGCACCACCTGCTTGCCATACGGGCCCAGGTCACCCAGCTTGGAGGCGCGCGAACCGGTGAACGAGAACAGCGGCACCGGCACCGGGATCGGCACGTTGATGCCGACCTGGCCGACGTCGATGTCTTCCTGGAACTTGCGCGCGGCAGCGCCGGACTGGGTGAACAGTGCGGTGCCGTTGCCGTTCGGGTTGCTGTTGACCATCGCGATGGCCTCTTCCAGCGTTTCCGCTTCGAGGATGACCAGCACCGGCCCGAAGATTTCTTCCTGGTAGATGCGCATGTCGGTGGTGACACCGGCAAAGATGGTCGGGCCAACGAAGTTGCCCTTCTCGAAGCCATCGACCTGCGGCTTGCGGCCATCGAGCACCAGCTTGGCGCCCTGCTCCACGCCCGAGGCGATCAGGCCTTCCACGCGCTCGCGGGCGCTGCAGGAGATGACCGGGCCGACGTCGGTACCGGACACGGTGCCGGCGCTGACCTTCAGGGTCTGGGCCTTGGCCACCAGGTCCTGCACCCAGTTGCGCGCTTCACCGACCAGCACCAGCGTGGAAGCCGCCATGCAGCGCTGGCCAGCGGCACCGAAGGCGGCACCGACCATTGCGTTGAGGGTCTGTTCCTTGTTGGCGTCCGGCAGCACCACGGCGTGGTTCTTGGCGCCCATCATGCACTGCACGCGCTTGCCGGCCAGCGAGGCGCGGTTGTAGACGTGTGTGCCGACGCGGGTGGACCCGACGAACGACACGGCCTTGATGTCCGGGTGGTCGCAGATCGCGTTGACCACTTCCTCGCCGCCGTGGACGACGTTCAGCACGCCCTTGGGAATGCCGGCTTCCAGCGCCAGCTCGACCAGGCGCATGGTGACCATCGGGTCCTGCTCGGACGGCTTGAGGATGAAGGTGTTGCCCGTTGCAATCGCCATCGGGAACATCCACAGCGGAATCATCGCCGGGAAGTTGAACGGGGTGATGCCAGCGCACACGCCCAGCGGCTGCATGATCGTGTAGGTGTCCACGCCATTGGCCACGTTGTTGGCCAGCTCGCCCAGCTGCAGGTTGCCGATGGCGGCGGCGTGCTCGACCACTTCCAGGCCGCGGAACACATCACCTTCGGCGTCCGGCAGGGTCTTGCCCTGTTCGGCGGTGAGGATGTGGGCCAGCTCACTCATGTTTTCGCGGATCAGCTGCTGGTACTTCAGGAAGATGCGCGCGCGGGTGCCGATCGGGGTCTTGCGCCAGGTCTTGAAGGCTTCCTTGGCGGCGGCGACGGCGGCGTCCACTTCGCCGGTGGTGGCGAACGGCACCTGGGCCAGCACGTCCTGGGTGGCCGGATTGATCACGTCCTGCCAGTGGGAAGTGGCCGATTCAACGAACTGGCCATCGATCAGCATGCGGATACGGGGCGCTGCAACAGTCATGACGACAATCCCACAGGGTGCGAAAGATGCTTGGCATTATTCACAGCACCCGGCTCGATTTCCGGGCTGAATCCGCTTAATCTGGCCAACGCGCCCCACGATTCCTGTTAATTCTGTGAATTATTCAGCTCCCCAGCGGCAACTCGGCCTGCGCCTGCTGCGGCTGCGCGAGCAGCGCGGCTACAGCCAGGCCGATCTGGCGCGTGCGCTGGGGCTGTCGGCCAGCTACCTGAACCAGATCGAGCGCAACAAGCGCCCACTGACACCGGCGGTGCAGAAGAAGCTGGGAGAGGTGTTGGGCGACGTTTCCTCGCTGTTCGATGACGATGAGCCCGCCGCCCTGCAGGAAGCGCTGGGCGAAACCCTGCGCGACCTGGGCCTGGCCGAGGTCAGCGCGACCGAACTGCGCGCGCTGGCCGGGAACCTGCCGCAGGTCAGCCGCGCGCTGTTGGACCTGCACCGTCGTCACCTGGCGCTGCGCGAGCACGCGGCCGCACTGGAGTTCCAGCTGGGCGAGCCCGGCGCCGGCAGCACCCTGCCCGCCGGTGACCAGGTGCGCGAGTTCTTCAACCGCATGCACAACCACATTCCCGAGCTGGACGAGCTGGCCGAGCAGCTGTTCGCCGAATGGGGGCTGTCGCCCGGGCATGTGGCACCGCGGCTGCGCCAGCTGCTGGCCGACCGCCATGGCGTGCTGGTGGAAGTGGCCGCACTGCAGGCCGGGCGCGAAAAGCGGCACTACGATGCCGGTGCGCGGCGGCTGTGGCTGCCCGATTACCTGGAGCCCGGACAGCAGGCGTTCCAGATGGCGGCCGAGCTGGCCCTGCATGGCTACCTGCCGCAGATCGATGCGGTGGTGGCGCGCGCCGGGTTCACCGATGAGGCACGCATCGCGCAGGCGCGGATCGGTCTCTCCAACTATTTCGCCGGTGCGCTGGTGATGCCGTACATGCGCTTCCTGCGTGCAGCCGAAACCAGCAGCTACGACATCGAACTGCTGGCACACCAGTTCGGCGTCGGCTTCGAAGCGGTCTGCCATCGGCTGAGCACGCTGGCACGGCGCAGCGCGCCCGGCCTGCCGTTCTTCTTCATCCGCGTGGATCGGGCGGGCAACGTCTCAAAGCGCCATTCGGCCACCGATTTCCACTTCTCGCAGGTGGGTGGATCGTGCCCGCTGTGGATCGTCTACGAGGCGTTCAACCAACCCGGGCGCATCCTCACCCAGACCGCGCGCATGCCCGATGGGCGCCGCCATTTCTGGCTGGCGCGGCAGGTCAGCAGTGGCCCGGTCGGCCATGGCCAACCGCGCAAGACCTTCGCGGTGGCGCTGGGCTGCGACCTGCAGCATGCCGAACGCCTGGTGTATTCACTGGGGCTGGATGTGCAGAGCCCGGGCAATTCGGTATCGATCGGCCCGGGGTGCCGGGTGTGCCCGCGCGAGGACTGCATGCAGCGCGCGTTCGCGCAGTTGCCGGGGCGATAGGGGGTTCTGCAGGGCTGCGCCCTGCACCTGCGGTAGTGCCGGCCGCTGGCCGGCAAGAGCAGCAACCACTGCGGGGTCAGATCCGTTTTCCTGCGGAAACGGATCTGACGCCGATTCGACCGCAGGATCGGGTCAGTAGATCGGGGTCACCTTCATCTGCGGCAGCGGACGCGGTGCGCCGTCGGTAAGGTCCGGGCCGAGGTCCTCCCAGGTGCGGCCCTGCTCGACCATCAAGCCCCACAACTGCTGCGAGGCCAGCCGTTTGTCTTCCGAGCCCAGCTTGTACGACGGTGGCGTCGGCTGACCGCTGGCGACCATCGCGTACGCCGCGCGGTAGGCCAGCACCTGCTGCGCCGGATCATCGGTGCGCGCCACTTCCAGCGTGTAGCGCTGGTAGGCCGAGGCCAGGTTGCGCCAGCGGATCCAGTAGTGGTTCTCGAACGAGAACGAACAGAAGCGCGCACCGGCCAGGCTGCCCTTGTCGGCGATGCGGGAGAGTACCTCCTGCGGCATGTCCAGGTTCATGCCGCCTTCGTCGCCCTGCAGGCTGACGTGCACGATGCGGTCGCGGTAGCCCGGTGCGCGCGCCTGCAGCAGGTCGCGCCAGTTCTGCATGGTCGCCACCACCGCGAACAGGAAACGACCCAGCTCGGCTGCGGCCAGTGGCGTGGCGATGGACTGGTAATGCCGTTGCCAGCCGTGGCGGTTTTCGGTGGGCAGGAACACCGCATGTTCCAGCGCCTGGCGGCCGCCGCTGCCCTGGCTCACCGCTTCGGCGTGCTGTGGATAGACCAGGTTGATGGCGAAGGTCGGCCAACGCGGCAGGGCGGCGTCGAACAGATGGATCGGGAAGTTGCTGCTGATGCCGCCATCGGAGAACCAGCAGATGCGGAAGGCGGTGATCACCGGGCCGCAGGTCTGCCCGGCACTGGTCAGCCCTTCCATGCTGTCGGCAACGTTGTGCTCCTGGTCGGCCGCAGGGGCGGTCGGTTCGCAGCGTCGTTCGCGGCGTGAGGGTTCATGCAGCGGCACCGCGCTGATCAGCAGCGGGAAGCTCAGGCTCATGCGCGTGGCCACCAGCACCGGCAGCTTCGGGCCCTGTGGCAGGTGGTAGTACTGCCGCCCGTCCACCTCCAGCGGCGGGCCGGCCTGGCTCACCAGCCACTGCACCACGCTGGCGGGGAACAGCTGCTCGAACTCCTCGCGCAGGAACCAGAACTGCGCACCGCCCAGCGGCAGCGTGCGCGGCTCATTGTGTGAGATGCAGGTGGTGATCATCTGCAGGCTGATCGCATGCGGGCTGTCCGGCTCACCGGCGTAGCGCGGCGCATCGTGCAGGTCGGCGAAGGTCAACGGTGCATCCAGCGGCTTGCCCGACAGCTGCTGCAGGCATTCATGCAACCACTCGGTCAGCGCCGGCCTGCGTGGATCGCGGCTGAGGCCGCTGCACAGGCCCAGCAGGTTGCGACGCGCCACCCGCGCGACCCGCAGCGCGGCACCGGCCACACCCGCACCGTAGGCGCACAGCAGTGATGGCAGCAGCGTGGCGGCCACGCCGCTCCAGCCACCGCCCCACCAGCCCAGGCCGAGCAGCAGCGCCAGCGACACCAGCACTTCCAGCGGCGCGATCTCGAATACCGCAACGGCCAGGCACAGCAGTTTGTGCGGCAGGCGGGCATTGCCGGTCAGCACCACCAGCAGCCGATAGGCCGCGCGCGCGCCGCGCGCCGGCTGGAACAGGCTGTAGATGAAGCCGCGCCGGGACAGCTGTGCCGACACCGCCGACAGCCCGCCATAGCCTGCATCGCCGGGCAGCTGCTCGCCGGCCTGCTGGCGGCGATCGCCGCAGGCCGCTGCAGCCGCCACCGCTGCCGCAATGGCGCCGGCTGAAGTGCCGCCGATGCTCTTGAAGCGATACTCGCGGGCCAGCGCCAGTACCGCATTGGGGTACACGATGCCGCTGGTGATGCCGCCTTTCATGACCAGATCGCAGTACTTGTCCGCCACTGTCTTGCCCCCGAGCATGCCGTCCGCCGCGTGGGTTGCAGTATGGCGCAGCGGCTTCTCAGGGCCTGAGAACAACGGCGCAGTCCGCGCACGCAATGCGCCGTTCAGCAGAAAGCACGGCTGCAGGCTTGACCCGCCCCGCCATCGGCGTAGCATCTGCAGCAAGCCAAGGGACAGACCCGCGGCTGCCACAACGACATGAGGGATTCTCATGGAATTCGACTATCTCGTCTTCATCGGGCGATTCGAGCCCTTCCACAACGGCCACGCCGCCGTTGCCCGCCTGGCCCTGAGCCGGGCCCGCAAGCTGATCTTCCTGGTCGGCTCTGCCGATACCCCCCGCAGCCTGCGCAATCCCTGGACCGTGGCCGAGCGCGCCGTGATGATCCAGGCGGCCCTCGACGGCCACACCGACCGTCTGCTGATCCGCCCGCTGCGTGACCACCTGTACAACGAAGCACAGTGGATCGCCAACGTGCAGCGCCAGGTGGCTGACGCCCTGCGCAACGACGGTGCCGCCGCCGATGCCAGGGTGGGCCTGATCGGCATGGACAAGGATGCGTCCAGCTACTACCTGCGCGAGTTCCCGCAGTGGCCGCTGGTGGACGTGCAGCACACCGCCACCCTGTCGGCCACCGAGCTGCGGCGCTACCTGTTCGAAGCCGGCGACGTCGACTTCCACGGCGCGCTGCTGATGCTGCGTGGCAATGTGCCGGCGCCGGTGTATGACATGCTTGAAGCGTTCCGCAAGAGCGCGCCTGCCTATGGCCAGCTGGTGGCCGAGTACCGCTTCATCGAACAGTACAAGGCCGCCTGGAAGGATGCGCCCTACGCGCCCACCTTCGTCACCACCGATGCGGTGGTGGTGCATTCGGGCCACGTGCTGCTGGTGCGTCGCCGCTCGGAACCCGGCAAGGGGCTGTGGGCATTGCCCGGCGGCTTCGTCGGCCAGGAACAGAGCCTGCTCGACAGCTGCCTGCGCGAACTGCGCGAGGAAACCCGGCTGAAGATTCCGTTGCCGGTGTTGAAGGGGTCGCTGAAGGGCCAGCAGGTGTTCGACCACCCGGACCGCAGCCAGCGTGGCCGCACCATCACCCACGGTTTCCACTTCGAGTTTCCGGCCGGCGAGCTGCCGCCGGTGCGCGGTGGCGACGATGCCGACAAGGCACGCTGGATACCGGTGAGTGAGGCCCTGGACATGGGCCCGCAGCTGTTCGAAGACCACCTGCACATCCTGGAGTATTTCCTCGGCCGCGGCTGACCGGCCCGGCTTTCCCACTGGCGGATAGACCGCCGGTGCCACCCGACGCGAAGGAGCTTCCGTCATGCACTACCTCGATAATCTTCTCCTCAACACCGACAGCTACAAGGCCAGCCATTGGCTGCAGTACCCGCCGGGTACCGATGCCACGTTCTTCTACGTCGAATCACGTGGCGGCCTGCACGATCGCACGGTGTTCTTCGGCCTGCAGGCGATCCTCAAGGACGCGCTGGCACGGCCGGTCACCCACGCCGACATCGACGACGCTGCTGCGGTATTCGCCGCGCATGGCGAACCGTTCAACGAGGCCGGCTGGCGCGATATCGTCGACCGGCTTGGCGGCCACCTGCCGGTGCGCATCCGCGCCGTTCCCGAGGGCAGCGTGGTGCCCACCCACCAGGCGCTGATGACCATCGAATCGACCGATCCGGCCGCGTTCTGGGTGCCGTCGTACCTGGAAACGCTGCTGCTGCGCGTGTGGTACCCGGTCACCGTGGCCACCATCAGCTGGCACGCACGGCAGACCATTGCCGCGTTCCTGCAGCAGACCAGCGACGACCCGCAGGGGCAGCTGCCGTTCAAGCTGCATGACTTCGGCGCGCGCGGTGTATCGAGCCTGGAATCGGCCGCGCTGGGCGGTGCCGCACACCTGGTCAACTTCCTCGGCACCGATACCGTATCGGCGCTGTGCCTGGCGCGCGCGCACTATCACGCGCCGATGGCCGGCTATTCGATTCCCGCCGCCGAGCACAGCACCATCACCAGCTGGGGCCGCGAGCGCGAGGTGGACGCCTACCGCAACATGCTGCGCCAGTTCGGCACGCCCGGTGCGATCGTGGCGGTGGTATCGGACAGCTATGACATCTACCGCGCCATCAGCGAGCACTGGGGTACCACCCTGCGCGATGACGTGATCGCCTCGGGCGCCACCCTGGTCATCCGCCCCGACTCGGGCGACCCGGTGGAGGTGGTTGCCGAAAGCCTGCGCCGGCTGGATGAAGCGTTCGGCCACACCCTCAACGGCAAGGGCTACCGCGTGCTCAACCACGTGCGGGTGATCCAGGGCGATGGCATCAACCCGGATACCATCCGCACCATCCTGCAACGCATCACCGACGACGGCTACGCCGCCGACAACGTAGCCTTCGGCATGGGCGGTGCGCTGCTGCAGCGGCTGGACCGCGATACGCAGAAGTTCGCACTGAAGTGCTCGGCGGCGCGGGTCGAGGGTGAGTGGATCGACGTCTACAAGGATCCGGTCACCGACGCCGGCAAGGCCAGCAAGCGTGGCCGCATGCGCCTGCTGCGCCGCCTGGACGATGGCAGCCTGCATACGGTGCCACTGCCGGCCAACGGCGACGACACCCTGCCGGACGGCTTCGAGGACGCAATGGTGACCGTGTGGGAGAACGGCCGCCTGCTGCACGACCAGCGGCTGGACGACATCCGCACGCGGGCGGCCGTGGGGCATTGAAGGTGCATCCCGACCGGGGTCAGAGCCCGCTGCGTGGCAGCGGGATCCGACCCCTTCCTTCCGCTGGGGTCGGATCCCGTTGCAGCGTAGCGGGTTCTGACCCCTGCGCTCTTGACCGGCGCCACCAACAGGTCCACCTTGCACACGCCGAAGGTATCCCTCCCATCGCTGCGGCGCGGGGAGGGATTTAAACGGGAATCCGGTGAAGGCGCCTCGCGCGTCCATTCCGGAGCTGCCCCGCAGCGGTGAATGGAAACGAATCCTGCCAACAGCACTGGGCTCGCGCCTGGGAAGCGGCGGGTAGTAGGTGGGCTGCGGCCCGTGTCCATCAGCCCGAATACCGGCCCCGGCCGGGGGACACGACCGTCCCCTGACTCGACCTGGAATCTCCGCGGGGAGGTTGCCGGGGCCGTCGTCGTCCTGCGCGTGCAGGCGGTGTGGCCGCGCGCGTCCTGTTCACGGTATCCGGCCAGACCCGTTCACCCACGCGCTGATGCATGGGCCACCGCCGTTGCCGGCGGTCCATGCGGTACCTGACGATGACCGAGCTCCAACGCCCCACCCTGACCCTGCCCGCCGACGGCAAGCGCCTGCTGCTGCATTCGTGCTGCGCGCCCTGTTCCGGCGAAGTGATGGAGGCGATCACCGCCTCCGGGATCGACTACGCGATCTTCTTCTACAACCCCAACATCCACCCGGTGAAGGAATACGAGCTGCGCAAGCAGGAGAACATCCGCTTCGCCGAGCAGCACGGCATTCCTTTCATCGACTGCGACTACGACACCGACAACTGGTTCAGCCGTGCGCGGGGCATGGAAAACGAACCCGAACGCGGTATCCGCTGCACGATGTGCTTCGACATGCGTTTCGAGCGCACCGCGCTGTATGCGCACGAGCACGGCTACGACACCATCAGTTCGTCGCTGGGCATCTCGCGCTGGAAGAACATGGCGCAGATCAACGACTGCGGGATCCGTGCGGCGTCGCGCTATGAAGGCCTGCAGTACTGGGACTACAACTGGCGCAAGGGCGGCGGCGCCAGCCGCATGATCGAGATCAGCAAGCGCGAGCAGTTCTACCAGCAGGAATACTGCGGCTGCGTGTACTCGCTTCGCGATGCCAACCGCCATCGCCGCGAGAATGGCCGCGAGCGGATCAGGATCGGCCTGCTGTACTACGGGCAGGACGCTGGGACGCCACAGGGCGATTGACGTGCAGGCATGGGGCGGCCACGCTGGTCGCCCCTTCTGTTGTAGCGGACCTGCCATGACCGCCCTGCCCGCCGATGTCGCCCTGCTGGTGATCGACCTGCAGCCGGACTTCATGCCCGGTGGCGCCTTGGCCTGCGACCAGGGCGATGCGCTGGTGGCACCGATCGCCGATCTGTTGGCGCAGCGCCGCTACCGCACCGTGGTGGCGACCCAGGACTGGCACCCGGCCGACCATGCCTCGTTCGCCAGCCAGCACCCCGGCCAACGCCCCTTCGAGACCATCCTGCTGCACGCGCAGCCGCAGACGCTGTGGCCGGACCACTGCGTGCAGGGCAGCGCCGGTGCCGCGCTGCACCCGGGCGTGGACTGGACCGTGGCCGACCTGATCCTGCGCAAGGGCACGCGCCAACAGGTGGATTCGTACAGCGCCTTCCGCGAGAACCATGGCCCAGATGGCGAGCGCCCGGCCACCGGCCTGGCCGGCTGGCTGCACGAGCGCCGCATCCGCGAAGTGCACGTGTGCGGCCTGGCCCGCGACTACTGCGTGCTGTGGAGCGCGCAGGATGCGGTGAAGTCCGGCTTCCGGGTGAAGTTCCTGTGGGACCTGACCCGGCCGGTGACCGAAGCCAACGACGCGATGGTGCGCGATGCGCTGGGCAAGGCGGGAATCGCGACCGCCTGACCCACGACGGTAGTGCCGGCCGCTGGCCGGCAACGCCTGGATCCCTGCAGTTGCCGGCCAGCGGCCGGCACTACCGGATCACATCCGTGCGTAGCGCCGGGCCATGCCCGGCGGACGCGGGATGGGCGATTACCGGAACACCACCGTGCGATGCCCGTTGAGCAGGATGCGGTGCTCCACATGGCGGCGCACGGCGCGTGCCAGCACCAGCGATTCGGTATCGCTGCCCAGCCGCACCAGTTCGCGCGGTGCCATCGCATGGTCAACGCGGGCCACGTCCTGTTCGATGATCGGTCCTTCGTCCAGATCCTCGGTGACGTAGTGCGCGGTGGCGCCGATGATCTTGACCCCGCGCGCGTGCGCCTGGTGGTACGGCTGCGCGCCCTTGAAGCTGGGCAGGAAGCTGTGATGGATGTTGATCGCACGCCCGGCCAGCGCGCGGCACAGCGTGGGTGACAGGATCTGCATGTAGCGCGCCAGCACCACCAGGTCGATGCGCTCGCGCTCGACCAGGTCGATGATCTGGTGCTCCTGCACCGCACGCGTATCGGCGGTCACCGGCAGGTGGTGGAACGGTACCTGGTAGGACGCGGCCAATGGCGCGAAGTCGGCGTGGTTGGAGGCCACCGCGGCAATGTCGACCTTCAGCTGGCCGCTGTGGGCGCGGAACAGCAGGTCGTTGAGGCAGTGCCCCTGCTTGCTGACCAGCACCAGCAGGCGTGCCCGGCGGCGGCCATCATGCAGCTGCCAGTCCATGCCGAAGCCTTCGGCAAGCGTGGCCATCGCGGCGTGCACGGTCTCCAGCGGCAGGCCGGCGTCACGGTCGAAATGCACGCGCAGGAAGAAGCGGCCGCTTTCCTCATCGCCGAACTGCTGGGCGTCGAGGATGTTGCAGCCGTGGTCGAACAGCAGGCCGGACACGCGATAGACGATGCCGGTACGGTCGGGGCAGGACAGGGTGAGGATGGAATCGGGGCGCATCGCCACAGTGTAGGGCAGCTTCCTGCCCAGCAGCCGGATGATCACCGATGCAACCGAACCGCTTGGTTCAGTCCCAAGCGATACTTGGCCATCACCGTGGCAAGCTGGTCGGTCATGAACCTGTTGCAACTGATCCGCAGCTTCACCCGCACCGCAGAGACCGGCAGCATTGCCGCCGCGGCCCGCATCCTTGGCATCAGCGCCACCGCAGTCGGCCAGAACATCAACCGGCTGGAAGCGCATCTGGGCGTACGGCTGCTGAACCGGAGTACGCGCCAGCTGGCGCTCAGCGAGGCCGGCGCGCTGTACCTGGCGCAGGTCCGCCACATCGAGGCCGACCTGGCGCGCGCGCAGGCGATGGTCACCTCCGGTGATATCGAACCGGCCGGGCCGCTGCGCATCGCCAGCAGCAGCGCGTTCGGCCGCCACGTGCTGGCCCCGTTGCTGCCGTCACTGCAGCAACGCTACCCGCAGCTGCAGCTGGAACTGCGGCTGACCGACCGCGCCGTGCAGCATGGTCCAGAGGCGGTGGATGCCAGCATCCGCATCGGCGCGCAGCTGGAAGACGGCGTGGTCGCACGGCAGCTGGCACGCGTGCCGTTCGTGTTCTGCGCCTCGCCGGCCTACCTGAAGGCCCATGGCACCCCGCAGGAACCATCGGATCTGGGCAGCCATCGCGGGCTGCTGCACCGCTTCCCCACCGATGGCCGGCCGTTGCGCTGGGGCCTGCTGAAGGACGGCCAGCGTGTGGACGCCGTGCTACCGCCGAGCATGGTCTGCGATGACATCGATGCGCTGGCGTCGCTGGCGGCGGCCGGTGCCGGCATCACGCGGTTGGCTGCGTTCGTGGCCCAGCCCTACCTGCGCGATGGACGCCTGCAGGCCGTGTTCGGCGCCGACAGCACGTGGCGTCCGGAGCCGATGGAGGTCTATTTCTGCGTCAGCGATCGCCGCGACTTCACCGCCAAGATCCGCGCGCTGTTCGAGCACCTGCAGGCCGGCATGGCGCCGGCCTGGCGGGTGTGAGCCTCAGCGCGCCTTGAACACGCCGCGCGCATCGCGCGGCTCGCAGCGCAGGTACTGCGGCGCCGGTTCAACGCTGTCGCGCAATGCGGCGGCGGCATGCCACGGCCAGCGCGGGTCGTAGAGGATGCCGCGCGCCAGGGCCACGGCATCGGCGTGGCGATGGCGCAGGATCGATTCGGCCTGCTCCGGTTCGGTGATCATGCCCACGGCGATCACCGGCATGCGCACCTTGGCCTTGATCGCCGCCGCGAACGGCACCTGGTAACCGGGGCCGACGGTGATCTTCTGGCGCTCGTCCAGGCCGCCACTGGAGACATGCAGGAAATTGCAGCCGCGCGCGTCCAGCACCTGGGCCAGCGCTTCGCTCTGCACCAGGTCCCAGCCGCCATCGACCCAGTCGCTGGCGGAAATGCGCACGCCCACGGCGACCTTGTCGGACACCGCCGCGCGTACCGCGTCGAACACTTCCACCAGCAGGCGCAGGCGGTTCGGCAGCGACCCACCGTAACCATCGGTGCGGCGGTTGCTCAGCGGCGACAGGAACTGGTGCAGCAGGTAACCGTGCGCGGCATGCAGCTCGATCAGCTCGAAGCCCAGGCGCTCGGCGCGCACCGCACTGGCAGCGAAGGCGGCGATGACCTCGGCGATGCCGGCCTCGTCCAGTTCCTGCGGTGCCGGATCGGCGGCATGGAACGGCAGCGGCGACGGCGCCACGGTGGCCCAGCCACGCGCATCGCCGGCCGGCAACTGGCCACCCCCGTCCCACGGACGGGCGGTGGATGCCTTGCGGCCGGCATGGCCCAGCTGGATGCCCAGCGGCATCGGCGACCAGCGGCGGACGCTGGCCAGCACCTGTGCCAGCGCGGCCTCGGTGCCGTCATCCCACAGGCCCAGGTCGGCCCAGCTGATGCGGCCGCGCGGCTCGACCGCGGTGGCTTCCAGGATCAACAGGCCGGCGCCGGACTGCGCCAGGTTGCCCAGGTGCATGGCGTGCCAGTCGCTGGCGCGGCCGTCTTCGGCGGAGTACTGGCACATCGGCGCGATGACGATGCGGTTGGACAGGGTCAGGGGGCCGAACGAGATCGGCGAAAACAGCTGGCTCAAGGGGGTGATGAACGACGTAGGGGGTGCGTATTGCACCGCTGCGCGGCTTCTGGATCAACCGTCTGGATGGATCGCTGTTTCGCAGTCGATCATGCCGCCGAGCGCCGAACAGCCCCTTGTAGAGCCGAGCCCACGCTCGGCTCAGCCCGCCACCCAACCGGACAAGGCTTCAGCGCAGTCCCGCTCATCCTTGAACAACAGCAGGTCGTCGGCACGGGTGTGGCCGCGGTTCAGCGCCGCCACCGGCAACCCTGCCTTCGCCGCCGCCTGCACGAAGCGGAAGCCGGAATAGACCATCAGTGACGAGCCCACCACCAGCACCGCATCGGCCTGCTGCAGATGATCGTGCACCGCCGCCACCCGCTCGCGCGGCACGTTCTCGCCGAAGAACACCACGTCCGGCTTCAGCACGCCGCCGCAGTGCGGGCAATCGGGCACCACGAATGTGGAGAAATCGGTCTCCAGGTCGGCATCACCGTCGGGGGCGATGCCGGCCTCCAGCGCGTCCCAGCCGGGATTGGCGTCCAGCAGCCGCTGCTGGAAATCCTCGCGGCCACTGCGGCGCTCGCAGCCCATGCAGCGCACCAGATCCAGGCGGCCATGCAGGTCGATCACGTTGCGGCTGCCGGCGCGCTGGTGCAGGCCGTCCACGTTCTGGGTCAGCAGCACCTGCAGCTTGCCGCGGCTTTCCAGGGCGGCCAGGGCCTGGTGGGTGCCGTTGGGCCGGGCCAGGCCGAAGCGCGGCCAGCCCAGCAGGCTGCGCGCCCAGTAACGCTGGCGGGTGGTCGCCTCGCCCATGAAGGCCTGGTAGGTCACCGGCGGTGTGCGTTTCCACTGGCCGTCGGCATCCCGGTAATCGGGTATGCCCGAGGCGGTGCTGCAACCCGCGCCGGTCAGCACGAACAGGCGCTGGGCGCGGTCGATGAAGTCGGTCAGTGGCAGGGTCATGGCTGCCAGATGGGGGCGCCGCAGCGCCCCCGCAAGCACCGGTTCAGCCGGTGGTCTCAGGCGGCCGGCAGCGGCGCCACCGCGATCGGGTGGCCTTCCTCGTCCAGCGCGATCATCACGAAGTGGCCGCGGGTGCACAGCTTGCGCTCGCCGCTGTGCAGGTCCTCGGCGACCAGTTCCACCTCGACCTTCATCGAGCTGCGGCCGACTTCGACGATGCGGCCGATGGTTTCCACCATCTGGCCGATGCGGATCGGCAGCTTGAAGTCGACCTGGTCGCTGCGCGCGGTCACCACGGTGCGGCGCGAATAGCGGGCGGCGGCCAGGAACGCGGCCTTGTCCATCCATGCCAATGCCTGGCCACCGAACAGGGTGCCCAGGTGGTTGGTGTGGTTGGGGAAGACGATTTCAGCCATGCGCACTTCGGTGGGCGGCACGGTCTCGGGGATCGGGGTCATGGGGGTGCTTCGGTGTGGGGTGCTGCGGATTCTAAGCGACCGGCGTGATGGCCATCGGCATGCACGTGCAACGGTCACCCGGCAGCGGTGCCTGCGCAGGCCGCGCCTGCGGCAGGCGTTACACTGCGCCACGCCCACTGCCAGGACTGCCCATGCCCGCCACTTCCGACCTGCTGGCCTTCGCGCTGGTTTCGCTGGCCATGGTGCTCACGCCCGGGCCGAACATGATCTACGTCATCTCGCGCTCGATCTGCCAGGGGCCGATGGCTGGCCTGATCTCGCTGGGCGGGGTGGCGCTGGGCTTTGTGTTCTACATGCTGTGTGCGGCACTGGGCATCACCGCCCTGCTGATGACCGTGCCGTTCGCCTACGACGCGCTGCGCATCGGCGGCGCGCTGTACCTGCTGTACCTGGCCTGGCAGGCGCTCAGGCCCGGCGGCCGTTCGCCGTTCGCCGTGCGTGACCTGCCGCAGGACAGCCCGCGCAAGCTGTTCACGATGGGCTTCCTGACCAATCTGCTGAACCCGAAGGTGGCGGTGATGTACCTGTCGCTGCTGCCACAGTTCCTGCACCCGGACGGCGAAGGCAGCGTGCTGATGCAGTCGATCGTGCTGGGCTCCACCCAGATCCTGGTCAGCGTCAGCGTGAACGGCATGATCGCGCTGACCGCCGGCAGCATCGCCGGCTTCCTGGCCGCGCGCCCCACCTGGCAGATGGTGCAGCGCTGGCTGATGGGCACGGTGCTGGCCGGGCTGGCTGTGCGCATGGCGGTGGAAGGGCGGCGCTAGCCGCTCCTTGTAGAGTCGAGCCGTGCTCGACTGCTGTTTGCGAAGATCAGTCGAGCATGGCTCGACGCTACGGAAACAAGAAACCCCGGCATTGGCCGGGGTTCTTCGTTGCGACAGGCCTGACCGTTTCGATCAGAAGTTCATGTCGAAGGCGACTTCGCCCTGCACGCCGACCTGGTAGGCCGAGACGCGGCGTTCGAAGAAGTTGGTCAGCTCCTGCACGTCCTGCAGTTCCATGAACGGCAGCGGGTTGCGCACGTTGTACTTCTTTTCCATGCCCAGCTTGGCGAAGTGCTGGTCGGCGCAGTGCTGCAGGTACTGGCGCATGTCGCGGGTCGAGATGCCAGCCACGCCACCGGACAACACGTCCTCGGCGAACTGCACTTCGCATTCGATGGCTTCGGCCAGCATGTCGTAGACCTGCTGCTTCATCTCGTCGTCGAACAGGTCCGGCTCTTCCTCACGCACCACGCGCACCGACTCGAACGCAAACTCCATGTGCGCGCTCTCGTCGCGGAACACCCAGTTGGTGCCCGAGGCCAGGCCCGGCAGCAGGCCGCGCGAACGGAAGTAGTACACGTAGGCGAACGCAGCGAAGAAGAACAGGCCTTCGATGCAGGCGGCAAAGCAGATCTGGTTGAGCAGGAACTGGCGGCGCTGTTCGCGGGTCTCGATGCGGGTCAGGTCCTGGATCGAGTCGATCCACTTGAAGCAGAAATCGGCCTTCTTCTTGATCGAGTCGATGTTCTCCACCGCCGAGAACGCCTTGGCGCGCTCTTCCGGATCCGGCAGGTAGTTGTCCAGCAGGGTCAGGTAGAACTGCACGTGCAGTGCTTCCTCATACAGCTGGCGCGACAGGTACATGCGCGCTTCGGGCGCATTCAAGTGCTGGTACAGGTTCAGCACCAGGTTGTTGGACACGATCGAATCGCCGGTGGCGAAGAACGCGACCAGGCGGTGGATCAGGTGGCGCTCACCCGGCGACATCTTGCTGTGCAGGTCGGTGATGTCGATCTGGAAGTTGATCTCTTCCACCGTCCAGGTGTTCTTGATCGCATTCCGGTACATGTCATAGAACTGCGGGTAGCGCATCGGGCGCAGGGTCAGTTCAAAACCGGGATCGAGCAGCATCTGCTTGGGCTTGTCGGCCATGGGTGTTTCCTTGAATTCCTGGGTGAGCCGCCGGGCGTGGCCCGGCGCTACCGTGGGTGTTTTTCCGCAGCCGAGCATGGCTCGGCTCTACAGGTGCGAGGTGTTCGAGTGCCGACCAACGGTCGGCACCCACCGCGCGGTGTCTTACTGGCAGGCCTCGCAGGCTTCCGGGTTTTCCAGCGAGCAGGCGATGGCTTCGTCCGGGCTGAACACCTTGGCCGGGGCCGCAGCGCTGACCGTGGTCTTGGCGATCTTGGTGGCCGGGCGCGAACGCAGGTAGTAGGTGGTCTTGATGCCCTGCTTCCAGGCGTACATGTACATGGAGGACATCGCGCCGATGTTCGGGCTTTCCATGAACAGGTTGAGCGAGGCCGACTGGTCGATGAAGGCGCCACGTTCGGCGGCCATGTCGATCAGCGAACGCATCGGCAGTTCCCACGCGGTGCGATAGACCTCGCGCAGCGTTTCCGGGATCTGTGGCAGACCCGCGATGGAGCCTTCGGCCAGCTTGATGGCATCGCGCATTTCCGGCGTCCACAGGCCCAGCTTCTTCAGCTCGTTCACCAGGTAACGGTTGACCTGCAGGAAGTCACCGGACAGGGTCTCGCGCTTGAACAGGTTGGACACCTGCGGCTCGACGCACTCGTAGCAGCCGGCGATCGAGGCGATGGTCGCGGTCGGGGCGATCGCGATCATCAGCGAGTTGCGCAGGCCGTGTTCCTTGATGCGGGCGCGCAGGGCATCCCAGCGCGCGGTGTCTTCCGGCACCACGTTCCAGGCGTCGAACTGCAGTTCGCCACCGGCGGCACGGGTGTCGTTGAACGACGGGTGCTTGCCACGTTCCTGGGCCAGCTCGCAGGAGGTTTCCAGCGCGTGGAAGTAGATCGCTTCGGCAATCTTCTTCGACAGGGCGCGGGCTTCGGCGCTGTCGAACGGCAGGCGCTTGCGGAAGAACACGTCCTGCAGGCCCATGCAGCCCAGGCCGACCGGACGCCAGCGCAGGTTGGCGCGGCGGGCGGTTTCGATCGGGTAGAAGTTCAGGTCGATGACACGGTCGAGCTGGCGCACGGCCAGGCGAACGGTCTCGGCCAGCTTCTCGAAGTCGAACTCGTTGTGCTCGTCGAAGTGGTTGCCCAGGTTGATCGAACCCAGGTTGCACACTGCGGTTTCATCGTTGGAGGTGACCTCCAGGATTTCCGTGCACAGGTTGGACAGGTGGATCACGTTGCCCGGACGCAGGGTCTGGTTGCTGGCGCGGTTGCACTTGTCCTTGAAGGTCATCCAGCCGTTGCCGGTCTCGGCCAGCGTACGCATCATGCGGGCATACAGCTTGCGCGCGGAGATGGTGCGGTTGGCCTTGCCCTGGGCTTCGGCCTGCAGGTAGGCCTGCTCGAAGGCTTCGCCGAACAGGTCGGTGAACTCCGGCACGACGCGCGGATCGAACAGCGACCATTCCTGGTCGGCTTCGACGCGCTTCATGAACAGGTCCGGCACCCAGTTGGCCAGGTTCAGGTTGTGCGCACGGCGGGCTTCGTCACCGGTGTTGTCGCGCAGTTCGAGGAAGTCCTCGATGTCGGCGTGCCAGGTTTCCAGGTACACGCAGGCCGCGCCCTTGCGCTTGCCGCCCTGGTTCACTGCGGCCACCGACGAATCCATGGTCTTCAGCCACGGCACGATGCCGTTGGAATGGCCATTGGTCGACTTGATCAGCGAACCACGCGAACGCACGCGGGTGTAGCTGACGCCGATGCCGCCGGAGAACTTCGACAGCTGGGCGATGTCGCCGTACTTGGCATAGATCGATTCCAGCGAGTCCTGCGGCGAGTCCAGCAGGAAGCACGAGGACAGCTGCTCGTGGGTGGTGCCGGAATTGAACAGGGTCGGGCTGGACGGCAGGTAGTCCAGGTTGCCCATGCGCTTGTACAGCGCGAGGGTCTCGGACACGTCCTCGCTCAGCGCGCTGGCGATGCGCAGGAAGAACTGCTGCGGGGTCTCGATCACCTTGCGGGTGTGCGGGTGGCGCAGCAGGTAACGGTCGTACAGGGTACGCAGGCCGAAGTAATCGAAGTTCAGGTCCAGCGAGATGTCGATGGCATCGTTGAGCTTGCGTGCGTTGGTCTGCACGAAGTTCAGCAGGCGGTCGTTGATCAGGCCGACTTCATGGCCACGGCTGACCGACTGCGAGAAGGCGTAGATTTCCTGGCCCGAGACTTCCTTGGCGATGTAGTTGGCCAGCAGGCGCGCGGCGAGACGGCCGTACTCGGGCTCTTCACCGATCAGCAGGGCGGCGGTGCGGATGGACAGTTCGTCCAGCTCGCGGGTGGTGGCACCGTTGTACAGGCCGGAAATGGTGCGGGTGGCCACGCGCATCGGGTCGACGGCGTGCAGGCCTTCGGAGGAACGCTGCACCGCACGCACGATCTTGTTCAGGTCCACCAGTTCGGTGGTCCCATTGCGCTTGGTCACACTCATCGCGTTGGCCGTCGGCGGCGACGTCAACAGGAATTCGCTTTCCTTCTCGATGGTGGCGCTGGATTCGGTGCTCACGGCGTGTGTCCTCTTGGCGTGATTTGGGGGTGCTCGATGCATCGGGTGACGCGGCCCGGGACATGACAGCCCAGGATGGCAGGACGGCGTCGCAGGGGATGAGACCCTGCGCCTGCCACTGCCGTTGACGATCGCGGATGGGTACCCCGGGGCAACCCCTGGAATGGGGGTTGCTGCGACCGACGGCCACAAGATAGTGGGGGTAATGGGGTCCGTCAACGCCAAATGTAGTGAAATTCGGCAATCCCTTGCGCCGCAAGGATCGTGCCATCGGCGCCCGGATCAGACGCTTCAGACCTGCCGGAACGGGCTGCGCAGTCAAGCCCGAAAGGCGTCATTGCGGTGGCACAGCGCACCGCGAAAACGGAACAATGACAGCTTCACATGACAGTGATGAAACTGGCTAGGGACAACCCTGTGGATAGGTGGTGGGCAGCCGGTGGGAAAGCCGGTATGGCCGGACGAATCGCCATCGCGCAGTGACTTTCGGCGGGTGACGGCGCCTGCCGAACGCGGGATGCTGGGGTCCTGCAATGACCGGAAAGGATTCCACCATGCGCCTGTCAGCACCCGCCTTGGCCCTGTTGGCTGCTGTGGTCACCGTACCTGCAATTGCCGCTGACACCCCGAAGCTGCGCGCGGACCAGTGCGGTATCCACACCGACTATGACGTGCTGGTGGACAGCGGTGGCATCTGGCTGCGGCATGGCCCGCAGGCACCGCACGAGGTGGTGTTCCACGATGGCGTGCTGAGCCTGGACGACACGGTCGTGCCGGTCAGCGAGGCCGACGCGGCCCGCCTTCGGCAGATGGAGGCCGGGGCACGGCAGCTGATGCCGGCCGCCACGGCGCTGGCCCATGAAGTGAGCGGACTGAGCTTCGACGTGCTCGACGGGGTCTATGAAAGCCTCACCGGTACCGCCAACAGCCGCAAGGTCCGGCGCCTGCGCCGGCAGGCCGATGACTGGATCGGCGGCACGCTGGGCAAGGGCTACTGGGAACAGGCTGTGTTCGGGCCAGGCTTCGAGGCCAAGGTGCAGGACATGGCCGAGTCGCTGTCCGCCTCCATCGCCCGCAGCATGCTGTGGCAGATCTTCACCGGACGCAGCGATGCGATGGAGGCACGCGCCGACCGTCTGGACGCGCAGATGGAACAGCAGCTGGAAGGCCGCGCCGAACGCATCGAGGCCCAAGCACAGTCGCTGTGCCCGCTGGTGCAGTCGCTGGCCGACACCCATGACGCGCTGGAAGTGCGCTACCAAGGCCAACCGCTGCGGCTGCTGGAGCGCAGCGAGAGCGTACGGGTGGAGCACGGCGATGGCTCGGGCCTGCAGGTGTCGGCCGGGCCGGATGAGCGGCCGCGTGGGAATGCGGTGGCGCCTTCCCGATAGCTGCGCGGCGCTGCTGTAGAGCCGAGCCCATGCTCGGCTCCCTTTCGGCACATCATCCAGAAGCAGCCGAGCGTGGGCTCGGCTCTACAGTAAACCGCCCTCACGCCCGGTGCGGGGTACCCAGGTACTCGGCGCTCTGCATCTCGATCAGGCGCGAGGCGGTGCGTTCGAACGCGCCCTGCAGGCGCTGGCCGGTGTACAGCTCGATCGGCGAGGTGCTGGCGGTGCAGACCAGGTTGACGTGGCGGTCGTACAGCTCGTCGATCAGGTTGACGAAGCGGCGCGCGGCATCCTCATTCAAGCGGTCGAAGGCGGGAATGCCGCCCAGCAGCACCGTGTTGAACTCGTGCGCGATCTCGATGTAATCCGAGGGCCCGCGCGGGCCTTCGCACAGCGCGGCGAAATCGAACCAGGCAATGCTCTTGCCGCGGCCACGCACCGGGATCTTGCGGCCCTCGATCTCGATGTTGCCGGCCTTGGCCGGCTGGCCGCCGCTCAGCTCGTTCCAGCGCGTGGCCAGCCAGTCGTCGCTGTCGGCCGCCAGCGGTGCGCGGTATACCGGCGAGCGGGTCAGCGCGCGCATCCGGTAATCCTCGGTACCTTCGGCGTACAGCTCCACGCAGAAGCGCTGCAGCAGGCCGATGGCCGGCAGGAAGCTCTCGCGCTGCAGGCCGTTGAGGTACAGGTTCTCCACTGCGGTGTTGGAGGTGGTGACCAGGGTCACGCCCTCGGCGAACAGGCGCTCCAGCAGCCGCGCCAGCAGCATCGCATCGCCGATGTCGGTGACGAAGAACTCGTCCAGCACCAGCACGCGCAGGTTGCTGCGCCATTCCTGGGCGATCTTAGCCAGCGGGTCGCTCTGGCCCTGGTGCTCGCGCAGGCGCTCATGGACGCTGCGCATGAAGCGGTGGAAATGGGTGCGGTACTTCTGCTTGATCGGCAGCCCGTCGTAGAACAGGTCGACCAGGAAGGTCTTGCCACGGCCGACGCCGCCCCAGAAGTACAGGCCCTTGATCGGCTCGGGCTTCTTCCAGAACGAAGACAGGCGGTCCAGCCAGCCATCCTCGGCACTGTCCAGCAGGCCCAGGTGGATGCGGTCCAGCTCGGCCAGCGCCGCATGCTGGGCCGGATCGTTCTGCCAGTCGCCACGGGCAACCCCTTCCGCATACCGCTGCGACGGGGTCAGCTCGGGTGCACTCATGCCGCCGCGCCCAGCCAGTGCTTGACGCCGTGGGTCAGCGCGCCGCGCAGGTCGATCAGCTTGCGGTGGAAGAAGTGGCTGGTCTCGGGCATGCGTACCAGCTCATGCGGGGCGTCCAGCGAGTCCAGCCACAGGTAGACGGCCTGCGGGTCGACGATCTCGTCCTGCTCGCCCTGGATCACCAGCCAGCGCGCCGGCGGCGCGATGCCGTCGAAATCCCAGCGACCGGCCGGCGGCGCGATCGAGATCAGCGCTTCCGGCTGCAGCGTGGCGGCGGCCTTCAGCGACACGAACGCGCCGAAGCTGAAACCGGCCAGCCACAGGCGGTCGTCCGGGCGCTGGCTGCGCACCCAGGCCGCGACGGCCTTCAGGTCATCCTGCTCGCCCACGCCGCCATCGAAGGTGCCAGCCGAACCACCCACGCTGCGGAAGTTGAAGCGCACCGTGGCGATGCCCAGCTCGCGCAGGGTGGAGGCGGTCATGGTGACCACCTTGTTGTGCAGGGTGCCACCTTCGGTGGACAGCGGATGGCAGACGATGGCCACGATCGGCTGCACCGGCACATCGGCCTTGGGCAGGTCGACGACCACTTCCAGCGGGCCGGCCGGGCCGTACAGTTCGAGGCAGGCGGTTTCGCCGGGGGCAACGGGGAACAAGGGCTTGTGCATGGCACCATGATACCGTCCCCCGCCCCTGCCCTGTGCCCGCCCCATGCTCTATCTGTCACTGGCCGTGATCTGCAGTGTGCTGGTTTCGGTGTTGTTGAAGGTGGCCGCACGCCGCCAGCTGGATGTTGCGCAGATGGTCACCTGGAACTATCTGGTGGCGGCAACGCTCACCGCCGTGGTGCTGCAGCCACCGCTGGATGCGCTGCGCGCGCCGCATGCGCCGTGGCTGTCACTGCTGGCGCTGGCGGTGGTGCTGCCCTCGATCTTCCTGGTACTGGGCCGCGCGGTGGCGGTGGCCGGCATCGTCCGCAGCGACGTGGCGCAGCGGCTGTCGTTGCTGCTTTCCCTGGCCGCCGCCTTCCTGTGCTTCGGCCAGACCGCAACGCCCTGGAAACTGGCCGGCCTGGGCCTGGGCCTGCTGGCGATGGTGGCCATCAGCCTGCGCCCGCGCGGCCCGGCGGTGGCGTCCTCACCCGGCGGCTGGGGCTGGCTGCTGGGCGTATGGGCCGGATTCGCAGTGGTGGACGTGCTGCTCAAGCAGGTGGCGCTGTCCGGCACGCCGTCGATGGCGGCGGTGCTGGCCAGTTTCAGCGTCGCCTTCGTGCTGATGCTGGCAATGCAGCTGTGGCGGCATGTCAGTGGCCGCAGCCGACTGGCCTGGCGCAACCTCGGCGCGGGTGCACTGCTGGGCCTGCTCAATGGCGGCAACATCCTGTTCTATGTGCATGCGCACCAGGCGATGCCAGAGAGTCCGGCCACCGTATTCGCCGGCATGAACATCGGCGTGGTGGTGCTGGGCGCGCTGGTAGGCATGTTCGTCTTCGGCGAGGCCACCACGAAGTGGAACCGCGCGGGGCTGGCGCTGGCGGTGCTGGCGATCGGGATGATCGCCTGGGGGTGAGCGATACCCGGGGTCGGATCCCATTCCCACGGAATGGGCTCTGACCCCTACGCCTCAGACCCCGCGATGCCTTGGGTCAGAGTCCATTCCGTGGGAATGGGATCCGACCCCGGCCTGGCGCGTTACTTGTCGAAGCCCAGCAGCAGCGGGTCGTGGTCGGAGCTGCGCCACGGGCCCTGCACGTTGCGGCCCTGGTAACCGCTGGCGTCCTGCTCGTCGGCGTTGCTGTGCCATTCGGCGGCACCGCGCAGGCGCCTGGCCATGCCCGGGTTCAGCAGCGCGTGGTCGAGGCGGCCGGTGTAGCCGTTGTAGACGTAGCTGTAGGGATGCTCGACCTTGGCCACCTTGAACGCGTCCTGCCAGCCCAGATCATGCAGGGCGCGGATCGGGTCTTCCATCGCGTAGGCATTGAAGTCACCCAGCAGCACCGCGTCCCTGGCGCCGGTACCGGTCGGATCGGTCTGCAGCCAGGCGTGCAGCTGCTGCGCCGACGTCACACGGGTGGCGTTCCAGCAGCCCTGATTGTCGTTGCGGTCGGCGTCGGCACCGGCCGCATCACGGCAACCCTTCGATTTGAAATGGTTGGCAACCACCACGAACGGCGCGCCCTGCTTGCCCTGGAAGGCCTGCGCCAACGGTACGCGGCTGTGCTCGACGAACGGGCCGCCGGTCAGCGTGGCCGGCTTGCCGACCGGCTGCAGGCGCGTGCTGCGATAGATGATGCCGACCCGGATCGGGTTGTCGCCGGGGCCGTTGCCGGCGTCGACGAAGCGCCAGTCGCCCTGCGCGCCGCGGTCGCGGTTGAGCGCATCGACCAGTTCGGCGATGGCCGACTGCGGGCCGTAGCCGTCGTTCTCCAGTTCCATCAGCGCAGCGACATCGGCGCCCAACGCATTGACCGTGGTGACCAGCTTGGCGAGCTGCGCCTTGTGCTCGTCCAGCGTGCGCGCGCCGCGCAGCGTCGGGAAGCCACCGCCCTGGCCGTCACCATTGAAGAAATTCTCCAGGTTGAAGGCGGCCACGTGCAGGCTTCCCGGCACCGTGGGTACTGCCGGGCGCTTCAGTTCCGGCAGCTTCAGCGCGCCTTCGACCTGCAGGCGCGGATGGCCCTGCGCGTCCACGCGCACGATGCCCTCCACGTTGCGCAGCTGCATGCCGGTGCGCAGCACCGGGTTGCCCGGCAGGTAGGGCACGCTGGCGGGGTCGCGGGCATCGCTGCCATCCTCCAGCACCAAGCGGCGGCGCCGGTTGTCGGCCATCACCTGCTCATAGCCGGCAGTGCCCGGCGCGGCCACTTCGGTCGGCTGCCAGAGGCGGCCATCGAACGCCACCGTGAGCTGGCCGAAGTGCTGCAGGCCATCGGTACCGGCCAGGGTAAGCGGCGCGGCGATGCGCACGCGCTGCCCATCCAGCGCGCGCCAGTCGGCCGGCGCGGCGGTCAGCACCACAGTGGCGCTGCCGCGCGCGACGGAGGGCGCGACCGGCGTGGCCTGCGGCTGGGCCTGGGCAAAGGCGCCGGCCGGCAGCAGCAGGGACAGGGCAAGGGCGAGGGAACGGCGGCGCATCAACGGGCGACTCCATGGAAGAGGCGCACAGACTAACCCTGAAATGCGAAACCCCGCCTGCGCAGCGGGGGCATATGAGCGATCAGGCCTCGGTGGGCAAAGCCGGGGGATCGTAGAGCCGAGCCCATGCTCGGCTGCACCTGGCCACACCGCGCGGAGAGCAGCCGAGCGCGGGCTCGGCTCTACAGGAAGCGGCGCGTTGCGGCGGTTACTTCAGGTTGCCCAGCATCCAGTCCACGGTGGCGTGGATCTGTTCTTCGGTCAGCGCCGGGTTGCCGCCCTTGGGCGGCATGATGCCGCCGTCGGGGCCGGTATAGCCCTCGATGGCGTGCTTGTAGAGGGTGTCCTTGCCCTGCGCGATGCGCTTGTCCCAATGCGAATGGTCCAGCGTCGGTGCCATGCCCACACCGTTGGTGTGGCAGGCGGTGCACAGGTTGTCGAAGATCACCTTGCCATCTTTGGTGCCGCCGTAGGCCACCTGCGACGCCGCCTTGGCCAGCGCGGCGGCCTTGGCCGCGGCCTGCGCGGCGGCGCCGGTGCTGCCGGCATAGACCGCGCCGGTGGGCGAAATGCGCTGTTCGGTGCGCTTGGCCGCAGTGGGCGACACCTCGGGCGGAATCCGGGTGTGGATGTAGGCGGCAAGGAGGATGAGGCCGAGGGTGATGGTCGCCAGCAGCGCGATCACCATGGAGAAGCGTTTCAGGAACTCCAGATCGTAATTCCGCACTCTTCGTTACCCCTGGCTGATAGTCGTTGGACCACGGCTGAGCGACTGCGTGATGGACCGAGTATAGAACGCGCCTTGCGTGCGACAACAGGCGTCACTGCTGGTGCGGCGCAACATGCCGGAGGATGGGGTCAGATCCCTTTTGCGGCGCAAAAGGGATCTGACCCCAGCAACAGAAGCCGGCCAACGGCCGGCGCTACCGGATTACCGGGGCACCGATCGCGCGCAGGCAGAAGCTGCAGATCGCATCCACCAGCGCGTCTTCGTCGCGGTGCGCTTCGCGGCTGGGCGCGGTCGGACCGACCATCGCCTCGGTGAAGGCGCCGACCAGGCACGCGGCGGCCACATGCGCGTCCTGCGCCGGCAGCTCACCGGCGGCCACGCCTTCCTCCACCAGCCGCAGGAACACGTCGCCGAACGCGCGACGTCCGCGCATGCGCTCGGCCTCCACGTCCGGATCGACCGGTTCGACGATGAAGGCGTGCGCCAGCCCCGGCCCGGCCAGGGCGCGGCGGACGAAGGCGGTGATTGCCAGCCGCAGGCGCTCGCTGGCCACCTCCGGACCGCTGGCGATGCGCTCCATGATCGCGACCTCGTGGGCCACCGCGGCGTTGAGCACCTCCACGAACAGCTCGGCCTTGGACGGGAAGTGGCGATAGATCAGGCCGGTGGACACCCCCGCCTGGGTCGCCACGGCGGTCACCGGGGCGTTGCGCCAGCCGCCGGTGGCGACCAGCTCGCGGGTGGCCAGCAGGATCCGTTCACGGGCGCCCGCCAGGCGTTCTTCCATCAATGCAGAGCGTTTATAGGCCATGTTCTGATTCTAGTTTCAATTTTTGAATTCGTATTCACTTCTTATCCGAACCCCGCTACGCTGGGGCCATCGCCCGTGCGGGTGGCGGTCCTGCCGACCGCCGCCCGCTCCCCCGCCGGGTGCGTCCATTCCCTGCCATCCCGCCGTGGAGCCACCACAATGCACGTGCCATCCCTGAACTTCGATCTTGGCGAAGACATCGACCTGCTGCGCCAGAGCGTGGCCCATTTTGCCGCCGCCGAGGTCGCACCGCTGGCCGCCGAGGCTGATGCCAGCAACCAGTTCCCGCTGGCCCTGTGGCCGAAGCTGGGCGAACAGGGCCTGCTCGGCCTCACCGTGGAAGAAGAATACGGTGGTACCGGCATGGGCTACCTGGCCCACGTGGTGGCGATGGAAGAAATCTCGCGCGCCTCCGGCGGCATCGGCCTGTCCTATGGCGCGCACTCCAACCTGTGCGTGAACCAGCTGCGCAAGAACGGCAACGAAGAACAGAAGCAGCGCTTCCTGCCCGGCCTGTGCAATGGCAGCCTGGTCGGCGCACTGGCGATGAGCGAACCGGGTGCCGGTTCGGACGTGGTGTCGATGAAGCTGCGTGCCGACAAGCGCGGCGACCGCTACGTGCTCAACGGCAACAAGATGTGGATCACCAACGGCCCGGATGCCGACGTGCTGGTGGTCTACGCCAAGACCGACATGGAGGCCGGTGCCAAGGGCATCACCGCGTTCCTGGTCGAGAAGGGCATGAAGGGCTTCTCCACCGCGCAGAAGCTGGACAAGCTCGGCATGCGCTCCTCGCCCACCTGCGAGCTGGTGTTCCAGGACTGCGAGATTCCCGAAGAGAACGTGCTGGGCCAGGTCGGCGGTGGCGTGCGCGTACTGATGTCCGGCCTGGACTACGAGCGCGTGGTGCTGTCCGGTGGCCCGCTGGGCCTGATGGCCGCGGCCATGGACGTGGTCATGCCCTATGTGCACGAGCGCCACCAGTTCGGCGAACCGATCGGCAGCTTCCAGCTGATCCAGGCCAAGATCGCCGACATGTACGTGGGCCTGGGTGCCTGCCGCGCGTATGTCTATGCCGTGGCGCGCGCCTGCGACCAGGGCCGCACCACCCGCCAGGACGCCGCCGGTGCGATCCTGTACGCCGCCGAGAAGGCCACCTGGCTGACCGGCCAGGCGATCCAGATCCTCGGCGGCAACGGCTACATCAACGAATACCCGACCGGCCGCTTGTGGCGCGACGCCAAGCTGTATGAAATCGGCGCCGGCACCTCGGAGATCCGCCGCATGCTGATCGGCCGCGAACTGTTCCAGCGCACCCTGTAAGGCCACCGCGATGACCGTCCTGAACAGCCAGCTGCAACCAGGCAGCGAAACGTTTGAAAGCAACCGCGCGGCCATGCAGGCCGTGGTCGACGACCTGCATGCCACCCTCGCGCGCACTGCGCTGGGTGGCAGTGAGGCGGCACGCGCCAAGCACACCGCGCGCGGCAAGCTGCTGGTGCGCGATCGCATCGACGCCCTGCTCGACCCCGGCAGCGCCTTCCTGGAAATCGCGCCGTTGGCCGCGCACGGCATGTATGAAGACGCCGTGCCCGCCGCGGGCGTGGTGGCCGGCATCGGCCGGGTGAGCGGCGTGGAATGCGTGATCGTGGCCAACGACGCCACGGTCAAGGGCGGCACCTACTACCCGATGACGGTGAAGAAGCACCTGCGCGCGCAGGAGATCGCCGAGCAGAACCACCTGCCGTGCATCTACCTGGTCGATTCCGGTGGCGCGTTCCTGCCGCTGCAGGACGAAGTCTTCCCCGACCGCGACCATTTCGGCCGCATCTTCTACAACCAGGCCAACCTGTCGGCGCAGGGCATTCCGCAGATCGCCTGCGTGATGGGCAGCTGCACCGCCGGTGGCGCCTATGTGCCGGCGATGAGCGACGAGACCGTGATCGTGCGCGAGCAGGGCACGATCTTCCTCGGCGGCCCGCCGCTGGTGAAGGCGGCCACCGGTGAAGTGGTCACGGCCGAGGAACTGGGTGGCGCCGACGTGCACACCCGCATCTCCGGCGTTGCCGACCACATGGCCGACAACGATCTGCAGGCACTGGCACGGGTGCGCGCGATCATCGCCCAGCTCAACTGGCGCAAGCCGGAACCGGCGATGGCGGTGCGGGCCCCTGAAGCGCCATTGCTGCCGGCCCATGAGCTGTATGGCGTGATCCCGGCCGATACGCGCAAACCCTACGACGTTCGCGAAGTGATCGCGCGGCTGGTGGATGGCTCGCGCTTCGACGAGTTCAAGCCGCGCTACGGCGCAACGCTGGTGACCGGTTTCGCCCATCTGAACGGCTACCCGATCGGCATCATCGCCAACAACGGGATCCTGTTCTCCGAGTCGGCCTTGAAGGGCGCGCACTTCATCGAGCTGTGCACCCAGCGCAACATCCCGCTGGTGTTCCTGCAGAACATCACCGGCTTCATGGTCGGCCGCAAGTACGAACAGGGCGGCATCGCCAAGGACGGCGCCAAGCTGGTGATGGCGGTGGCCTGTGCCAGGGTGCCCAAGTTCACCGTGGTGATCGGCGGCTCGTTCGGTGCCGGCAACTACGGCATGTGCGGCCGTGCGTACTCGCCGAACTTCCTGTGGATGTGGCCGAACGCGCGCATCGGCGTGATGGGCGGCGAGCAGGCCGCCAGTGTGCTGGCCACGGTCAAGCGCGATGGCATTGAAGCCAAGGGCGGCCAGTGGCCGGCGGCGGAAGAGGATGCCTTCAAGGCACCGATCCGCGACCAGTTCGAACAGCAGGGCCACCCGTACTACGCCAGCGCGCGCCTGTGGGACGACGGCGTGATCGATCCGGCCGACACCCGCCAGGTGCTGGCGCTGGCGCTGTCGGCCAGCCTCAACGCCGCCCCGCAGCAGACGCGCTTCGGCGTGTTCCGCATGTGACCCGTGCCATGACCGAGCACGCTCCTATGAAGCACGTTGCCATGTTCAGCAAAGTCCTGATCGCCAACCGCGGCGAAATCGCCTGCCGCGTCATCGCCACCTGCCGCCGCCTCGGCATCGCCACCGTGGCGGTGTATTCCGATGCCGACCGCAACGCACGCCACGTGCGCCTGGCCGATGAAGCCGTCCACATCGGCCCGGCCGCCGCACGCGAGAGCTACCTGCGCAGCGATGCCCTGCTTGATGCCGCGCGCGCTACCGGTGCACAGGCCATCCACCCCGGTTACGGCTTCCTGTCCGAGAATGCCGACTTCGCCGATGCCTGCGCCGCCGCCGGCATCACCTTCATCGGGCCACCGCCCAGCGCGATCCGAGCGATGGGTGACAAGAGCGCGGCCAAGGCGCTGATGGCCAAGGCCGGTGTGCCGCTGACGCCGGGTTACCACGGTGACCAGCAGGCGCCGGACTTCCTGCGCGCGCAGGCCGATGGCATCGGCTATCCGGTGCTGATCAAGGCCAGCGCCGGTGGCGGTGGCAAGGGCATGCGCAAGGTCGAACTCAGCGAGGACTTCGTCGATGCGCTGGCCAGCTGCCAGCGCGAGGCGGCCTCGGCGTTCGGCAACGACCACGTGCTGGTCGAGAAGTACGTCGAGCGCCCGCGCCATATCGAGATCCAGGTGTTCGGTGACAGCCACGGTGAGGCGGTCTACCTGTTCGAGCGCGACTGCTCGGTGCAGCGCCGCCACCAGAAGGTGCTGGAAGAAGCGCCCGCGCCGGGCATGAGCGCGGAACGTCGTGCTGCAATGGGCAAGGCCGCGGTCGATGCCGCACGCGCAGTGGGCTATGAGGGTGCGGGCACGGTGGAATTCATCGCCGGCCCGGACGGCGATTTCTACTTCATGGAAATGAACACCCGCCTGCAGGTCGAGCACCCGGTCACCGAATACATCACCGGCACCGACCTGGTGGAGTGGCAGCTGCGCGTGGCTTCGGGCCAACCGCTGCCGCTGCGCCAGGACCAGCTGGCCATCCACGGCCACGCGATCGAAGCGCGTCTGTACGCCGAGGATGCCGACCGTGGCTTCCTGCCCTCCACCGGCACCCTGCGCCGCCTGCGCCTGCCGGCAGCGTCGGCCAACGTGCGCGTCGATACCGGCGTGGAGGAAGGCGACAGCATCACCCCGTACTACGATCCGATGATCGCCAAGCTGATCGTCTGGGACGTGGACCGCGACGCCGCGCTGCGCCGCATGAGCCAGGCCCTGGCCGACTGCCAGGTGGTGGGCTTGACCACCAACGCCGGCTTCCTGCGCCGCCTGGTGAATACCGATTCGTTCGCGCACGCCAGGCTGGATACGGCGCTGATCGAACGCGAACAGGCGGCATTGAGTGCCGTGGGCAACACGGATGATGCCTTGTGGCAGCTGGCCGCCGTGGCCGCGGTTGCAAGCACTGCCGGTGCCAGCACCGACGCGCGCGACCCGCATTCGCCGTGGCAGGCCCAGGACGGCTGGCGCCTTGGCGCATCGGCACCGCGCGTGCTGCCGCTGCAGCAGGGCGAACGCAAGCACACGTTGAGAGTGTGGGCACAGGCCGATGGCTGGCGCGTGCAGCGCGATGACGCCGCACCGGTGCAGGTGACCGGCACGGCCGATGCGCAGCGCTTGTCAGTGCAGTTGGATGGCCGTCGCTGGTCACTGCAGCAGCTGCGCGAAGGCGATCAGCTGTATCTGTTCGGCGCCGATGGCCAGCACCGCTTCACCCTGCATGATCTGGTGGGCGAATCGGACCACGCCGTGGCCGATGCCGGCAGCCTGCTGGCGCCGATGCCGGGCAAGATCGTCGCGACACTGGTCGCGGCCGGCACCGAGGTCAAGCGCGGCACGCCGCTGGTGGTGTTGGAAGCGATGAAGATGGAGCACACGCTGCAGGCACCGGCGGACGGCACGGTGAAGGGTTACCGCGCCAAGGCCGGCGACCAGGTGGGTGATGGTGCGGTGCTGGTGGACTTCGAAGCGGCGTGAACGCCGGGGCGGCGACCGCTCAGCGGTCGTCGCCCGCCACCACCCGGCCAGCGGGATCGAATTCGGCCGTGTCCAGCGTGGCACTGCGCCAGCCCAGGCCGCAGATGGCCATCGCACTCTGTCCGATGCCGTCGAAACCGAAGGCGCGATCGACATCGGCATCGTTGATGGCTGCGGTGACAAATGCCGCCAGGCCACGCTCGGTCGCGCACAGGTACAGCAGCTGCGAGATGTGGCCGACATCCAGCGTCACCGCACGATATGCCTTGGCGTGATTGCGGTACTTCCAGAAGCAGCGGTCGTACCGCGGTGCCAGCACCAGCAGCGCCGGTGCATCGGCGAACCACTCCTGACCGGACAGCATCCGCCGTGCCAGCGCAGGCAATGCATCTGCCGGCGGCGAAGGCAACGGCAGTACCGCGTGCTGCACGGGGTGGTAGTGGTACAGCCCCGGTACCAGCCCTTCCACGTTCTGTACCAGCAGGAAACCTTCGGTAGGATGCAGGCCGCCACCAGAGGGCACGTTCTTCTTCAGGAACTCGGTATCACGCTCGACCTTCTGCACCGCGTGCGCCATCAGCGTACGCTGCAGCACCTGGGCCAGCAGCGGCAGCGGCAACGCGCGCTGCGGGTCGAAATTGCGGCAGGTGGTGCGACGCGCCAGCAGTGCATCGAACGCGGCCTCTTCGCTGCGCGGCAGCGGCTGGTAGTCGCCCTGCATCGGCTGCACCACCGGCGGTGGCGGCCCCAGGCGCTGGCGCAGGCCGGCCGCGGTGTCCAACCCCTGCCGGCGCATGTCCTCCACGCTGTCCACGGCCTGCCAGCGCGCATGGCGATGGGCCAGCGCAGCCAATGGCCACCACTGGCTGCGCCGCAGCGCCTCGTCGCGCATCTGGTGCCCCACCTCGCTCGGTGGGTCGGTCAACAGCAGGCCCTGTTCGACCAGGCGGGCCAGCATGGCCGGGCAGGCATCGGCGGGCGGTTCGCTCCAGCGGTGCGCGCTGAGCCCGCCCAGCAGCTGGCGCTCCTCGGCGTCCACCGGCAGTGGCTGGTCCAGGTGGGCGGCCAGCGCCACCCAGCTGATCTGGCTGTCCATCTCGGCGTGGCCGGCCAGCATCGCGCGCAGGTCCAGGGTGACCGCCTCGCGAGGCTCGAACATCAGGCTGGCGCAGCGGCGCAGGCGCATCGGTTTCCTTCCTTGTGCCGCACAGCCGGCATAGCAGCAACGACCGCAGCGCGGCCAACTTTAGCGACGTGCACAGCGCGGCCCTCAATGGCAGGCTGTCGCGGCCGATACGAGTAGCTCCACCTACGGACAATCCCCATGAGCCATCCCCGTCTTTCCGCCGCCGACGCCAGCACCCTGCTGGACCACCTGATCGGCAGCGAAGCGTTCCGCAGCCACTTCACCGCTTCGCCGGCCAAGGCCCTGGCCTCGATCGGGCTGGACGGTGCCGTTGGCGAAAACGACTGCATGAAGATCGGCACCCTGGCCTCGGTCGAGGAGCTGAGCCGGGTGCGTGATGGGCTGCAGGCCCACCTGTCCGGGTCGGTAGCGGCCATGACCGTGGTGTTCTGCTTCGAAGCCGGCAAGGTCGGCGAACGCATCGACGGCTGACCGACCATCACGGTGCGCCGGCCGTGGCCGGCGTCGCCCACGTGGAGACGTCATGCACGTTCAGCGGTTGCCACACCTGCAGCGCGGTGACCTCGGCAATCGCCCGGCCCCGGTGCTGGGCCAGCCAGGCCTGCTGGCGGCGGACGGCGGCGGCGTCGCCCTGCGCACGCAACGCGAGCAGCAGCACCACGTGGGCCTGCACCGGCTCGTTGCCGTCGAGCATCGGCTCGATCAGGGTGCGGGCGGCATCCGGTCGCTGCATCTGCAGTTGATCCTCCGCGCTGACGATGCGCAGCCAGCGTTCCGCGACTGGACTACGCAGGCTGCTCAGCAGCGGCCGCTGCTCGTCCAGCCAGCGCCTGGCCAGATCGAACTGGCCCTGGCGCTGGGCCAGGTGCACCAGCGCCAGCCATTGCAGGACACGCGCATGCAGCATGGGATCATCGCGCTCCTGCAGCATCGGCTGCAGCAGTGCGGCGATGGCCTGCAGTCCGGTCCGGTCCGCCGTGCCGCACAGCGCCGATACGCTGGCGTGCTGCAGTCGCTGCTGCACCTGGAAGTCGGCCAGCGTCGGCGCCGGTGCGTCTTCGCGTACCGCCTGCTGCATGGCCGCGCAATCGCGCTGCGCGGCCGCCAGCAGCAGCTGCGCGCGCAGCTTCATGCGCTGCTGCAGGGCATCGGTGGCACGGATCTGCGGCAGCAGCTGCGCGGCCTTCGCATACTGTCCCTGCGCCACCAGCACGTCCACGCCGGTCTCATCGACATCATCACGACCGCGCAGGACCTGTGCCTGGGCCAGCGTCCCGGCCGCAAGCTGCGGCTGGTTGGCGGCGATCTGTATCCGCACCAGGTGGACCAGCGGATACAGGCGCAGCGGATCCTGCGGCACCGCAGCCGCACGCGCATAGGGTTCGGCCTCGCTGAACTGGTTGGCCTGCAACAGGTACCAGGACGTGTTGGACAGCCCCGCGAACGAATCCGGATAGACCTTGGCCAGCGTGCGCCAGTGCTCCAGCGGCCAGCCACCGGGCTCCAGCTCGGCCATCCAGGCCTTCAGGTACAGCCGCTCGCGTGGCGGCAGGCGATCCTGCAGGTCCAGCGCGTGCTGCATGGCTTCGCGCGCGCGCCGCCCTTCCTCGACGCGCGCATGCAGCTTGGCCACGCCCATGTAGGCCAAGGCAAAACCGGGATCGATGTCGATCGCGGCCTGGTAGAGGTTGCGTGCTTCTTCGAAGCGACGCTGACCCAGTGCGCTCTCGGCCAGCGCGAACGCACGCAGTGCGCGCAGGTCCTGGGTCGAGGCGCGCGGCAGCGGCAGGGATTGCTCCAGGCTGGCCACCGACTCGCCCAGTCCGCGACGCAGGCGACCGACCACGTCGTCCACGGCGAACACCATCTGGTCGGATCGATCGGCGGTGGCGGTGAAGGTCTGGATCACCTGGCCACTGCCCGGTGCGGCAACATCGATGGCCAGCTCGTAGCCACCGATCTTCTGCCGCACGGTCGGCAGCAGCACCGCGCGCGCGCCCTCCCGCACCGCCACATCGACTGCGGTATCGCGGTTGAGCCGGGTATCGCCCGAGAGCCGCGCCATTTCCAGGCTTTCGCGGATCTTGCCTTCCGACAGCACGTTCACGTAGCGCGACTGTTCCAGCGCGATCCGGATCGCGTGCCGCATCGAGTCATCGAAGATCGGATCGCCGGTGAGGTTGTCGACATCGCCAAGCACCACCCAGTCACGTTCGGCGAAGGCAATGGCCGGCTCCGACCGCAGCAGCAGCCAGCCGCCCAGCACGGCCGCGGCAAGGATCAGGCCTTCGGCGGCCAGCACCAGCGGTTGCCGCCACAGCGGCAGGTCGCGGCGCGCCTTGGCGTTGGCGCGCGGCATGCGCAGCGGCGCCGAACCGATCTCGCCCACTTCGATCACTTCCTGCACCACCGGCACGCCCTTGAAGCGCCAGCGCCCGTGCGATTTCCACAGCAGGCGCGTGCCACGCTCGCCCAGTGCATCGGTGGCACGGCGGGTCAGCGATTCGGCCACCGCCGACAGCAGGATCTGGCCGGGGCGGGCCAGCATCATCAGGCGCGCCGCCATCGGCTTGGCCAGGCCTTCCACCTCCATCGACTTGGCACCGGCACGGACCGCCTCGGTACTGTTCTCCCAGGTCAGCACGTCGCCCACGTGCAGGCCGGCGCGCGCGCGCAGTTCAATCGCGCGCTGCTGGCCCAGCGCGTGCAGTTCGCGCTGGTAGTCCAGGGCGAAGCCCAGTGCGTCGACGGCGCGCTCGAACAGCATGAACAAGCCATCGGAGCGATCGATCAGCTGGCCGTTCCAGCGCTGCTGCAGCACCAGTACCAGGCGATCGTGTTCCTGGAACAGGCTTGCCGCCGCCACATCGCCGATCCGCTCGACCAGCTGCAGCGAATCACACAGATCGGTGAACAGCAGGGCGCGCAGCTGTGGGCTATGCGGGGCTGACGTTCCGTTGTCGCCATTCATCGCCTGCCTCTCCCTATTGGCCGTCCGGATCATCCGCCCAGCGCAGGCAGTTGCCGCCATCGCGCTTGGCCTGGTACAGCGCACGATCCGCGCAGGCATACCACTCGCTCCAGCCTGCCTCCGGCGCCAGCAGGCAGGCGCCGATGCTGACCAGGCTCACATGCGGCGTGCCATGGCTGCGCTCGAGCAGGCCATGCACCGCACTGATGATGAACTCGGCCGCGTGCTGCACGATCTCGTGATTGCCACGGCGCAGGATCAGGCAGAACTCATCGCCACCAAGCCGGCAGGCCAGGTCCTGCTCGCCGGCCATCGAGCGCAGGATGTTGCCCATGCTCTGCAGCACGCGGTCGCCGGCCTGGTGGCCGTGGCGGTCGTTGATCTGCTTGAAGCGGTCGCAATCGATCAGCAGCAGCGCCTGCGGCGGCCCCTCGGCCCGCTCGCGGCACTCCTGCAGGTACAGGGTGAGGCCTCGCCGGTTGTGCAGCCCGGTCAGTTCATCGGTACGCACCAGCTCACGGGTGTGGGTCAACTGATGGGTAGTGATGTACAGATTGTCCAGCGCGGTTTCCAGATCGTGGTTGCGCCGGCGCAGCTGTGCGATCAGTGCCTGTTCGTTGGCCAGCACGCGCATGATCGTGCGGCGCAGGAAATAGGCCACCAGGCCGGGATCGGATTCGACCAGCCGATGGAAATCGGCCGGGCCCAGCTCCAGCACATCGCAGTCGACCAGCGCGCGCGCACTGGCGCTGCGCAGGTGGTCGCCGACCAGCAGGCCCAGTTCTCCGAAGAACTCGTGCTGCCCGAGCGTCTTGATCACCAGGTCCTCGCCGAAGTCCAGTTCGATCTGGCCTTCGAGGATCACATACATGCGCTCGCCGCGGTGGCCACGCTGGAACAGCCACTGTCCGGCACGGAGCTTGCATGCGCGGGCGAATCTGGCGAACAATGCCACCTCGGCATCGGACAACAGAGCGTGCACGATCTCGGCCATCGCCACCCGGGCGATACCTGTCGTCACATCACTGTTCTCGGCCGCACCCCTGCCGGTCATTCCCTGCACCCGCCGCCAGCGTCCCCTGGTGAGCCGCGGAGCATAGCACCGCTTTAAAGTGTGCGCCCTATCTCATTTTGACCCTTCTGCCGATCTTGATTGATGTGAAGATCGGTGATGGCCCGTTCTGGTCACGGGTGTCCGGGCAAAACTCCTGCTGGATCAATCCGATGCCGGGTTTCACAGGGTTTCGGCCAAGTTGCCGGCACCGGGGTGCGCCTGATTGACGCTCCGCGCGTGCTGCGCCCTTGCATCGATACAACAACGCCGGCAGGTCCCCCGACCGGCCGGCGTTGTCTGGCCCTTCCCTGGCCACCCTGATCACCCGGAGCCCGGTAGTGCCGGCCGCTGGCCGGCAACTGCATGGGCTTCGGAAACATCGATGGGTTGCCGGCCAGCGGCCGGCACCACCGGATCACGCGGCGCGCCGCATCACGCCGCGCGTTCGCTGCGCCCGCCATGGAACTGTTCTTCCTCGGTCGAGCCGGTCAGCGCGGTGGTCGACGACTGGCCCTGCTGGATCGCCTGGGTCACCGCATCGAAGTAGCCGGTACCGACCTCGCGCTGGTGCTTGACCGCAGTGAAGCCGCGCTCGGCCGCTTCGAACTCGGCTTCCTGCAACTCGACGAACGCGCTCATCTGGCGGCGTGCGTAGCCGTGGGCCAGATTGAACATGCCGTAGTTCAACGCATGGAACCCGGCCAGGGTGATGAACTGGAACTTGTAGCCGTAGCTGCCCAGTTCGCGCTGGAACTTCGCAATGGTGGCGTCGTCCAGGTTCTTCTTCCAGTTGAAGCTGGGCGAGCAGTTGTAGGCCAGCAGCTTGCCCGGGAACTTCGCGTGGATCGCCTCGGCGAACCTGCGTGCGAATTCCAGGTCCGGCTTGCCGGTCTCGCACCACACCAGGTCGGCGTAGGGCGCATAGGCCAGGCCGCGGCTGATCGCCTGGTCCAGGCCGTTGCGGGTCTTGTAGAAGCCTTCGACGGTGCGCTCACCGGTGGTGAACGGCTTGTCGTTGCCGTCGATGTCGCTGGTCAGCAGATCAGCCGCTTCGGCATCGGTGCGCGCCACCAGCAGGGTCGGCACGCCCAGCACATCGGCGGCCAGGCGCGCGGCGTTGAGCTTCTCGATCGCCTCGCGGGTCGGCACCAGCACCTTGCCGCCCATGTGGCCGCACTTCTTCACCGAGGCCAGCTGGTCCTCGAAGTGCACGCCCGCAGCACCGGCCTCGATCATCGCCTTCATCAGTTCGAAGGCGTTGAGCACGCCGCCGAAGCCAGCCTCGGCATCGGCCACGATCGGCTGCAGGAAATCGATCTCGTCCTTGCCTTCGGCGTGGTGCAGCTGGTCGGCGCGCAGCAGCGTGTTGTTGATGCGCTTGACCACTGCCGGCACCGAATCGGCCGGGTACAGCGACTGGTCCGGATACATCTGCCCGGCCAGGTTGGCGTCGGCCGCCACCTGCCAACCGGACAGGTAGATCGCCTTCAGGCCCGCCTTGACCTGCTGCATGGCCTGGTTGCCGGTCAATGCACCCAGCGCGTTGACGAACTCGCGCTCATGCAGCGACGCCCACAGCTTCTCCGCACCCAGGCGGGCCAGCGAATGCTCGATGTGGACGGTGCCGCGCAGGCGCACCACGTCGGCGGCGCTGTAGTTGCGCTGGATGCCTTCCCAGCGCGGGTTGGTATCCCAGTCGTGCTGGATCTGTTCGGCAGTGGGCAGCGTGCTCATGTCTTTCTCCAGTTCGGTTCGTGCGTGCAGCGGGGAGGGAAACGGCGGGAAACGCGGGCGGCGATCAGTCGATGCGCGCGTAGGCCGGCAGGGTCAGGAAATCGGTCAGTTCGTCGCTGCGGCTCAGTTCGCCGAGCAGGGCGATGGCCTCGCCGATGCGTGCGCCACCGGGCAGCGTGGCGGTGTCACCCAGCCGTGCCGGCAGCTGTGCCAGCGTGGCATCCAGCAGTGCCAGGTCGATGGCGGTGCCATCGTCCAGCTGCTGGCCCGGCGTATGCAGCCACTGCCACAACTGGCTGCGGCTGATCTCGGCGGTGGCCGCGTCCTCCATCAGGTGGTGGATCGGCACGCAGCCGTTGCCATCCAGCCATGCCGCCAGGTAGCGCACGCAGACTTCCACGTTGCCTTCGAAGCCGGCGCGGGTGATGGTGCCGGGCGGCCGTGCGATCAGTTCGTCGCGGCCGACGCACACATCCTGGCGCAGCACGCTGTGCTGGTTCGCACCGGGCATGTGTTCGTCGAAGATCGCCATCGCCACCGGAATCAGCGCCGGATGCGCAACCCAGGTGCCGTCGTGGCCGGCGGTCACTTCGCGCAGCTTGTCAGCGCGCACGCGGGCCATCGCCTGTTCGTTGGCGGCGGCATCGTTGTTGATCGGAATCTGCGCGGCCATGCCGCCCATCGCATGTGCACCACGGCGATGGCAGGTCTGGATCAGCAGTTCCGAATAGGCCTTCAGGAACGACTGGGTCATGGTCACCTGGCCGCGCTCGGGCAGCACGCGGTCGGCGTGGCGTCGGAAGGTCTTCAGGTACGAGAAGATGTAGTCCCAGCGCCCACAGTTCAGGCCGACGATGCGGTCACGCAGCGCGTGCAGGATCTCATCCATCTCGAACACCGCCGGCAGCGTTTCGATCAGCACGGTCACCTTGATCTGGCCGTGCGGCAGGCCGAGCATGCCTTCGATGTGCGACAGCGCGGTTTCCCACAGCGCCGCCTCTTCCATGCTCTGCAGCTTGGGCAGGTAGAAGTACGGGCCGCGGTCCTTCGCCTGCAGGGTGCGGGCGTTGTGGAAGGCGAACACCGCCGCGTCGAACAGGCCGCCGGCGATGAACTGGCCATCGATGCGCACGTGCTTTTCGTCCAGGTGCCAGCCACGTGGGCGCACGATCAGCACCGCCTGCTCGTCATGCGGGCGCAGCGTGTAGTGCTTGCCATTGGGGGCGGTGTAGTCGAGATCGCCACGCACCGCGGCGGCCAGCGACTGCTGCCCGGCCAGCAGGTTGCGCCAGGTCGGCGAGGTCGAATCCTCGAAGTCGGCCATGAACACCTTGGCGCCGGAGTTCAGCGCGTTGATGACCATCTTCGGGTCGGTGGGGCCGGTGATCTCGACGCGGCGGTCCTGCAGCGCGGCCGGCAGCGGGGCAACGCGCCAGTCGCCGTTGCGGATCGCGGTGGTGTCTTCGCGGAAGTCCGGCAGGCCGCCCTGGTCGAAGAACGCCTGGCGCTCGCGGCGCGCCTGCAGTCGTGCCTGCCGGCCCGGTTCCACCGCACGGTGCAGCGACACCAGCAGGGCCAGCAGCGGCGCCGGCAGCAGGGTGTCCTGGCCGGCCACGCGGGTCGCCAGGGCGATGCCGGGGGTAGCCTTGCTGGCAGGGGTGGGAACAGCGGAAGCGACGGCGGACATGGGGCGACTCCAGCGGTGGGGGAACGTCTCCACGGTGCCGCTGGGCCGGAGTATTTGGCAAAACAGTTTTTGCAATGTTCTACATAAGTTGTGCTAATACTTGTGACGCGATGAGCACACGCACCCCGCCAAGTCCGCGTTTTTCCTACAAATCCGACCGGCTGAAGCCATTGCGTGCGTTCTGCCAGACGGTGCGCCTGGGCTCGGTCTCACGGGCGGCTGAGGCACTTTTCGTCAGCCAGCCAGCCATCAGCCTGCAGTTGCAGGCCCTGGAACGGGAACTGGGGGTGCCGTTGTTCGAGCGCAGTGGGCGCCGCCTGGTACCCAGCCGCGAGGGCCAGCTGCTGTACGAGATGGCGCAGCCGCTGGTGGAGAACCTGGACGGGCTGGAGGCGCGCTTCCGCGACAAGGTGCGCGGCCTGGATGCGGGCGAGCTGAACATCGCCGCCAACAGCTCGACGATCCTGTACCTGCTGCCGAAGATCGTCGAGCGCTTCCGCCTGCACCACCCGGACGTGCGCCTGACCCTGCACAACGCGATCAGCGCCGATGGCACCGACCTGCTGCGCGAGGACGCCGCCGACCTGGCGATCGGTTCGATGACCGATGTACCGGCCGACCTGACCTACGCCCCGGCCTACCGCTTCGAGCAGGTACTGATCGCGCCGCACGACCATCCGCTGGCCAGTGGCGGCGAGCTGGAGCTGGCCGACATCGCGCGCTACCCGCTGGTGCTGCCGCCGAAGCGGCAGATCACCTACCGGCTGGTTGACCAGGTGTTCCAGCGCCACCGCATCGCCTACACCGTGGCACTGGAAGTGGGCGGCTGGGAGGTGATCAAGCAGTACGTGGCGATGGGCATGGGCATTTCCATCGTGCCGGCGCTGTGCCTGCACGAGGCCGACCGCGAGCGGTTGGCGGCGCGGTCGATGAAGCGCTGGTTCCCCGAGCGCAGTTACGGGGTGATCGTGCGCCGGGGCAAGGCGCTGTCGGCGCAGGCGCGCGCGTTCATCGAGCTGATCCAGCCGGAGTTGTTCAGTCCGCGCGATTACGACCAGAGCGGGCATTCGGAGCGGTGAGGGGTGTTCGGCAGGGCTGCGCCCTGCACCTGCCGAATCAACGTCAACGGCAACGTCAAAAGCGGGCATTCCGTAGATGGCGGGGCGGTGTGGGTGGGCAGGACACGCCGTGAACCCCTCCTTGGGGGCTCGATGGCGCCATCCATGGCGCCAACGGTCCTGCCCACCCACACCGCCCCGCCTCTGACAGTTGGTCGCTGCTGTTGGTGGGTGTCGACCTTGGTCGACACGGTAGATCCACGCCATGCGTGGATGACGGGTGACCGGGGTCAGATCCGTTTTCCGCAGGAAAACGGATCTGACCCCATTTGTGGCTGGCGATGCATAGACTGGGCGCATGTCCATCGAACTCCGCCACCTGCGTTACTTCCTCGCCGTTGCCGATACGCTGCACTTCGGCCAGGCGGCGGAGCGGCTGGGCATGTCGCAACCGCCGCTCAGCCAGCAGATCCGCCAGCTGGAAGACCTGATCGGGGCGCGCCTGTTCGTGCGCAGCCATCGTCGTGTGCAGCTGACGCCTGCGGGTGAGCTGCTGCAGGAGCGCGCACGGGCCATCGTGCAGCAGGTGGAAACCGCGGTGGACGAGGTACAGCGCGCGCAGCGCGGCGAGCAGGGCGAACTGCGTATCGGCCTGACCCGGGCCACGCCGCTGTCGCCGCAGATTCCGCGTTCGATCCTGCGCTACCGCCAGCAGTACCCACAGGTGCGGCTGCAGCTGAGCGAAATGAACACGCTGCAGCAGATCGATGCGCTGCTCGACGGTTCACTGGACGTGGGCATCATCCGCAAGCGCGCATTGCCGCCGGAGCTGGTGGCGCACAGCCTGTTCGTCGATCCACTGGCGTTGATCGTGCATGCCGACCACCCTGCCCTGCGCAGGCTGTCGAAGCAGGGCACGTTGTCGCTACGCGACTTCGCGCAGGAGCCGTTCGTGGCATTTCGCCGCAGCGCGGGCGCGGGCATCCATGACCACATGATCGCGCTGTGCGCGGCCGCCGGGTTCACGCCGCGCATCGTGCAGGAAGCCGGTGAGGCATCGACATTGATCAGTCTTGCGGCTGCAGGCCTGGGTGCGGCGATCCTGCCCTCGTCCTGCGATCACATCCGCGTGGAAGGCGCGCGCTTCGTGGCGCTGGCCGATGCCGGTGCGCATTCGGAGGTGCAGCTGGCATGGCACCGCGAGGGGGTGACGCCGCTGATCCGCAACTTCGCCGGGCTGTTGCGCGGGGCGTTCGCCGAAGGGTGAAGTGCCACCCACTTAGGTTTGGTAGACGCCAACCTTGGTTGGCTGCCGTGCCAGAGCGCCGACCAAGGTCGGCATCTACCAGAGCAACGCCGCGCCCGTGCGGAACGCGAGGCTGGCGTCAGGCCGTGACCGGCTGCGGCGCGCGCTGCTGCAGCGCCCAGACGATGCCGCCCCCGATCAGGGTCAGCACGGCAGCGAACGCGCACACGCCCAGCCAGTCCCAGGCCGCGTAGGCTAGGCCACCCACCCCGCCCAGCACGCTGGAGCCCAGGTAGTAGGCGAACAGGTACAGCGCCGACGCTTCCGCGCGCATCGTACCGGCACGGCTGCCGACCCAGCTGCTGGCCACCGAGTGGCCACCGAAGAAGCCGAAGGTCACCAGCGCGATGCCCAGTGCCATCGTGCTCAGCCACGGCATCGCCAGCAGCGCGATGCCGGCGCCGATCAGCGCGAACGAGATCGACAGGATGCGGCCGCGCCCGTACCGCGTAGCCTGCTGGCCCATCCACGCCGAACTGAAGGTGCCCACCAGGTAGACGCTGAAGATCAGCCCGACCACGGTCTGGCTGAGGTGGTACGGCGGCGCCAGCAGGTGATAGCCCAGGTAGTTGTAGAGGGTGACGAACACGCCCATCAGCACGAACGAGGTGGCGAACAGCCACGGCAGGCCCCGGTCGGCGAACAGCGTGCGCCAGCGCGACGGCAACTCGCGCAGGCCATCGCGTCGCGCGCTGAAATGGCGCGACGGCGGCAGCTGCAGCCACAGCAGCACGGTACTGGCGATGGCGATGATCGAGACCACGCCGATGCCCCAGCGCCAGCCCCAGTGATCGGCGATGATGCCGGCCAGCAGGCGCCCGCTCATGCCACCGATGGCGTTGCCGCCGATGTACAGGCCCATCGCCAGGCCCAGCGCGCGGCTGTCCATCTCCTCGACCAGGTAGGTCATCGCCACCGCCGGCACGCCGCTCAGGGCCAGGCCAAGCAGGGTGCGCAGCACCAGCAGCGTGGTCCAGTCGTCCACCAGCGCCGTGCTCAGCGACAGCATGGCCGACGCCAGCAGCGCAACGATCATCAACGGGCGACGGCCGACCGCATCGGACAGCAGGCCGGCCAACAGCATCGCCACCGCCAGCGTGCCGGTGGTCAGCGACAACGACATCGCGCTGCCTGCGGCGGACACGCCGAAGTGGCGGCTGAACTCGGGCAGCAGCGGCTGCACGGTGTACAGCAGGCCGAAGGTGGAGAAGCCGGCCAGGAACAGTGCCAGCGCGGTGCGGCGGAAGGCCGGCGTGCCCTGCTGGATGCGGGTCTCGGCGATGGGATCGACAGTGGGGGGGCGGCGCTCGACGGCCGCCGCGGTTTCGCCAGTCATGGGATCGAAGGGCCGGTGGGGCGGCCGGGCATGGGAGGGAACGGGCCTCAGACTAGGCCTGTCGATCCAGTCGATCCATAACCTGATAAGTCAGGATTGATACTCAAGAAGTATCAATTCAGCTTACAGGCGCTGCCACTCGAAACCGTCGCCGCGGCGGTAGTACACCGCCACCGCACGGCCGTAGACCTTGTCGGCGTCGACGAAGCCGAAGAAGCGGCCGTCGAAGCTGTTGCCGCGGTGGTCACCCAGCACCAGCACCTTGCCGGCCGGCACCACCAGATCGGCGATGTCCGGACCGCCGCCCATGTCCAGGTCGAGGCGGGCACGGCGCTCGCCGAAGGCTTCCACGTCCTGCAGATCGGCGATCTGCAGCGGCTGGCCGTTGATGCTCAGATGGCCCTCGCGCATCTGCACGTGGTCACCGGCCACCGCCGCCACGCGCTTGATCAGGCGGGTGCCGTCGGCCGGTGAATCGAACACCGCCACTTCACCGCGCTGCGGGACGCCGGTGGCCATCAGTTCCTTGCCGGTGAACGGCAGGCGCAGGCCGTAGGCGCGCATGTCCACCACCACCCGGTCGCCCGGCTGCAGGGTCGGCTGCATCGAGCCACTCGGCACCACGTAGTGGTTGGCGAGGGTATCGCGGGCGGCGGCGAGCAGGCCGAGCATCACCAGCAGCGGCAATGCTTCCTTCTTCAGCCAGACCAGCGCGCGTTCGGACAAGGGAGGACGGGCAGCAGCATCCATGACAGGCTCCGGGTAGGTGGTAGCTGCATCAGACCACATCCAGGCGGGAGAGGTTCCCGCGACGCGATCCGGTAGAGCCGAGCCCACGCTCGGCTTGTTCCTTGTAGCGTCGAGGTTGCCCGACTGGGGCGCAGAGCAGCCGAGCGCAGGCTCGGCTCTACAGGAAGGGTTACGCAGGTTTTACGCGCGGGACCGGCCGCGGGCATCGCACCTTTACGGCCAGCGCGCGCATCGTGTGCCCACCGCGCCGCAGGGCGCATTCCGCAAGGTGTTGTATGACCCTCCTGGTGATCCGCCACGCCTCTTCGTCGGCACCGCGTCCCCAACTGCCGGCGCAGCTGGCCGGCCATCGCGTGCTGTGCAGCGACTGCGCCAGCCTGTCCGAGGTACGCCAGTGCCTGTGCCAGCCGCAGGCGCGCTCGGCCGACTGGGTACTGCTGGATGTCGGTACCGCTGACGAGGCGCAATGGCAGGCCGAAGGTGGCGCGCTGCAGGCGGCGCTGGAACGGCTGCCGGCGCAGTACATCGAACTGCAGGCCCCCAGCGAACCCGGTCTGGAGGCACGCCTGCGCCTGCAGCACGGTCCCGCCGCCGTGGTGGTCGACCAGCGCAGCCAGCAGGCCGGCTACCCGTTGTCGCTGGCCATTGTCGGCCGCCGCCTGGCACAGGAGGGCTGAGCCATGTCGATCTTCATCATCCGTGGCCCGGAAGCGGCCGGCGCCCTGATCCGCACCGCGATGCCGCTGCCGGCACCGGTCCTGAAGTCACTGGTGCATCGTGCGATCGACGCCGGCACCAGCGTGGCGATCCGTGCCTGTGGTTCGGAACAGGAACTGCTCGATGCGCTGCGTGTGGCCGATCACAGCCGCGGCGAGGTGACCCTGCTCGATCCGGGCGCGTGTGCCAACAGCCTGCGCCTGCAGCGCCTGCTGCCCTACCTGCACAACGCCTATGTGGAAGTGCATGACGACGGCGCGGTAGCCGAGCCGTGCCTGCCGGCTGGTGTCGGCCAGCGCCTGGGCATCGCCGCCGGCTACGGCGCGCAGAGCTACGTGCTGGCGCTGGATATCGCGCTGGATCACCTGGGCCTGGCCGAGCAGGCCAACCGGGTGCACGTGGGAACGTAACGCTGTTTGTAGAGCCGAGCCCATGCTCGGCTGCCTTTCCAGGAACCATCAGCCGAGCGTGGGCTCGGCTCTACAGAAGAACGTCGAGCATGGCTCGACGCTACAGAAAGAAAAACGGCGGGGTTGCCCCCGCCGTTTTCGCTTTCTTATTTCAGCCCGCGGAACTTCAGCAGCGGTTCCACCGACGGGTCCTTGCCGCGGAAATCGCGGTACAGGGTCGACAGCTCCACGCTGTTGCCGCGCGAGAGGATCTTGTCGCGGAACTCCTGGCCATTGGCCGCCGTCAGGCCACCGTGCTCGGTGAACCACTGGTAGGCATCGTGGTCGAGCACTTCGGCCCAGAAGTAGGCGTAGTAACCGGCCGAGTAGCCACCACCCCAGATGTGGTCGAAGTAGGTGGTGCGGTAACGCGGCGGCACCTGCGGCAGGTCGACCTTGAACTTCTTCAGCGCGCTGGCTTCAAAGGCGCCGACATCCTGCAGCGGCGCGTCGGCCTTCTGCGTGTGCCAGGCCAGGTCCAGCAGCGCGGCCGACAGGTACTCGGTCGTCGCGTAGCCCTGGTTGAAGCTGCGTGCCTTGAGGATCTTGTCGACCAGCTCCTGCGGCATCGCCTCGCCGGTCTTGTAGTGCTTGGCGTAGTTGGCGAACACCTTCGGGTCCAGCGCCCAGTGCTCGTTGAACTGCGACGGGAACTCGACGAAGTCGCGCGAGGTCGCGGTGCCGGCGATCGACGGGTACTTCACGTTCGAGAACATGCCGTGCAGCGCATGGCCGAACTCATGGAACATGGTGGTGACGTCGTCGAAGCTGATCAGCGCAGGCTGGCCGGCGGCCGGCTTGGTGAAGTTGCAGACGTTGTAGACCACCGGCTTGGCACCGGTCAGGCCGTCCTGTTCGACGAACACGTCCATCCAGGCGCCACCGGACTTGCTGTCACGCTTGAAGTAGTCGGTGTAGAACAGCGCCAGCGAGGTGCCGTCCTTGTCGAACACTTCGTACACCTTCATGTCCGGGTTGTAGGTCGGAATGTCGGTGCGCGGCTTGAAGGTGATGCCGTACAGCTGGGTGGCGGCGTAGAAGACGCCGTTCTGCAGCACGTTGTCCAGTTCGAAGTACGGCTTGATCTGCGACTCGTCCAGATCGTACTTGGCCTTGCGCACCTGCTCGGCGTAGAAGTCCCAGTCCGAAGCGGCGACCTGGAATCCGCCCTTCTGCGCGTCGATGACTTTCTGGATCTCACCGGCTTCGGCACGCGCCTTGGCAGTGGCGGCCGGCACGGTGTCGGTCAGCAGCTTGAGCGCGGCAGCCGGGGTCTTGGCCATCTGGTCGCCCAGCTGGTAGTCGGCGAAGGTGTCAAAGCCGAGCAGCTTGGCCTTCTGCGCACGCAGCTGGGCCAGGCGCTGCACGGTCTGCCGGGTGTCGTTGGCATCGCCGCGCTCGGCGCGGGTTTCCGAAGCCTTCAGCACGGCGGCGCGCTGATCGCGGTCGCTCAGCGAGCCGAGCACCGGCTGCTGGGTGGTGTTCTGCAGCGGCAGCAGGAACTTGCCATCCAGCTTGCGGTCCTTGGCGGCGGCCGCAGCGTTGTTGATAGCGCCCTCGTCCAGGCCGGCCAGCTTGGCCTTGTCGTCGACGACGACGGCCGCAGCGGCGGTGGCGGCCACCAGGCGGGTATGGAACTGGGTGGAGAGCGTGGTCTCTTCCACGTTGAGCTTGCGCAGGGTCGCCTTGTCAGCGTCGGACAGCTGCGCACCGGCGCGCACCAGGCCGTCGTAGTAGTGCTCGACCAGGCGCTTCTGCACCGGGTCCAGTTCCAGCGTGTCACGCTGGTCGTACAGCGACTTCACGCGCGCGAACAGCTTCGGATCGAGGTTGATCTCGTCCTGGTGCGCGGCCAGCTTCGGCGCCACTTCTTCCTGGATCTTCTGGCGCGCATCGTTGGTATCGGCCTGGACCAGGCCGAAGAAGATGCGCGACACGCGGGTCAGGGTCTCGCCGCTGCGCTCCATCGCCACGATGGTGTTGTCGAAGGTGGCCGGCTCGCTGCTGTCGGCGATCCTGCGCACGTCGGCCAGGTGCTGGCGCATGCCTTCTTCAAACGCCGGCAGGTAGTCGCTGTCCTTGATCTTGTCGAACGGCGGTGCCTGGAACGGCAGCGTGCTCGCGCTCAGCAGCGGATTGGTGGAGGCTTCGGCCGGCTGCTGGGCCGGGGTCTTCTGGGCATCGGACACGGGGGTGGACTCCTTGCCGGAACAGGCCGCCAGCGCCAGGCTGATGGCGGCGGCCAGGACTACGGTACGCGACATGTAAAACGCTCCTTGGGCAGACGGTATGGATACCAGCCCTCCACCCTACTCCTGTCGCGCTCGCCCGGCATGTGCCGGACGTGGCGTCTATGCGGCGGCCTGCAACCGGCTCAGACCGTGCCGCGGGTCTTGCCGATCCAGGGCCGGTAGAACTCGCGGATGGCAGCCATGTCGGCCACATCGTCGCCGCTCGGGGTGAACAGCGGACCGATGCCGATGGTCTTTTCCGGATAGTGGAAATACGCCGCCAAGATCGGCACGTCAGCCATCCGGGCGATCTTCAGGAAACCGGCCTTCCAGTCCTTCACCGCCTTGCGGGTGCCCTCGGGCGTGATGGCGAACCACATCTTCTCGTTGTTGCGCAGCAGGTCCACGGCCTGGCCGACGGTGCCCTGCGGCGAGCTGCGATCGAGCGGGATCACGCCCAGCTTGTGCAGCAGCGGGCCCAGCGGCCACCAGAACAGCGAGGCCTTGCCCAGCACCTTCACCTTCATGCCCAGCGCGATCTTCGCCGCCATGCCCCACAGCCCGTCCCAGTTGGACGAATGCGGGGCGATGATGAAGACCAGCCTGGGGATGTCCGGCAGGGTGCCGGTCACCTTCCAGCCGCCCATGCGCAGGGTGCAGCGCGCCAGCCAGCGCAGGAAGGCGTTGGGTTTGACCTGCGGCATCTGCGGCGGCACGGCCGGCAGCAACGAAGTCGGGTTGTTCAAGCAATCACTCCCAGTCACGTGATGAGCGCCCGCGCTTGATCTGCGCGCGCCCGCGTTTGGCGTCCAGACGACGCAGTTTCGACCCGAGGGTCGGCTTGGTGGCCTTGCGCGGTTTGGGCACGCTCAGCCCGGCCTGGATGAAGGCCGCCAGCCGCTCGCGCGCATCCTCGCGATTGCGATCCTGGGTGCGGAATCGTTGCGCGTCGATGACCAGCACGCCTTCGCCGGTCATGCGCCGGTCACGCCGCGCCAGCAGGCGCGCGCGCAACGGTTCGGGCAACGAGGGCGAGTTGGCCACGTCGAAACGCAGTTCCACCGCGGTGGACACCTTGTTGACGTTCTGGCCGCCGGCGCCACTGGCGCGCACGAACCGCTCGACGATCTCGCCGTCGGGGATTTCAAGCTGCGCGCTGATGGTGACCGGTCCACTGCCCATCCGCGCATTGTAGCGGCAGGCACGTGGTGAAGTACGCCATCGCGCCCCGTATGCCGCCGATCAGGCACCGAACACGCCGCCTTCGCCTGGGCTGCGGGTATGCTGGCGGTCCCATGTACCGCAGGAAGCCCCGCATGACCCGCTCCACACCCGCCCTGCCGTCCCTGCTGCGCCGCGCCGCCCTGCTGCTGGCGCTGGCCGTGGCCAGCGTTCCGGCCCTGGCCGCCCCGCCGACCGACGGCGACATCAACCGCCTGCTGTCGGCCTCGCGCGCGCAGAGCATGATCGACACCATGGTGCCGCAGATCGAAGCCATGCAGCAGCAGCAGTTCCAGCAGGTGGCCGCGCAGCGCCAGCTCACCGCCCAGCAGCAGGAACAGCTGAAGCGGATCCAGGCCCGGACCAGCCAGACCCTGCGCCAGGCGATGTCGTGGCAACAGCTGCGGCCCATGTACGTGGACCTGTACAAGAAGACCTTCAGCAAGGAAGACGTGCTGGCAATGGCCGAGTTCTACGAGAGCGCGGCCGGCCAGAGCCTGCTGGACAAGACCCCGGCGCTGATGCAGAACGTGATGGTGGCGATCCAGGCGCGCATGCAGCCGCTGTTCGCGGATCTGCAGAAGGACCTGGAAGCGATCGTCAACGAGCCGGAAAAGAAATAACGGGGTGCGCCGGGCCACGCCCGGCCGCTGGCTGTAGAGCCGAGCCCACGCTCGGCTTACCGCAGCAGCATCAGGCGTCGTCCACCTGCCAGCCGAACAGGTCCAGCGCCTTCTGGAACTCGCGATCCAGCGGCGCACTGACATCCACGCTGCCACCGTCCGGGTGCGGGAAGCGCAGGCGCTCGGCGTGCAGCAGCATGCGGTGCACGCCCTGCATGCGGAAGATGCGGTTGTGGCGGCCATCGCCGTGGCTGGTGTCGCCGATCATGTGGTGCGACAGGTGCTTGAGGTGCCGGCGGATCTGCCGGAAGCGCCCGGTCTGCGGCTGGCAGCGCAGCAGCGCGTAGCGCGAACTGCTGAACTCACCCACCGGCACCGACAGCTCGCCGGTGGCCAGGCGCTGGAAGTCGGTGACCGCCGGCTTCTTCACCGGCTTGCCCGGCCCGCCGTCCAGGTCATGGTCCACCCGCCAGGACAGCTCGGCCGGCCAGCCCCGGCAGACCGTCAGGTAGTCCTTGGCCACTTCACCCCCCATCAACGCCTTGCCCAGCGCACTGGCGGTCTCGCGGTCGAAGGCCAGCAGCAGGCAGCCGCTGGTGGCCCGGTCCAGGCGGTGCACGAGGAAGATCGGGCGGCCCAGCTGCTCGCGCAGGCGGTCGGCCAGGAAATCATCTTCGCCACGGGCCAGCTTGCTGTCGTGGACCATCAGCCCGGCGGGCTTGTTGACCACGGCCAGGCGCTCGTCCAGGTGCAGCAGCTGCAGGGGCACGGTTTCGGTCTCGACCGCGGCGAGGGTGTCAGGTTCGGTGCTCACCGCAGGATTATACGGGCGCCCTGATCGGGGTCAGATCCCTTTTCCTGCGGAAAAGGGATCTGACCCCGGGTTGGTGGCGCGGCGGTCAAGCGTTGCGCACGGCCAGAAGCTCGCCGTTGCCCACCGGCACCAGGCTGGTGCCGAAGTCCGGATCGGCATCCAGCAACGCGCGCAACGGTTCCATCTGCGCGGCGTGCGAGGTGGCGTTGTCCACCACCAGCAGGCCCCCCCGCCGCAGCACACGGCGCAGCTGCGGCCACCAGCCGGCGTACTGTTCGCGGTCCGAATCGAGGAACAGCAGGTCAATGCTGGCATCGGCGGCCTGTGCCAGCCACTGCCCGGCATCGCCGTGGACCAGCGTGATGCGATCGGCAAGGCCACTGCGCGCGAAGGTGTCACGCGCCATCGCCACCTTGTCCGCGGCGTATTCCAGTGTGGTCACGTGGCCGTCGATGGCGGCTGCGGCTTCGGCAATCCACAGCGTGGAATAACCGTTGGAGGTGCCGATCTCCAGCACCCGGCGCGCATTGCCGAAACGCACCAGCACCGACAGGAATTCACCGGTGTCCGGCGTGATGTTGAGCATGCGCCGAGCGCGCTCGGTTTCATGCGCGTCGTTTTCAGCACCGAAGCGTGCCAGTTCGTTCTTCAATTCCGAAAGCTGCATCGTCATTGCTTCTTTCATTTGCCACAGCAAGGGTGAGCATTGTGGCCTGTCCGGCCACATTTCGTACTTCTCTTAAGCCTGTACTCCGATGAGGTTGCGATAGTTCCCGCCTTCTTCACGCGGGATGGTCCACCGGCCCGCGGCCCTCATTGGTTTCCGCAAGGACACGGCCATGGTTCTCGACATTCTGGCAATCGGCGCCCACCCCGACGACATCGAACTCGGTTGCGGCGGCAGCCTGGCCAAGCTGGCCCGCGACGGTGCACGCATCCATGCGCTGGTGCTCAGCCGTGGTGGCCGTGGCTGCCATGCCGGCATCGACCGCAGCGACGAATCCCACCGCGCGTTGCGCCGCCTGGGTGTGACCGAGGTGATCCAGCAGGATTTCCCGGATACGCGCTTTCCTGCCTGCCGCAACGACATCGTCGCGGTGATCGAGCAGGCCTGCGCGCAGATCGCACCGCATCGCGTCTACACGATGTGCGGCGAAGACCACCACCAGGACCATCGCACCGTCCATGAAGCGTCAATCATCGCCTGCCGCAGCATCCCGCAGATCCTCTGCTACGAGAGCCCCAGCACCCTGCCGCAGTTCGCACCGCAGGTGTTCGAGGACATCAGCGCACAACTGGACCTGAAGATCCACGCATTGCGCGAGCATGCCAGCCAGGGCGATCGCCACTACATGCAGGAGGACCACCTGCGCTGCCACGCGCAGTTCCGCGGCCAGCAGATCGGCATCGGCCCCAGTGAGGGCTTCGTGCCCTACCGGCTGGTGCTGTGATGAAAACGCTGCTGTTCCTGGCCATGTGTGCCTTCATCCTGGTGCGTGTGTGCGTGCAGGCCTCGCGTCGCCCCAGCACGCGCCTGTACAGCATCGATGCGATCGTGCCGGCCTACAACGAAGCGCCGTGCCTGGAGCGCTCGTTGACCGGCCTGCTGCAGAACCCCTACGTGGCACGGGTGATCTGCGTGAACGACGGTTCCACCGACAACACCGCCCAGGTACTTGATGCGCTGCAGGCGCGCTGGCCCGGGCGCCTCGTGGCCGTGCACCAGGTCAACACCGGCAAGGGCGGCGCGCTGATGCATGGCCTGCGGCACGCCACCGCCGAGCAGGTGTTCCTGACCGACGCCGACACCCACATCGATCCGCGCGGCCATGGCCTGGGCCACCTGCTGGACGAGATCGAGCGCGGTGCCGATGCGGTCGGTGGCGTACCCTCGTCCAGCCTGCAGGGTGCCGGCTTCCTGCCGCATGTGCGCGCCAGCCTGAAGCTGCCGATGATCGTCATCAAGCGCAGCTTCCAGCAATGGCTGGGCGGCGCACCGTTCATCGTCTCCGGCTCGTGTGGCCTGTTCCGCACCTCGGTGCTGCGCAAGGTCGGTTTCTCCGACCGTACCCGCGTCGAAGACCTGGACATGTCCTGGTCGCTGGTCGCGCAGGGCTACCGTGTCCGCCAGAGCGTGCGCTGCGTGGTCTACCCGCAGGAATGCAACACGCTGGTGGAGGAATGGCGGCGCTGGCGACGCTGGATCGTCGGCTATGCGGTATGCATGCGCCTGCATCGCGGCCTGCTGCTGACCCGCTTCGGCGTGTTCAGCATCCTGCCGATGATGCTGCTTGCCCTTGCCGGCATCGTGCTGACGCTGCAGGTCTGGTTCGGTGCGGCCCAGCTGCATGGGCCGGGTGGCCTCGCCCTGTCGGTGATGCCGTTGTTCTGGATCGGCATCGTCATGTTGCTGGCGGTGATCAGTGCGATCCACCACCGCCGCGCGTCGCTGGTCCCTGCCGCCGCGTTCTCGATGCTGTACGTGCTGCTCGCCTATGCGATCTGGCTGATGCATGGCGTGGCCGGGCTGTTTACCGGCCGCGAGCCGGCACGCGACAAGCCGACCAGGTATCCGCATGTGGTGGAATGACCTCGCCGCCATGGCCGACGCGCTATCGACGCTGCCACCCCACGTCGATTCCAGCGCCCAGGTTTCGCCGCGTGCGATCGTGCGGGGCGAGGTGCGGATCGGCGCTGGCAGCCGCATCTGCGACGGCGCCCAGCTGCAGGGGCCGGTATCGATCGGCCGCGACTGCCTGATCGGCAACAACGCACTGCTGCGCGGTCCGCTGCACATCGGTGACGGTGTGCGCATCGGCTTTGCCAGTGAACTGAAGAACGCACTGATCGGCGACGGCGCCTGCATCGGCCCGCAGTGCTTCATCGCCGACAGCCGCGTCGACGCCCGTGCCTACCTGGGCGCGCTGGTGCGTACCAGCAACCATCGCCTGGATGGCGCAACGGTCACCGTCCACATCGGCGACACCGTCATCGACAGCCAGCGCGACAAGCTCGGCGCCTGGATCGGCGAAGGTGCCGCGCTGGGCGTCGGCGTGATCATCCTGCCCGGTCGCATCGTCGCCCCGGGCAGCCAGTTCGGCCCGCGCATCACCGTGGAACGAAACCTGCCGCCCGGTCGCTACCGGCTGCTGCAGTCGCTGCATTCCCAACCCCTGGAGTAACCCCATGCGATTGATCATCCGTGGCGCACTGCCGTGCGCCCTGCTGCTGGCTGTGTCCAGCGCCCATGCCGGCATCGACCGGGTCTCGGTGCAGCTGGATCATGCCGACTACACCGATGGCTTTGGCAAGCGCGACGTACAGACCGTGGATGTGGCCGGTCGCAGCGGTGACAGCCGCTGGCATCTGGGCCTGGCCCATGGTGAACGCGACTACGGCAGCAAGCGCTTCAGCGGCAATCGGGTGCAGGGCTCCCTGCACCAGCGCTGGAGTCAACGCTTTTCGACCCGCACCGCCTTCACCGCCTCCAACGATGACCCGGTATTCGTCAACCGCCAGCTCAACCAGGACTTCCAGTGGAAGGTGGCACCGCAGACCGTGCTGAGCGTGGGCGGCAAGTACGCCCAGTACCATGCCGGCGCATACGTGAGTGGCTGGTCGGTAGGTGCCTCGCACTACTTCCCGCGCGTGACCACCTCACTGCGCCACGAGCGGCATCGCCAGTCCAATGGGCCCGACGGCCATGGCACCACGCTGTCACTACGCCTGAAGGATGCGCAGGGCGGTGGTTCGACCCAGCTGTGGCTGGGCAGCGGTACTTCCGGCTACACCGCCGATTCCGATCCGCTGCTGCTGCGCGAACACGATGCACGTCGTGCCTTCCTGCGCCGCAGCCAGCCGCTGGGGGAGCATCTGGTGCTGGACATGGGCATTGGCAAGACCTGGCACAGGACGCGCCTGGACCGCTTCCAGAGCGTGCAGTCGCACCTGGGCCTGGGCTACCACTGGTAGAGCCGTGGCTGGTCGGCGGCGCGTGATGCCGCCGACCCTCGATCAACAGGCTTCAGCGCCACCACGCGCGCGCCAGCGCCAGCGCGCCGACGGCACCGGACACCCAGCTCCACATCGGCAGGTCGCCCCAGTACCAGCCTGGCGGCTGCAGCACGTACACCAGTGCGGCGATGGCCAGCAGGCCGACGCCGGTGATCGCACCGACCGCGCGTTTCTGCAGGCGCTGCACGCTGGCATCGAGCGCGACCAGATCGCGCGAGCGCATCGCCAGCTCATGGCGGCCCTCCACCTGCTGGGTCAGCCAGGCATGTACCAGGCGCGGCATGTCCGGCGCGTGGGTCATGATTTCCGGCAAGCGCTTGCCGATCTCGCGCACGACCCGACGCGGGCTGTAGCGCTCGCGCAGGATCTTCGCCAGCACCGGCTTGGCCACCGCCCAGATGTCGATCTGCGGATCCAGCTGGCGCCCGACACCTTCGATGTTCAGCAGGGTCTTCTGCAGCAGGATCAGCTGCGGCTGCAGGGTCAGCTGGTAGCGCTGCGCCACGCGGAACAGCTTCATCAGCACTTCGGCCAGCGAGATCTGCGACAGCGGGCGGGTGAAGTACGGCTCGCACACCGAACGCACGGCCGCTTCCAGATCATCGATGCGCACGTTGTCCGGCATCCAGCGCGCCTGCACGTGCAGTTCGGCGATGCGGCGATAATCGCGGTTGAAGATGGCCATGAAGTTCTCGGCCAGGTAGTACTGATCTTCCTGCGACAGCTGGCCCATGATGCCGAAGTCCAGCGCGATGAAGCGCGGGTTGGCGCGACGCGACGGATCGGTATCGACCCAGATGTTGCCGGCGTGCGCATCGGCATGGAAGAAGTTGTCGCGGAACACCTGGGTGTAGAACACCCGCACGCCCTTGGCGGCCAGCGCCTTGCGGTCGATGCCGGCCTTGTCCAGTGCAGCGATGTCATCGGACGGAATGCCCCACACGCGCTCCAGGGTCAGCGCGCGCTCGGCGGTGTGGCTCCAGATCACTTCCGGCACGTACAGGTCGTCGCTGTTTTCCCAGAAGCGGCGCAGCACGCTGGCATTGGCGCCTTCGCGCTGCAGGTCCAGCTCAGCGGCCAGGGTGTTCTCGACTTCGGCCACCACTTCGCGCGGACGGATCTTGTCGGCACGCGGATGGGTACGCTCGACCAGGGCGGCCAGCGAGTTGAGCAGGGCGATGTCGGCGTCGATCTGCTTCTCGATGCCCGGGCGCAGCACCTTGACCACCACCTGGCGGCCATCGGCCAGCGTGGCCGCATGCACCTGTGCGATCGAGGCCGAGGCCAGCGGTTCGGTATCGAAGCTGGCGAATGCCTCGCTGACCGGCAGGCCGAGTGCTTCCTCGACGATGCGGCGCGCGGTATCGCCGTCGAACGGCTTGACCCGGTCCTGCAGCAGGGTCAGTTCGTTGGCCACGTCCGGCGGCACCAGGTCGCGGCGGGTGGACAGGATCTGGCCGAACTTGACGAAGATCGGGCCGAGATCCTGCAGCGCCAGGCGCAGGCGCGCACCGCGCGACTGTACAGCGATGTCGGCCGAAGCACGCGGCACGAACGGTTTGGCCAGGCGCAGCCAGCGCTCAGCCGGCGTGCCGTGCAGCAGGTCGTCCAGGCGGTAGCGCAGGATCACCCGGCCGATGCGGCTTGCCCGCAGCACGGCCTTCATGCGGCACCCCGCAGGCGCTGGACGCGCGCGCCAAGGCGCTCGACGTCATCACGCAGTACGTCCACATCATCGTGGAAGGCATCCAGTTCGGCGCGCGGTACCACGTCGCGCGATTCCTCGGTGATGAACTCGGCAGCGCTGTGGGCCAGATCGATCGCACCCTGGCGCGCGTGCTGCAGGGCGCTGCGCAGGGTGTTGGCCACCTGCACGCCCAGTACCTCGCCGAACACGCTGACGAACGGCTGCTGCCAGTCTGGATCGAAGCCCTTGGCCAGCTGCTGCAGGCGTCGCGCCAGTTCGGCGTCACCGGCCACGCGTACACGGCCCTTGTTATTGGACTCGCCGCGCCGTGCGTTGGCCAGCAGCGGCAGCTGCGCCAGCACACCGGCCAGGCTACTGCGCACGGCCAGGTCGGCTTCCTGCGCATCCACCGGGCCGACCCGCAACTGGTCGCCGTCGACGCTGATGCGCATCGCCAGCGACGGCGCTTCCAGGGTCAGGTCGATGTGCCGGCCATCGAGGCTGGCCAGTGCATGGCGGGTATCCGGATCCAGCGCCAGCGCGCGGTTCAGGGCGATCTGCAGGGCGCGGCCAGCGACCGGCTTGAGGGACTTGAGCAGGGAAAGAGCCATGTGCGCATTCTACCTGCGTGGGTGGGGGGCTTGCGCCGGGCTGCCGCCCGGCACCCGCGGTAGTGCCGGCCGCTGGCCGGCAAGATCAACATCAAAAGCTGGCGATCCGTGAGATGGCGGGGTGGGTCCCGTTGCTGCGCAACGGGCTCTGACCCCAATGCTGATGGGATCTGGCGTTGGTAGATGCCGACCTTGGTCGGCGCTGGATGTCAGGGGGCCAACCATGGTTGGCCGCTACCCGAGCCGGCAGCCCGGTGATTCATCTGTGCCTCACCTGGGTGGCTATGGAAGGTTCATGCTGTACGGCCACGCAACGCACAGGACATCGCATTCCCATGGCACGGACCCGGGTCGGCATCATCTTCGGGGGCAAATCCTCCGAGCACGAGGTTTCACTGCAGTCGGCGAAGAACATTCTCGATGCGCTTGATCGCGAGCGCTTCGAGCCGGTGCTGGTCGGCATCGACAAGCAGGGCCAGTGGCATCTGAACCAGCCGGACACCTTCCTGATCAACGCCGATGATCCGTCGCGCATCGCGCTGCATCGCTCGGGCCAGTCGCTGGCGGTGCGCCCGGGTGCGGAACAGGCACAGCTGCAGCCGTCCGATCCGGCCAGCGCGCTGGGCCAGATCGATGTGGTGCTGCCGATCGTGCATGGGCCGCTGGGCGAAGACGGTGCGCTGCAGGGCCTGCTGCGCATGGCCAACCTGCCCTTCGTCGGCTCGCCGGTACTGGGTTCGGCAGTGGCGATGGACAAGGACGTGACCAAGCGCCTGTTGCGCGACGCTGGCCTGCAGGTGGCACCGTGGCTGTGCATCCGTCGCCACCAGGCGGCAACGGTCGATGTCGATGCGGTGATCGCACAGCTCGGCCTGCCGCTGTTCGTGAAGCCGGCCAACCAGGGTTCGTCGGTGGGCGTGAGCAAGGTCAAGGACGCAGCGGGCTTCGCCGAGGCACTGGCATTGGCGCTGCGCTACGACCACAAGGTGCTGGTGGAATCGGCGGTGGTCGGCCGCGAGATCGAGTGCGCGGTACTGGGCAACGCGCACCCGCAGGCCAGCCTGTGCGGCGAGGTGGTGGTGCACGACGAGTTCTACGCCTACGACACCAAGTACATCAACGAAACTGGCGCCGAGGTGGTGGTACCTGCGGATATCGATGCCGCAACCCAGGCGCGCATCCAGCAGATCGCACTGCAGGCCTACCAGGCGCTGGAGTGTGCCGGCATGGCGCGCGTGGACGTATTCCTTACTGCTGGCGGCGGGATCGTCATCAACGAGGTCAACACGCTGCCGGGCTTCACCCGCATCAGCATGTACCCGAAATTGTGGGGTGCCAGCGGAGTCGATTACACGACGTTGATTACGCGCCTGATCGAACTGGCACTGGAGCGTCACGAAGCCGATCGCGGATTGCACAGCGCCGTGTAGCGTTGTGATCGCCCGCAGAGCCGAGCATGGCTCGACTCTGCGGAAAGCGATGCCGGCCAGCGGCCGGCACTACCGGCTAGCCGCGCTTGCGGAACATGGAGATCACCGCAAGGATCAGGAACACCACGAACAGGATCCAGGCGATGTTCGTTGCGGCGCCGGCAATGCCGGAAAAGCCCAGAACGGCGGCGATGATGGCGATGACAAAGAAAATGATGGCGTAATGCAGCATGGCGCTCCTCGCGGGTGGTCGAGCCTTGGATGGCGTGGGTCCATCCTCCCGATCCTGCGGTGTGCAACCAGTGACGGCGATCTATGCAGCAGATGAAGCCTTCAGCCTGCGCAGCCCTTCTTCGATGCTGACCTGCGGCACATAGCCGAAATCGCGGCGGGCCGGCTCCATGCTGTACCAGTGCGGCGTGCACAGCTGCTCGGCCAGGAAGCGGGTCAGCGGCGGCTCGCCACGCAGGCGCAGCAGCGGCCACAGCCGTTCGCAGACCGCGCCGATGCGATAGGCGGTCTTGAAACTGATCGCCTTGTCCACCGTCGGCGCGCCAACAGCGGCCAGCAGCCGGTTGACCAGCTCGCGCATGGGCAGCGGTTCGCCGTTGGAAATGAAGTAGGCCTTGCCCGCACACGCGGCACCCGGCGCCAATGCCTCGAAAGCGAGGAAATGCGCGAGCGCGGCGTTGTCGATGTAGGTGGTATCGACCTTGTTGTTGCCGTCGCCGACCAAGCGCAGGCGGCCCTGACGTGCACGCTCGGCCAGGCGTGGCACCAGCTGCTGGTCACCCGGGCCCCAGATCAGGCGCGGGCGCAGTGCCACCGTCGCCAGCGATACATCGTTGGCGGCCAGCACGCGCTGTTCGGCGATCGCCTTGGTCGCCGCATACGGTGCCTGGAAGTCTTCTCCGTACGGCACCTCGTCGGCCCCCAGGCCTTCCACCGGATGCGTGGCGCGGTGGGTCACGCTGGGCGTTGAGGTGTAGACCAGCCGGTTGATGCCGTGCGCGCGGCATGCCGCAATGACATTGTCGGTGCCGACCACGTTGGCCTGGTGGTAGCTGTCATAGCTGCCCCAGGCGCCGGCCTTGGCGCCGTTGTGGAACACCGCATCGACGCCGGCCACCGCGTGCAGCACTGCCTGCGCATCGGCCAGATCGCCGCGGATCTGGCCCACGCCCATGGCCTGCAGTTCCGGGTAGTGGCTGCGGTTGAACGCCAGCACCTGGTGGCCACGTTCGACCAGCCCGCGGCACAGCGCCTGGCCAAGGAAACCACCACCACCGGTGACCAGGATCTTCATGCGCGCTTCTCCAGTTCGGCGCTGGCCCAGACGGCGAGCTTCTCGCGGCCGATCTTGGCGTTGTGACGGATATCGACGGGGAACGCGGGATGCATCAGGAAGTGCTGCAGGCCGGCCTCAGGCGTGCGCGCTGCGGCATGCGCACGCAGCGCTTCCTGCAACGCCGGGCTGTCGCTCTGGCCACGCTGCAGTTCCACGCACAGCACCGGTACCTGCGCACCCGCCGGGCCAACGCCGACCAGTGCCGTGCGTGCCACGCCGGGCACGGTATTGAACACCGGCTCGACCTGTTCGGTGTACAGCGGCCCTTGTGCGGTTTCCACGCGATGGGTCTTGCGCCCGCAGAACCACAGCCGGCCCTGCGCATCGAAGTAGCCCACGTCACCCATGCGATGGACGATGCGGGTGCTGCCATCGGCCAGCGTCTCGCGGATCTTCGCGGCGGCCGTGGCCTGCGGGCGGTTGAAGTAGCTGTCGGTGGCGGTCGGGCCAGCCACCGTGATTTCTCCCACTTCGCCAACCGCCAGCACGCGCGCCTGCGACCAGTCGGCCAGCGGGGCGTCGTCGATGGCGATGATGCGCACCTCGTTGGGGGCCACCACGCTGCCCACGCAGGTGCCGGCGCCGGCCTCGGTGGCCGCGCGGGTACGCTCCAGCTCACGCCCCTCGACCACCGCCACCGGCAGGCACTCGGTGGCGCCGTACGGGGTCCAGAACTGCGCATCGGCCGGCAGTAGGCTGCGGATGGTGGCGACCACGTCCGGCGGCACCGGCGCACCGGCCGAGGTCACCCGGGTCACCGTCGGCAACGGCCGGCCATGCCGGGCCAGCACCCGCATCAATGCCGGCGAGCCGAACAGCTGGGTCACGCCGAAGCGCTGGATGGCATCGTGCAGGCGTGCCGGATCGGCCTGCGCCGGCCGGGTCGGGTCCATGTCCGGGATCACCGAGGTCAGGCCCAGCGCCGGGTCGAACAAGGCAAAGGGCGGGAAGGTCGGCAGGTCCACGCCGCCCGCTTCCATGCCGAACGCGCTGCCCAGCAGCTGGATCTGGCCCACGAAGTGGCGGTGGCGGTAGACCACGCCCTTGGGCACACCGGTGGAGCCGCTGGTGAACAGGATCGCCGCCATGTCCTCGCCATCGGTATCGGCCAGCATCGCCCCGCCCTTGGCGCCGGCGCGCTCCAGCGCAGCCAGGCTGGTACCGCCCCAGCCGAGGCGGCGGCCAACGGTGACCAGGCGGGTCGCCGACGGCGCCCAGCGCAGCGCCAGCCGCGCCACGTGCGCCAACGGAATGCCGATGAAGGCCTGCGGCTGCGCCTCGTCCAGGCACTGTTTCAGCGCGCGCTTGTCGATGCCCGGATCGACCAGCACCGGCACCGCGCCCAGCTTGAACAACGCGAACATCAGCAGGAAGAACTCCGGCGACGGCCGCACCATCACCACCGTGCGCACTCCACGGCCGATCCCATAGCCGGCCAGGCCGGCGGCCATGGCATCACTGCGGGCGTCCAACTGGCGGTAATCCAGGGTGACATCGTAGGCGGCCATGCCGTTGCCGGCGCCCCGGCGGCCCGGGCAGCGGATGGCGATCTGGTCAGGGCGTTCACGCGCCAGTTCAGGCAGGCGCGCGGCAATGTTGCAGGGTCGGTTCATCCGTTCATTGTCGCCGCTTACGGAATTTCTTGCGCGGCGGCCCACTTCGTGGAAAATCCGCACCCTCGTTCCTGATTCCGACTGCCGCCCGAGGCGGCTTGCCCATGCAACATCCCTGCATGACCTGCGGCGCCTGCTGCACCCAATACCGCGTGGCCTTCCACTGGATGGAATCGGACGAGGTCACCCCCGGCGGCGTGCCGCACCAGCTGACCGAGGTGCTGGACCCGCACCGCCTGTGCATGCGCGGCACCCACTCCAAGCCGGTGCGCTGCGTGGCGCTGGACGCGCAGATCGGCGTGTACTCACGCTGCACCATCCACCCCAACCGGCCCAGCGTGTGCCGTGAGGTGGATGCATCGTGGGAGTACGGCAAGGCCAGCCCGCAGTGCGACAAGGCACGCATCGCCTACGGCCTGGACCCGCTGACGCTGGCCGACTGGCGCTGGCGCGATGACGCCGACAATGACGACGATCACCCGGACGACAACGGCAACAGCCCGTCCTCACCGCCGCAGGCACCGGTCGCCGCGTAATGGTAGTGCCGGCCGCTGGCCGGCAACCTCATCAACCCTTCGGGTGTGCCGACCGTTGGTCGGCACACCGATCAGATCGGGTTCTTGTCCAGAAAAGCGCGGATCTCCGGCACCAGCACTTCGTGCTTGTCTTCCAGCACGTAGTGCCCGGCGTCCTCGAAGGCATGCACCTGGGCCTGCGGCAACGCGGCCTGGAAGCCCTTCAGGAAGTGGTGGTCGAACACGAAGTCGCGCAGGCCCCAGCCGAGGAAGGCCGGTCGGTCGGCGAACGACGGCAGCGCCTTGCCGGCCCGCTCCAGCAGCGACGAGGCCTTGTCGGCCGGCGACAGCGGGATGTCCTGCATGAAACGGATGGTGCTGATGCGGTTGGCCCAGCTGTTGTACGGCGACACGTAGGCGCGGCGCACGTCGGCCGGCATCTTCCGCTCCACGCCCAGCCACGAGGCACCGGACGAGAACGCATTGAAGCTGCGGATGATCCACTCGCCGATCTTCCAGTGGCGGCCCAGCGCGATCTGCCACGGCATCGTCTTCGCCGCCGGCATCGGGAACGCGGCGGTATTGAGCACCACCAGGCGCTTGACCTGGTCGTGGTGCGACAGCGCCCAGCCGAAACCGATCATGCCGCCCCAGTCGTGCACCGCCAGGGTCACCGGGCCGGTGATGCCCAGGTGCTTCAGCAGCGCATCGAGGTCGTCAACGCGCGACTGCAGCGTGTACTCGTAGCGGCTGTCATCGGGCTTGTCCGACAGGCCCATGCCGATGTGGTCCGGCACGATGCAGCGGTATGTGTCCGACAGGCCGGCCACCAGCGTGCGCCAGTAATAGCTCCACGACGGGTTGCCATGCACCATTACCACCACTTCGCCATCGCGCGGGCCTTCGTCGAGATAGTTCATCGACAGGCCGGGGCGAACCTCGAAGCGCTGCGGGTGGGCGGGGTAACCGGGAAGATCGCGCATGCGGAGCACCTAGGGAGAGTCGCGGCGCAATGTGGAGCCGAACCGATGCTCGGCTGCTCTCCGGTCCGCTGCGGAAGAGCCGCGCTGCGCGCGTGAGCCGAGCATGGCTCGGCTCTACAGGAGGTCGGGCAGCGGGCTGCTTACCAGACCACTTCGGCCATCGAGCAGTTCAGGCCGGAACCAATGCCCAGAAGTGCAATGCGATCGCCCTTCTTTAGCTTGCCCAGCTGCTTGAGCTTGCTCAGCACGATCGGCACCGAGGCCGGGCCGATGTTGCCGTGCTCGCCGAAGATGGTCATGACCTTCTTCGGGTCGATGCCGAAGTTCTTGATGAACGCAGCGGTGTGCGGCTGGCTGACCTGGTGGATCACGAACTGGTCCAGCTCTTCCACGGCCCAGCCCAAGGCGATCTTCGCGGCGGTGAAGGTCTTCTGGGCCAGCTTGATGCCTTCGATCAGCAGCAGGCGGGTATCGGTGACCATGCGGTCCAGATTGCCCAGGCACAGCTGGTTCCACTCGGTGGCCGAACGGGTCACGCCACCCTTGTAGCGGGGTGCATCCGGCACCAGTTCCGAGCGCGCCATCACCATCGCGGCGGCGCCCGAACCGGTGGTCAGGGCGGCCAGCTCGTTGCGGAAGTCGTCGGCGGTGACGTCCGGGGCGGTCATGCGCTCCAGGGTCTTCTCGTACACCAGGTTGGCGGTCTCGCCATCCACCACCAGCGCGTAGTCGATGTCGCCACGCTCGATCATGCGCGCCGCGATATCCATGCCGTTGATGAAGGCCAGGCAGGCATTGGCGACGTCGAAGGTCATGCACTCGTCGCTGACGCCGAGGTTGCCCGACACGATCGAGGCGGTGGACGGCTCCAGGTAGTCGCGGCTGACCGAGGTGTTGACCAGCAGGCCGACCTGCGTCGCATCGATGCCTGCGTCTTCCAGCGCCTTGCGGCCGGCCATGGTGGCGGCATCGGACGCCAGCACGCCGTTGTCCCACAGGCGGCGGGCATGGATGCCGGCGATATCGCCGAGCACGTCGGTGCGGATACCGAGGCGATCCAACGTCGGCTGCAGCCGCTCGTTGATTTCCTTGGTCGTCAGCGTATGCGGCGCATCAACGTGTGCCAGGCCGGCGATCGAGACATTCTTGAAGAGCATCGAGGTTAGCGCCAAGGCTCAGGCAAAAGGGGGCGCTATTCTATAACCCCCGGGGCCTTCACCGCATCTTTACGAATTCAGGCTTGGCCGTATGGTGAAGCGTTCAGCGCGGCGGGCACTGGAACGCGGCGAACCGCTGGCTGCCATCGGCGGGCGCGGCGGCGGCCTGTACGGCGTTGGCGCCGGCACTCGGGGCCTCGTTGCGGGCCAGGGTTTCCAGCTCTTCCTGCACGCGCAGCGGGTTGCGGTTGTAGAAGCCGACCTTGCTCTTCACGGTGACCACCACCTCGCCCTTGGCGATGCAGCCGGCCGGAACCGGACCTGCCGGCAACACGCGGGTCGCCTTGCCGGCCGGTTCGATCGGCACCCAGGTACAGGCAGTGACGGTGAGCAGCAGGGAGGAAAGCAGCAGAACGCGCATGGGCAGATCCTGGAAGGGTATGGGGCGATTCTGCCTGAACAGCCTGAATCGGGGGTAGCCGGGGCCGGGGTCAGAGCCCCTGCGGGGGATCCGACCCCAGGTCGGCGGAGGGGTCGGATCCCCCGCAGGGGGCTCCGACCCCTTAAGGGTTTGCCGGCCAGCGGCCGGCACTACCGGGGGAGCCGGCCCGCCACAGGCGGGCCGGGTCGTGCCTTATTTCTTGACCGGGTTGCCCTCGGCGTCGATCACCGTCACCTCGCCCAGGTTCAGCGCGCGCACGGCCGCTTCGGTCTGCTTGAGATCGCCCACCACCACCCAGGTCAGGGCCTGCGGCTTGATCTCGGCAGCGGCCTGCTGCACCTGCGCCGGGGTCATCGCTTCGATCTCGGCCTTGCGACGCAGCACATAGTCGTCCGGGCGCTTGAACTGCACGATCGAACCGATGGTCGCGGCCACTGCATTGGCGGTCTCGTAGGCACCGGGCAGGCTGAGGGTCTGGATGTTGCGGATGCGGTTGACTTCGGCAGCGGTGGCCGGCTTGCTGCCGTCGGCGAATGCGGCGATCTCCTTGCGCATTTCCGCCAGTGCCGGGCCGGTCTTGTCGATCTGCACCGGCGCACTGGCCATCCACGGGCGCTGGCCCACCGAACTGGTCGCGCTGCTGCGCGCGCCGTACGACCAGTGCTTGTCCTCGCGCAGGTTCATGTTCAGGCGCGAGGTGAAGTCGCCGCCGATCACGCCGTTGGCAATGTCGAAGCGGGTCGAACTGGCGGCGCTGGACGGCGCCACCACCTGGCCGGCGAACAGGTTGGCCTGCACCGCACCCGGCTGGTCGATCAGGAACACGCGCGGGCCCTTCGGCAGCGCGACATCGGTGGCCGCCTTCACCTGCGGCGCCTCGCCGGTCGCCTTCCAGTCACCCAGCTGCTTGTCCAGCAGCGGCACGATCTCGGCCAGGGTGGTGTCACCGACCACGATCAGGGTGCCATTCTGCGGGCGCAGCCAGTCGTGGTGGAAATCAACCAGATCTTCGCGGGTGAGGCCGTTGATCGCCGCCTCGTCGCCGCTGCCGGTGAACGGGATGGCGTACGGGTGACCCTTGCCGTACAGCAGCGGCGGCAGCACGCGCATGGCCACTGCACCCGGGTTCACCTTCTCCTGCTGGATGCCGGCGATCCAGGTCGCCTTGACCCGGTCGATCTCGCCCTGCTCGAAACGCGGTTCGCGCAGCAGGTCGCGGTACAGCGCCAGCGACGGTGCCAGGTTTTCCTTCAGCGCCGACAGGTCCACGCTCATCGAGTCCAGGCCGGCCGAGGCATCCAGGCTGGCGCCCAGTGCGTCGGCGGCGTCGGCGAAGGCCAGCGAACCGAGCTTGCCGGCGCCTTCGGTCATCAGGCTCATGGTGAAGTTGGCGGTGCCGGGCTTGCGGCCCTGGTCGGCGCTGAAGCCGCCCGGGAACTGGTAGCTGAACTGCACCACCGGAATCTCGTGGCGTTCGGCCAGGATCACCTGGGTGCCGTTCTTCAGCGTGGCGCGCTGCAGTGCCGGGAACTTCAGCTGCGGGAACTCGCGGGTCTGCGGCACGCCGGCCTTGCGGTCCACCTGTTCCGGCAGGGTGCTGTACTTCGGGTCCACCGCCGGCACGGTGAACGGCTTCGGCGTCTGGCTCGGTTCTTCCTTCAGCGCCACGCGCTCACCCGGTGCGATCACCAGGGTGTGGCTGCCCTTGTCCAGCCACTGTGCGCCCAGGCGGCTCAGATCGGCGGCACTGGCCTTCTCGATGTTGGCCAGCGAGGTGCGGAAGCAACCCGGGTCGCCGGTGAACACCGCGCACTCGGCCAGCGCATCGGCCTTGCCGCCGAAGCCACCGATGCGCTCGATGCCACGGATGAAGCCGGCACGGGCGCCGGTCTTGGCGCGCTCCAGCTCGGCCGCGGTCGGGCCCTGCTTGATCAGGCGGTCCAGTTCCTCGTCGATGATCTTCTCGACCTTGGCCGGGTCCTGGCCCTGCTTGACGGTCGCCACGATCACGAAGTTGGAGCCCAGCTGCGACGTCGACAGGCCCGAGCCGATGCTGTCCACCAGCTTGTCCTGGTGCTGCAGGCGCTGGCTCAGGCGTGAGGACTTGGCGCCGCCCAGCACTTCGGAGAACAGCTGCAACTGGTCGATGTCGGCGGTGCCGATCTGCGGCACGTTCCAGGCGCGGTAGATGCGCGCCTGCGGCACCTTGTCGGTCATCGTCTCGCGGGTATCGGCACTGCGCTTGGCCACGTTCACCGCCGGCTGCGCCATGGTCGGGCCAGCGGGGATGCTGCCGAAGTACCTGGCGACCTTCTCCTTGGCGGTGGCCAGATCGATGTCGCCGGCCAGCACCAGCACCGCGTTGTTCGGGCCATACCAGGTGCGGAACCAGGTCTTCACGTCATCCAGCGAGGCCGCGTTGAGATCGTTCATCGAGCCGATCACGCCGTGGTGGTACGGGTGGCCAACCGGATACAGCGCCTTGTTGATCTGGTCCCAGGCCTGGCCGTAGGGCTGGTTCTCGCCCTGGCGCTTCTCGTTCTGCACCACGCCGCGCTGCTCGTCCAGCGCAGCCTGGTCGATCGCACCGACCAGATGGCCCATGCGGTCCGACTCCATCCACAGTGCCATGTCCAGCGCGGTGGTCGGCACGTTCTCGAAGTAGTTGGTGCGGTCGGTGTTGGTGGTGCCGTTCTGGTTGGTGGCACCGACCTGCTTGAACGGTTCGAAGAATTCGCCGTCGTGGTTCTCGCTGCCCTGGAACATCAGGTGCTCGAACAGGTGCGCGAAGCCGGTGCGGCCGGCCGGCTCATCCTTGCTGCCCACGTGGTACCAGACGTTGACCGCGACGATCGGCGCCTTGCGATCGGTATGCACGATCACGCGCAGGCCGTTGGGCAGGGTGAACTGCTCGTACGGGATATCGACCTTGGCCGGTGCCGTCGGCCTGGCGGCAAGCGCGGAGGTGGGCGCAAGCGTGCCCAGGGCGGTGCTGAGGGCGACGGCCAGCAATGCGGCGCGCGGGCGAAGGGCGAGAGACATATCCGGATCCTTGGTCACATAGGTGAACCCCGATCCTAGCCTGCGCAGGCAACGGCAGGAATCGGTCGCCAGTCACTGGGGGTGTTTGCCCTGAAGGCCATCCGGCCCGGCCCCAGCCGGGGGGGCGTGAACCGTCACATGTGCCGGCTGAAGGCGTCCGGACAGTGTCCGCGGCACATCGAATGGACAGGTGTCCGCCCACCGGACACTTTTCGATTGATAAAAAACCCTTGTAAATCAATGAATAAAAGTTGGCACGGGGATTGCTTGGTACTTCCTGCGCCAGGAAGGGCTTCAGACGCAAGCTGACTGAAGACTGAACAAATGCAGGGAATCGAAAATTCTCCTTGCATCCCCAGAATCGGTGTACTACCTTACTACCACACCACTGCTCACCAACACTAAACAGGCCCCGTCATGAACGCCAAGACCATTGCCATCGCCATCGCCCTGATCGCCGGCACCGCGGTTGTTTCGTCGGTGCAGGCCTCCGAATCCATCAAGACCCTGGCCACCGTGCAGGTTCGCCCGGCCGCCGACCAGCTGGCCCAGCAGGCCTGGGAACAGGCCAGCGGCATCCCGACCCTGGCCGCCGTGGAAGTGCGCCCGAGCGCCGACCAGCTGGCCGAGCGCAACGGCTACGTCGCCGCCCCGGTCGCCGCCGCGATGCCGATCACCACCCTGGCCTCGGTGGAAGTGCGCCCGAGCCTGGAACAGCGCGTCGCCCTGGCCGCCGAACTGGAAGCCCAGCGCTACGCCGCCACCCTGGCTGCCGCTGCCACCAGCGTCGCCAACCAGATGATCGTCAACCTGCCGGCCCTGCAGGTGCGTCCGAGCGCTGCAGACCTGCAGGCCCTGGCCACCGAAACCGCCCAAGTCCTGCTGCGCCCGTAAGCGGTGCCGCCCTGCCCAGCGCAGGGCGTGCGCCGTAGAGGCGGCCGCCGTCGCAGGTACACTGCGCCGATGAATGCCGCGCCCCCGTTCCACGTAATCCTGTTCCAACCGGAAATCCCGCCCAACACGGGCAATGTGATCCGGCTCTGCGCCAACACCGGCGCGCAGCTGCACCTGGTCGAGCCGCTCGGCTTCGCACTGGAAGACAAGCAGCTCAAGCGCGCCGGCCTGGACTACCACGAGTACTCGCGCCTGCAGGTGCACCCCGACCTGGACACCGCGCTGGCGCGGATCGCACCGAAGCGGTTGTTCGCCCTGAGTACGCGTGCCAGCGTCCGCTACGACAGCGTGGCGTTCGAAGATGGCGATGCCTTCCTGTTCGGCCCGGAAAGCCGTGGCCTGCCGCAGGACGTGCTCGATGCGCTGCCGGATGGCCGCCGCCTGCGCCTGCCGATGCGGCCGGGCAACCGCAGCCTCAATCTTTCCAACACCGTTGCCGTGGTGATGTACGAGGCGTGGCGGCAGCATGGGTTTGCCGGCGGCGCGTAAACCGCCTCAGGTGGGTGCGAAGCGCTGCTGATGGGTGTGACCTGCTTCTGGTGGGTGCGGACCTTGGTCCGCACTGTGCCAACCAAGGTTGGCACCTACCAAAGACAGGTCAAGGCGGCTGCAGAAACTTCTGGAAAGATGTGCCAACCAAGGTTGGCACCCACCGGAACCAGGTTTCAGAACGCGTTGATGCCGGTCAGTTCGCGGCCGATCACCAGCTGGTGCACGGTCTCGGTGCCTTCATAGGTGATCACCGATTCCAGGTTCAGCGCGTGCCGGATCGCCACGTGTTCGGTGGTGATGCCAGCCCCACCGAGCAGATCGCGACACTCGCGGGCGATGTCGATGGCCATGCGGCAGTTGTTCCACTTGGCCAGGCTGACCTGCTGCGGCTGCAGCTGCCCGGCTTCCTTCAGGCGGCCCAGCTGCAGCGCCAGCAGCTGCGCGGTGGTGATGCGGCGGGCCATTTCGGCCAGCTTGATCTGCGCGCTCTGGGTGGCCGCCAGCGGGCGGCCGAACAGCACGCGCTCCTTGGCATAGCCCAGCGCTTCATCCAGGCAGGCAATGGCGGCACCGATCGGGCCCCAGCTGATGCCGTAGCGGGCCTGGGTCAGGCAGCCCAGCGGCCCCTTCAGCCCCTTCACGTTCGGCAGGCGGTGGCTGTCGGGCACGCGCACGTCATCGAAGAACAGCGCACCGGTCAGCGATGCCCGCAGGCTCATCTTGTGCTTGATTTCCTGCGTGGTGAAGCCGGCCATGCCCTTCTCCAGCACGAAGCCCTGGATGCCGTCCTCGGTCTGCGCCCAGACGATGGCCAGGTCGGCCACCGGGCCGCTGGTGATCCACATCTTGCCGCCGCTGATGCGCCAGTCGCTGCCGTCGCGCACCGCGCGGGTCTTCATGCTGGCCGGATCGGAACCGCCGTGCGCTTCGGTCAGGCCGAAACAGCCGATCAGTTCGCCGCGTGCCATCGCCGGCAGCCACTGCTGGCGCTGTTCCTCGCTGCCGTAGGCATAGATCGGGTACATGCACAGCGAGCTCTGCACCGAGACGAAGCTGCGCAGGCCCGAATCGCCGCGCTCCAGCTCCTGGCAGATCAAGCCATAGCTGACCGCACCCAGATCACCGCCGCCGTATTCGGCCGGCAGGGTGGCGCCCAGCAGGCCCAGCGAGGCGATCTCCGGCACCAGTTCAGAGGGGAAACGGGCCTGGTCGAAGGCATCGCCGATGATCGGCAGCACGCGCTCGTTGGTGAAGCGGGCGACGCTCTCCTGCACCGCGCGCTCTTCCTCATTGAGCAGGGAACGGACATCGAACAGATCGTACGGATGCAAAGCCATGGCACTCACGCGCAGTCAGGACCCGGCCATTGTCGGTCATCCGGGCAGAGCGTGCCGACCAGGGTCGGCACCCACCCGGGCCGCAGCCTTACGCTGCACCGCAGCAATCATGACGTGAACATCGGCGATCTAGCTCGATCACGCGCGGCCCGGTACCCTGACACATTCAAACAACCGTTTCGCTCGTGGCTGCACGCGCGATTCCCAGGCACCGCCGGTGGCCCCGATGCCGGCCCTACCCACGAGTCATGCAATCGATGAGCGCTGAAGCCAACGCCCTGCCCCCGCGTGAAGTAATGGAATTCGACGTGGTGATCGTCGGCGCCGGCCCCGCCGGCCTGGCCACCGCGATCCGCCTGCGCCAGCGCGCGATCGAAGCCGGCCGCGAGTTGTCGGTGTGCGTGCTGGAGAAGGGGTCCGAACCAGGCGCGCACGTGCTGTCTGGTGCGGTGATGGATCCGCGCGCGCTGACCGAGCTGTTCCCGGACTGGGCCGAGCGCGGCGCACCGCTGAAGCAGAAGGTCACCCGTGACGAATTCCTGTTCCTCAGCGAAACCGGCGCGCGCAGCACGCCCAACGCGCTGCTGCCGGAGTGCTTCCACAACGAAGGCAACTACATCATCAGCCTGGGCGAAGTGACCCGCTGGCTGGCGCAGCAGGCCGAGGCGCTGGAAGTGGCGATCTTCCCCGGCTTCGCCGCAGCCGAGGTGCTGTACGGCGACAACGGTGAAGTGATCGGCGTGGCCACCGGCGACATGGGTATCGAGAAGGATGGCAGCATCGGCCCGGCGTTCGAGCGCGGCATGGCGCTGCAGGCGAAATACACGATCTTCGCCGAAGGCGCGCGCGGCCATCTCGGCCGCCAGTTGATCGCGCGTTACACGCTGGACGAAGGCAAGGACCCGCAGGCCTACGGCATCGGCATCAAGGAGCTGTGGCAGATCGACCCGTCCCGGCATGAGCCGGGTCTGGTGGTTCACGCCGCCGGCTGGCCGCTGGACAGCGACACCTACGGCGGCGCGTTCCTGTACCACGCCGACGGCGGCAAGGTCGCCATCGGCTACGTGGTCGGCCTGGACTACAGGAACCCGTGGCTGAGCCCATTCGAAGAGTTCCAGCGCTTCAAGACCCATCCGTCCATCCGCAAGCATCTGGAAGGCGGTACCCGCATCGGTTACGGCGCGCGTGCGATCACCGCCGGTGGCCTGCTGTCGCTGCCGAAGACGGTGTTCCCGGGCGGTGCACTGGTCGGCTGCGAGGCCGGCTACCTCAACGCCAGCCGCATCAAGGGCAGCCATGCCGCGATCAAGACCGGCATGCTGTGCGCCGACGCCGCGTTCGACGCGCTGGCCGCCGACCGCCAGCACGATGAACTGAGCGCCTACCCGAAGGCGTTCGAAGCCAGCTGGCTGTTCACCGAACTGCAGCAGGCCAAGAACTTCAAGCAGTGGTTCAAGAAGGGCCAGACCGTGGCCACGCTGATGACCGGCGTCGAGCAGTGGCTGCTGCCGAAGCTGGGCGTGCGCAACCCGCCGTGGACCCTGCACCGCACGCAGCCGGATCATGCCTGCCTGGAACCGGCCGCCAAGCACACCCGCATCGTCTACCCGAAGCCGGATGGGGTGCTGACCTTCGACCGCCTCAGCTCGGTGTTCCTGAGCAGCACCAACCACGACGAGAACCAGCCCAGCCACCTGACGCTGAAGGACCCCAGCATTCCGGTGAAGGTGAACCTGGCCGAGTACGCAGGCCCGGAAGCCCGCTATTGCCCGGCCGGTGTGTACGAGTTCGTTGGCGAAGCCGACAACGCGCGCCTGCAGATCAACGCGCAGAACTGCGTGCACTGCAAGACCTGCGACATCAAGGATCCGACCCAGAACATCGTCTGGGTGACCCCGCAGGGCGGCGGCGGCCCGAACTACTCGGGCATGTGATCGCCCCGGGCTGCGACCGTGTGTCGCAGCCCGACCGCTCCACCGCACCGCTATCCTGCCCACCCATGCGTGCCTGCCGCCTGCTCACCGCCGTTGCCGTGGCCCTGCTTGCCACGGCCTGCCAGCGCCCGCCCGCGGTGCCGGCCACGCCCGAACAGGCCCGGCAGCAGGCCATGCAGCGCGCGTTCGAACTGTGTGCCGGCTGCCACACCGTGCAGCCCGGTGGCATCCACCGCTTCGGGCCCAACCTTCACGGCGTGATCGGCCGCCGCGCCGGCAGCCTGCCCGACTATGGGTATTCCGACGGCATGCGCCGCGCCGACATCACCTGGACCGCACAGACGCTGGATACCTTCCTGCAGTCACCCACGCACCTGGTGCCGGGCACCCGCATGTACAACGCCTTCCCCAGCGCAGAACGCCGCGCCCTGGTGATCGCCTACCTGCAGCAGCAGTCGGCTCAGTGAGCCAGGCGCTGCAGCTGTTGCTGCAGCCGCGCCACGAACGTCGTTACGGTGGCGAACAACGGCGCCGTATCGGCCTCTGCCGCATCCTGCAGGCGCTCGACCAGGGCATTGGCCTGCTGGGCCAGTGCCGTGGCCCCGATCGCCCCGAGCCCGCCGGCCTGGCGATGCAGGTGCAGCGCCGCAGCCTGGCGGTCGCCAGCCTGCACGGCGCGCTGCACGGCGGCCAGGTCACCCTCGCTGGCCTGCAACAGGCTGTCGCGCAGCTGCTCGGCCACCACGCGCGAGCCGAAGCGCTGCTGCAGGGTGGCCAGATCAGGCAATGCTTCACCGTCGTCGGCGGCAACCTCCGGCACCGGCACCTCGAACGACTGGCCCTGGGCCTGCGGCAGCCAGCGCAGCAGCGCCGCACGCAGCGTGGCCAGCGACAGCGGCTTGGCCAGTACCTCGTCCATGCCGGCCTCGCGGCAGCGGCGCGCATCGTCGTCCAGCACGCTGGCGGTCAGCGCCAGCACCGTCAGCCGCGGCTGGCCGGTACGGCCCTCGCGTTCGCGCAGCAGGCGGGTGAAGCCAAATCCATCGAGTACCGGCATGCGGCAGTCGGTGATCACCAGGTCGAAGCTCTCCGACGACAGGCGATCCAGCGCCTGCTGGCCATCGCCCAGCAGCACATGGGGCACGCCCAGCTGCTGCAGCCGCCACGCCATCATCGCCTGGTTGGTCGGGTGGTCCTCGATCACCAGCACCCGTGCCTGACGCAGCGCGGCGGGCAGCAGCGCGGTCTGGTCCTGCTCGGCCAGCAGTGCCGCCGCGTCCTCGCTGCCGGCCTCCACCAGCGATACCCGCACTTCGGCGCGGGTTCCTTCGCCCAGCGTGCTGTGCAGGGTCAATTCGCCCTGCATCATCTGCACCAGTCGCTGGCAGATGCTCAAGCCCAGGCCAGTGCCGCCGTGGTCACGCTGGATGTAGGCGCCGGCCTGCGTAAAGGGCGCGAACAGGTGCTGCAGTTGTTCCGGTGCGATGCCGATGCCGGTGTCGGTAACGCTCAGGCACAGCGGTTGCACGCTGTCTTCGCTGGTCGGCCCCAGCACCTCCAGCTGCAGGCGCACCTCGCCCTGTGCGGTGAACTTGATGGCATTGCTGAGCAGGTTGAACACGATCTGGCGCAGCCGCACGCCGTCCACTTCGTGGGCCGGCGCCAGCTCGGGATCGATCTGCACGTGCAGCGCCAGGCCACGCGCGCTGGCCTGGGCCGACAGCAGGCGGCACACGCTCTCCAGCAGGGGCCGCAGCGGTTGCGGCACCGGTTCCAGGCGCAACGCCCCTGCTTCCAGCCGCGAGTAATCGAGGATGTCATCGAGGATCTGCCGCAGCATCTGGGCCGAATCCTCGATAACGCCGAGGATGCGCTGCTGTTCGCTGTCCAGCGGTGAGTGCGCCAGCACCTCCAGCATCCCCAGCACGCCACTCATCGGCGTGCGGATCTCATGGCTCATCGTGGCCAGGAAGCGCGATTTGGCCTCGGCGGCCTGCTCGGCGTCCGCCTTCGCCGCCGCCAGGGCATCGGCCTGCATCCGCGCTTCGCTCACGTCCACCCAGTAACCGCTCCAGATCACCGCGCCCTCTTCGGCGGCATAGGGGTGGGCCTGGCTGCGCACCCAGCGCACGCCCTCCCCATCGCTGCGCAGGCGGAACTCCAGGATCAATGGGGCGAACTGGCGCGCGGCCTGCTCGATGGAGTGCAGGATGTGCGCGCGGTCCTCTTCCTCGATGCGTTCCAGCAACACCCTCGCATCCTGTTCGGCCTGCTGCCGTGTAATGCCGAACAACGCAGGCAGGTCACCGGCGATGAACGGGAAGCTGAGCGCGCCATCGGCGTCGCGACGCGCCTGATAGACCACTGCAGGCAGGTTGTCGGTCACCTCGGCCAGACGCTGCTCCAGCTGGCGACGTCCTGCCACCTCGCGGCGCAGCCGCCAATGGCCGACGCCATGTACCAGCAGCGCGGTCAGCAGCACCAGCAGCACCGGCACGCCCCACCGCAGCACCTTGTTCCAGTCGACACCGTTGCGGTACTCCACCCCCAGCCAGGCATTGCGCAGGGCCTCGCGCTTGCGTGGGGTCATCTGCAGCAGCAGGCGATCGAAGGTGGTAGCCAGTGCCGCGTGGCGGCGGTCCACAGCCAGCACCAGCTGGTCGTTGAAGCCGGCCGGTGCCGCCACCTGCAGCCGCCCCGGGAAACGGCTGCGCAGCAGGTGATCGACCACGGCAAGGTTGCCAATGTACGCATCGGCGTCGCCAGCGAGCAGGCGCTGCAGCGACTGTTCGGCGCTGCGTGCAGCGATGATCCGCGCCTGCGGTGCCTGCTGCAGCACGTAGCCGCGCACACGCTCCGGGTCGGACAGCAGCACGCGCTTGCCCTGCAGGTCAGCCAGGCCCAGCAGCGACTCGCCATCGCTCCTGACCACAATCACGTTCGGCACGCTGATGAAGGGCTGGCTGAACACCCAGTCCGGGCCCAGGTACCGTGAATCGACAGGAATGCCCATCACCGCCTGCAGCTCACCGCGGCGGGCCTTCTCGCGCACCTCGTACCAGTCGTGGCTGTCCTCGACCTGCAGGTTGGCACCGGCCTGCATCAGGCGCTGCAGGTATTCGCTGGCCAGCCCGCTGGGCCGGCCATCCTCGCCGGTGAACGACAGTGGCGCGGCATTCGGGGCGAAACCGATCTTCAACGGCTGCTCCAGCACGCGCTTCTCGGCCTGGCTCAGCGCCAGCTGCGCCGATGCCGACCAGTGCGGCGGTGGCAGCCATCGTTGTGCGAGGGCATCACGCTGGGCCTGGCTGGTGGCCGCCAGCGCCAGGTCCAGGGCTTCAGCCAGGGGTTGCTTGCTGTTGGGAATGCCGAAGTGCAGCCGTTCAGGGGGCAGGTCGCTGGGCCGCAACAGCGCCACGCCCTGCAGGCGCCGGCTGGCAATCAGCTCGGTGGCGACAAAGGCATTGCCGATGTAGACGTCGGCCTTGTCGTCTCTGACCATCTGCAATGCGCTCAACGTGTCGTTTACGACAAGCTGGCGGGCACGCGGGAATCGGGCGCGCACCTGCGGACCGGTCAGGAAATCCTGCTCGATCACCACCCGCAGACCCTCCAGGTCGGGCATGTCGGAGGCACGCAGGTCGTCCGGCCGGCCCACCAGGGCCAGCGGCGCTTCGCTGTAGGCCGCGGTATAGACCATGCAGCGGGTGCGGTCGGCACTGAGGCCGACATTCATAACCACGTCGATCTCGCCACGACATGCCGCATCCAGCACGGATGTCCAGTCCGGATAGCGGCGCGCCTCGACCTTCATGCCGAGCTGGTGTGCAAGATGCGACAGGTAGTCCGGTCCCAGACCGACCTGCTGGCCGTCACGGAGGGACTCGAAGGGCGGCCAACCGCTGTCATACTGCCCGACAACGATGGTCGGATGCGCCACCAGGTATTCGCGCTGCAACGGGCTGAGCGGCAGCAGCCCAGGGGCCGGCTGTGCCTGGGCCACGGGCAGGGCCAGCACCGCCAGCAGCAGGAGCAGCCCGCGAACAGCCCACCTACGCATCTGCGTCGATCTCCTAGAATCCTGCCAGGGACCGCGATGGTCGCGGTCCGGCGTGCCCGATGGCCATACTAGAGCATGAGCTTGCGCATCATCATCGCAGACGATCACCCGGTGGTCCGCATCGGTACCCGCGCCGTCATCGAGTCGAGCGGCGTGGGCCGCGTGGTCGGCGAGGCCGACAGCGCGCAGGCGCTGATGACCCTGCTCGCCAACCAGCCCTGTGACCTGCTGGTCACCGACTACTCCATGCCGGGCAGCCCACAGGCCGATGGCTTCGCCATGATCGGCATGATCCGCCGCCGGCATCCGGATCTGCCGGTGCTGATGCTCAGCGTCTCCAGCAACCTGGCGATCCTGCGCATGGTGCTCGACAGTGGCGTGCTCGGTCTGGTCGACAAGAGTTCGTCAATGGACGAGCTGCCGCAGGCCATCCAGTCGGTGTACCGCGGCCAGCCCTACATCAGCCGCAGCCTGCGCGAGCGGGTGGACGCGGCCGGCAGCTGGCGCATGCGCGAGGGCGACGGCAAGCCGTTGTCACCACGCGAAGTGGAGGTGCTGCGGCTGCTCGGCACCGGCATGACAGTGAAGGAGATTTCGCTGCAGCTGCACAAGAGCGTCAGCACCATCAGCCGGCAGAAGGGCGACGCCATGCTCAAGCTGGGGTTGAAGGGCGACGCCGAATTGTTCGACTACCTGCGTGACGGCAAGATCTGAGACGCACTTCACATCACAGACCCGGCTGCCGCCCCCCCTCTTTGACGGCCTGCGGATCTGTGCCAAGATGGACGGGCATGAGTTCTCAATGCGAGGTCGAAGGAATCGACCGGCTCATGTCCTCGCTCCCGTCCGTGGTGGATGGGGTGCGGCTTCCTGCCGGCCGTCTGGCCCGGCAACGCTGACCATGGAGAGGCGCATGCAGTCCCCCCCCGAGCTACGTTGGACCCTGCCGTTGCGGCCCCTGCGCGCATTCGCGGCATGCCTGCTCGTCTCTCTTTCCGCTGCCGCCTGCAGCGCCGCCGATCCGGCCCCCTCGTCCTCCCAGCCTGCGCCTGCGCAGGCTGCCAAAGCGCCCCGACAGGATGTTGCCCCGATGCAGAACCCCTCTCCCGATGCCGCCGTCACCCCGCCCGACGCGCCGACCGTGATGTATTTCATCTACCAGGTGGATGGCGACGGTGCGACGTCCTATGAGGTCCAGAACGGCAGCGTGGCGACCTTCTGGTTCGGCCACCGCTTCACCTTGGACGGCACCACCTACTACACCGGCTTTTCCTGGGATACCCGCGAGCATTACGGCAAGCCGGGCGAACAGCAGCCGGCCGGCCCCGACGACCGCGCCAATCTGGCCGAGGCCACCTTCGTGCTGGCCGGCGGCGACGCGAAGAAGCCGTGGAAGTTCCGCGGCCAGGAATGGACCATCGGTGCGCTCGGCGCCTACGACAAGGCCGACGACGTCGATACCCGGCGCAAGCCGATCGAACACCGCACCGCCGACGGCCGCCTGCTGCTGGCGGTGCCGACCAGCAGCTTCGACCGCGGCATCAGCAGCAGCGGCTACGCCCTGCTGCTGTTCAACCCCAAGCGCAGCGAGGACGACCTGGACAGCAAGGTCTGGCGCTACGTCGGCTCGGTGCGCACCGGCGAAGACAACAGCGCGGCCTGCGACGACGGCAACGTGATGCCGTGCACCGACAGCGATGGCGAACTGGCCTTCGTGGCCGATGGCAACGGCCTGCCGCAGCTGATCGTGACCTTCAAGGGCACCACCATCGAAGCCCCGGGCAAGACCCGCGCGCTGGGTGCCGGCGACACCGTGCACTACCGCTTCGACAGCAAGGCCCAGCAGTACATCACGCCCTGATTTCCATCCGCCGCAGGCGGGTTACCTGTTGACCGACATGTTCTTGACTCACGGATGAGTCCGGTTGGCGATTCGCGGCATCGGCCGCTCCATCAACCCCGAGGAAAACGTCATGGCACAGCATGACTACAGCAAAAAGGAAGTCCTGGACATCGTCGAGCAGGTCGCCCGGCAGAAGGGCATTCCGGTCGATGACTTCATGCGCTTCGCGCACATCGAGACCGGCGGCACGTTCAACGAACGCGCCCACAATACGTCGACCGGGGCCAAGGGCCTGTTCCAGTTCGTGCCCGGTTCGGCGCGCCAGTACCACCTGACCGGCCACGAGTTCGATCCGACCCGCAACACCGAAGCCGCCGCGCAGATGTACCAGGACAACCTGGGCTCGATGGCGCGCCGCAATGAGCGCACCGGCCACCCGTACCTGTCCGGCGGCGACACGCCGACCGGCCTGGACCTGTACCTGGCCCACCAGCAGGGCAGCGCCGGCTATGGCTCGGTGCAGACCGCGATCGCCACCGGCACCTTCGGCGTGGTCCGCAACGGCCATGGCGAAGAGATCAACATGCGCCGCAACGTGCTCAACCAGATCGGGTCCGATGCCAAGGCGCTGACCGGCCACACCCTGGCCGAAATGCGTGGCATGAACGACGGCGACCTGGCGCGGACCTTCTCCAGCTACTACATCCACAAGTACGCAGCGATCAGCATCCCGGAAAAGCACATCACGCCGCAGACCGTGGCACCGGGCCAGGCCCAGGCTCCAGGCACACCTGCGCAGACCGCCGCAGTGGGCGCCGCTGCGGCCACGCTGGCGGCGACCGCAACGGCTCCTGCTGCGCCGAAGCCGGGCATCGAACTGCACGCCGCGTACGACGCTGGCGTGAAGTACGACGATGTGAAGTACGCCATCAACATCCCGGGCCACGCGCTGTACGTGCCGGGCAAGACCGGCAAGAACGTGGACCAGGGCTACATCGATTGCTCCGGCTGGGTCGGCACCCTGCAGAACCGGACCATGGACGAGATCAACCAGAAGGCCGGGCACGCTGTCTTCAGCAAGGCCGACCGCATCGACCTGGGCAACCTCGGTTCCGGCGGCATCGTGCACAAGGCCGTCGAACAGTCCGGCGTGCTGCTCGAGCGCGACGCCATCCTCAAGCCCGGTGCGCTGAAGGAAGGCATGGTCATCGGCCTGGATACGGCCAGGACCCGCCACGAGCACTGGAATGGCATCGACCACATCGTGATGGTGGTGCGCGACCCGAATACCGACAAGCTGCTGATCAGCCAGTCCACCGGCAGCAAGGGCGTGCACACCATGCCGGTGGAGGATTACCTCAAGCAGGTGAAGGACCACCCGCACTGGAAGCTGTTCGCGTCGGACCCGTTGTCCAAGGCGCGCGACCTGCTGGAAAGCCGCACCCAATCGCATGAGCAGACCCAGGGCAAGCCTGCGGCCGAACACAAGGCCGCTGCCGCCCCGCACGCCGAGCTGTACAAGCCGGGCGCGCACAGCGAGGGCGTGCGCAAGGTGCAGGAGCAGCTGGGCCACCTCGGCTATGCCGGGGCCGACGGCAAGCCGCTGGCCGAGGACGGCCGCTTCGGGCGCAATACCGAAGCGGCGGTACGCCAGCTGCAGAAGGACAACGGGCTGGTTGCCGACGGCATCGTCGGTGCAAAGACGCTGGATGCGATCAAGGAGGCCCGCGAGCGCCCGCTGCTGAACGACGAGCGGCACCCGCGCAATCCGATGTACCTGCAGGCCACCGAAGGCCTGGAGCGGATGCCGGCGGGCACCTTCAAGGACCGCCACGCGCTGGAAAGCGCCGCAGCGGCCCTGACCAGGGAGGCGCATGCCGCCGGCCTGCAGCGCATCGACGCGGTGGTGCCCAGCCCGAACGGTGAGCGCCTGTTCGCCGTGCAGGGCACGGTCGGTGACCCGGCGGCCAGCCGCGTTGCGGTGGAAACCCGCACCGCCAGCGAGCAGAGCATGGCGCTCAGCAGCGGCGCGGTGCAGGGCGCGCCGAACGTGCTGCACCAGCAGCAGGACGCGCAGCAGGAACAGACCCGCCAGGCGCAGAAGGCCATGGGCGTCTGAGCCCGCAGCGCCTTGCAGACCGGGAGGGGCCGCGCCATGCGCGGCCCTTTCCCTTTCTGCCAGCTGAGCGGTAAAAGCCACTTTCAGCCTTGCTTCATGCCGCCTGCCGCTAGATGAATGCGCAAGCCGCCCGGTAGGCCAGGCAATGTTCCGGCAATGTTGGAACGCCAGCGTGGTCTCCACGGCAGCCGGGGCGCCCCGCGCCCTCCCTGCCCAGCGTGGCATGCACCTCACAGGAGAACCGAACATGCTCAGTACTTCCACACTCAGCTTCCGTGGTCTGGCGATGGCCCTGGCACTGGTTGCCGGTGTCGCCGTGGTCAGCGATGCCAGCGCGATGTCGAGGAAGGACAAGCGCACCCTGGTCGGCGCCGTGGTCGGTGGCGTGGCCGGCAACCTGCTGTCCAACGGCGACCCTGCGGCCACCGTCGGCGGTGCCGTGGCCGGCGGCGCGATCGGCAACCTGACCACCTCCGACCGCCGCGACCGCCGTTACTACGACAATCGCCGTTACGACGACCGCTACGATCGCCGTTACGACCGTGGCTACTACCGCAGTGGCTACTACGACCGTGGCGATGACCGCCGCTGGCAGCGTGAGCGCTACTACGACAACCGCTACTACCACGACCGCGGCCGCCATCGCGGCTGGTAAGCAGCGCCGACATACCGATGACGCGGAGACGGGCGGGTCGATGACCCGCCCGTTTGCGTTGGCCACGCGCATGGCGTTGAATGCGCAGCCTTGGATGTGACTTTCCCGATCGGACTGTGGCATGACGTCTTCCTCCCACCGCGTGCAGGGCCTCAACAACGACGAGGTCGCTGCCGACTGGCCACCGATCAGCGCGGCGGACATCGCGTGGCTGAGTACGCGTTACCCGCAGCTGGGCGGGCACAGCCAACCGCGCTGGCACAGCCCGCGGCCGCTGTCTGCCGCCGCCATCGTCGACGACACGCGCGGCGCGGTGTTCATCAAGCGCCACCACCACAGCGTGCGCAGCGCGGCCTGTCTGGAAGAAGAACACCACTTCATCGCCCATCTCGCCGCCGCCGGCGTGCCAGTGGTGCAGGTGCTGCCGGCCACCGATGGCCACACTGCGGTCGAACACGGCGAATGGACGTTTGAACTGCACGATGTCGGCGTGGGCGACGACCTGTATCGCGACGCGGTGTCGTGGTCGCTGTTGACCGATGTCGCGCAGGCCCGCGAGGCAGGGCGCACGCTCGCACAGCTGCACCGTGCCGCCGCCAGCTACCACGCGCCCCAGCGCAGCACCCATCTGCTGGTGGCGCGCGACGACCTGATCCGTGCCGACGATCCGATCGCCGCCATCAAGGCAGGACTGGATGAACGTCCCGGGCTGGCACGCTATCTCGCGCGCATTCCATGGGAAGCACAGCTGCAGCGCGACGTGCTGCCGTGGCACGCCGGCCTGGCCGAGCGCCTGCGCGCCGAGCCCCGGCTGTGGGCGCACAACGACTGGCATGTCTCCAACCTGCTGTGGCGCAACGGCGAGGTCAGCACCGTGCTGGATTTCGGCCTGGCGTCGCCCACCAGCGCGCTGTTCGACCTCGCCACCGCGATCGAGCGCAACGCAGTGGCGTGGCTGGAACTGGAGCGCGGCATGGAGGCAGTGCGCATCGATATCGCGCTGGCCCTGCTCGACGGCTACCGCGAGGTGCTGCCGTTGTCGGCGGCACGCGTGCACCTGCTGGCCGACCTGCTGCCAATGGTCCATTTCGACTTCGCACTGTCCGAAGTGGAGTACTTCGAAGGTGTCACCCGCTCAGCCGCGAATGCCGACGTGGCCTGGCAGCCCTTCATGCTGGGCCATCCGGCGTGGTTCCACAGCGCGCCGGGACGGGCACTGCTGCAGGCCCTGCACGCCGTCGCGTGATCCGGTTGACGCAGCGTTGGGGTCAGATCCCTTTCCGCAGGAAAGGGATCTGACCCCGGCTGGCGCTCGCAAATCCGTACCATTTGTAGTGAAATGGTCACCTGAAGCGGGGGTGCCTGGATCTGCCAGGCTGAGAGAGTCCCTTGGAACCTGATCCGGTTTGCACCGGCGTAGGGAGCTTTGAGCCGCAGCCACACCCCCATCATGGGCCGGTGCACCTGCGCGCCGTCGCTTCGTCTCCCTTGTTGTCCGAAGACGAACCGAATGAACCGCTGCCTGCGCCCCACCCTGCTCTCACTCGCCCTCTGCGCCGCGCTGCCGCTGCATGCCAGCGAGGCCGAGGCCACCACCGATGCGGCTGCCACTGGTGCCGAACGCTCGCCGACCGAACTGGCGGCGGTGCGCGTGGAGGCCGGCAAGCCGAAGGCCGATACTTCGCGCGTGAATGCCTTCGGCGGCGGTTCGTGGAAGGACACGCCGGCTTCGGTGAACGTGCTCGAGCGCGACTATCTCGAACGTCGCCAGGTACGTTCGCTGTCCGAGCTGGCCAGCAACGATGCCTCGCTGGGTGATGCGTATGCACCTGTGGGCTACTACCAGAACATCGCCATCCGCGGCTTCGCGCTGGACGCCGCCACCGGCTACCGCTTCAACGGGCTGTCCATCGCCGGCGAGCAACGCCTGGCGCTGGAGAACGTGCAGTCAGTCGAGATCCTCAAGGGTGAAGCCGGCCTGGCGGCAGGGGTGATGGCGCCGGGCGGGATCATCAACTACATCGGCAAGCGCCCGGCTGAAGTACGCACCGCCACGCTCGGCACCGATTCGGAAGGCTCACGCTACGTCGCCGTCGATGTCGGCCACTGGATCACCCCGCGTTTCGGCCTGCGCCTGAATGCCGCATGGGACTCCAGCAATTCCTACGTCGCGCACGCCGATGGCCGCCGCAACTTCTACTCGCTGGCCGCCGACTGGCTGATCGGCGAGCGCGGCAAGCTGGAAGTAGATGCCAACTACCAGACCAGCTCGCAGCGCTCGGTGTCCGGCTACCAGCTGCTGGGCGCGCGTGACCTGCCGCGCGGTGTCGACCGCGAGCACCTGCTCGGCTACCAGCCGTGGCAGCGCCCGGTGGATATCGCCAGCACCAACATCACCGCGCTGCATACCTACGACTTCAACGATGCCTGGCAGTCGCGCGTCTCGGTCGGCCACAGCCGCTCGGTGATCGATGACAACGTCGCCTTCGCCTACGGTTGCTACTACGCCGTGCAGTGCGCCGATGGCAGCGTGCCAGGCAACTACTTCGCACCCAACGGCGACTACGATGTCTACGACTACCGCAGCCCGGACGACACCCGCCGCAACCAGCAGGCCCGTGCCGAGCTGCGTGGCCGCTTCGAGACCGGCAGCGTCGGCCATCAGCTGACCCTCGGTGCCGACTACTTCCGCCGCACCGTGGACAAGCGCCCGAGCGTCAACGAGTACGTCGGCACCAGCAACATCCACGACCCGCAGGTGCCCGTGTTCGAGCCGTCGCCGAAGATGCCCGGCCCCTCCGCACGACGCCTGGACAGCCGCCAGACCGCGTTCTTCGCGCTGGACCGGATGAGCTTTGGCGATGACTGGCAGTGGTTGGCCGGTGGCCGCTTCGTGCGCTTGGACGAGCGTGCCTACGACAAGCGTGGCGTTCCGCAGCGGCACAGCCGCCTGTCGCGGTTCCTACCGCAGACCGCGGTGGTGTGGAAGGCCACCGATCAGCTCAACGCCTATGCCAGCTACGTGCGCGGCATTTCGCTGGGCCAGGAAGCGCCGTTCTGGACCAGCAATGCCGACACTTTCCTGCCGTCGGTGCAGTCGCGGCAGCTGGAAGCAGGCGTGAAGTACGTGCCGGTCGAGGCGCTGACGCTGGGTGCAGCGGTGTTCCGCATCTCGCAGCCCTACCAGTACGCCAGGCCCGACAGCAGCGACGTCGGCTACACCTTCGTCGAGGATGGCACGCAGACCCACACCGGCCTGGAGCTGACCGCCAACGGCCAGCTGACGGACGCACTGCAGATCGTGGCCAGCGCCAGCGTGCTGCAGGCGCGCGCGCGCGACACCGGCACGCCGGCCTATGAAGGCCATCAGCTGGTGAACGTGCCGAAGGTACGCGCCAGCGTGCACGTGGCCTACGCGCTGCCGTTCGTGCAGGGCCTGGACGTGACCGGTGGCTGGCGCTATGCCGGTGCCAACGTGGCACGCGCCGATGGTGGCGTGCGCGCGCCGGACTACTCGGTGTTCGATGCCGGCCTGCGCTTCCAGCATCGCCTGCACGAACGCGCGGTGACCTGGAACCTGTCGGTGGACAACGTATTCAACCGCTTCTACTGGCGCGATACCGGCAGCAGCGGCGGTGACTACTACCTGTTCCCCGGTGCACCGCGACAGGCCCGCCTGTCGGTGACGTTCGCGCTGTGAGCGGCGTGATGCTGGAGTGGACCGCCGCGCTGTGCAGCATCCTCGGCGTCTGGCTGATGGCCCGGCGCCGGCTGGCAGCGTGGCCGGTGGGCCTGCTGTCGGTGGCGCTGTATGGCCTGGTGTTCGCCGAGGCCAAGCTGTACTCGGACACCCTGCTGCAGGTCGCCTTCGGTGGCTTCCTGGTCTATGGCTGGCTCAACTGGCGGCAGCACGCCGCCGATGAGGGCAGCATCCGCATCGTGCCACTGGCACGCGGCACCCTGCTGCGCGACCTGGCCATCGGCCTGTGCGGTGGCGTGGTGCTGGGTGCAGCCATGCACAGCTTCACCGACGCTGCCCTGCCGTGGTTGGATGCGCTGCTGACCGGTCTGAGCCTGGTCGGGCAATGGTGGCAGGCCCGCCGCCACGTGGCCTGCTGGTGGGTGTGGATCGCAGTGGACGTGGTCTATGTGGGTGCGTACCTGTTCAAGTCGCTGCACGTGACCGCCGCGCTGTACGTGTTCTTTCTCGGCCTGGCCGTGTTCGGCCTGCGCGCATGGAGCGCCGCCGCGCGTGAACCGCAGGTGGCAACGCGGTAGCGCCACGCCATGCGCGGCCGGGCTACCGGTAGTCGCCAACCTGGGTTGGTGCGCGCCTGCCGACCAAGGTCGGCATCTACCCACCACATCCACGCATGGCGCGGATCTACTTCGGCTCCAGCAACAGGCCCAGGCGCAGCGGTTGGCGCATGTCGGCCGGCGGTGCCGCCTGCAACGGCGCGGCCTGCAGCGTCGCGCGCAGGTCGGCGTCGACCTGGGCATCGCCCAGGCTGTCGAATTCCAGTTTCGAAATACGGCCATCCGCCGCGATCCACACGCTCACCGGAAGCGGTGCCGGTGTGTCAGGGTGCGCCTGCAACCACGCCAGCACACGCTGCGCCTGCGGGTCCTGTTCCTGCTGCAGGCGCTGCTGCAGCTGGCCACCCACGGCGGCGGCGTAGGCCATCCAGTGCGCAGGGGCTTCCTGCGCGGAAACGCTGGCACTCCCCAGTGCCAACGCGCCGAACACCGCGGCCAGACGCCGCCACCAGCGGCGCATGCCGGTCCTGTTTGCTGACATGACCATCGCCTGCCTCCTGCACTCCCATCCAGCGCGCCATGGTCGGCGCCCTAGATGACAGGCAGATGGCGGCCGGTGATGGCCCGGCGCGATCACTCGCCCAGGTCGGCCAGCACCTTGCGCGAGGGCGCGAAGAAGGTCACGCCGGTGGTGGCGGTGGAGAAGTCGAGGATGCGGTCATGCAGCGGCGCAGGATTGCCGATGAACATGCGCTCGAGCATCTTCTCGATCACCCACAGGCGGCGGGTGTAGCCGATGAAGTAGGTACCGTACTCGCCACGCCCCGGGTTGGCGAACGGCATGTTGTCGCGCAGGATCTCGTGCTCGCCGTCGGCATCCTCGATGGTGCACAGGGTCTTGTGCGATTTCTGCGCATCGGCCGGCGCGTCGTCCAGCTCGATGTTGTCGTGCTTGGTGCGGCCGATGATCGCCTCCTGCGCCTCGGTCTTCTGCGCGCGCCACGCATCGAGGTTGTGCAGGTACTTCTGCACCACCACGTAACTGCCGCCGGCATGCTCCGGGTCCTCGTCACCCACGATCGTGGCTTCCGGCAACGACAGCCCTTCTGGATTGGCCGTGCCATCGACGAAGTCGAGCAGGTCGCGGCCATCGAAGTAGCGGAAACCGGCGACATCATCGACCGTTTCCACCGCGTCACCGAAGGCCATCAGCAGGTTGCGCTCGAACGCCACGATCAGGTCCATGGTGCGTGCGCGGATGTGGTACAGCAGGTCACCGGGCGTGGACACGGCGGTGTGGGTCGCGCCCTTGATCTCGCGGAACGGCTTCAGCTCGCGTGGCGGCGTGGAGCCTACCAGCGGCTGCCACACGCGATGGCCAATGGCAACGTTGCAGGTGAAGGTGCGCTCGATCTCGCGGATGGCGGTGTTCTTGATCAGATCGTCGGTACTGGCCAGCACCTCGCGCGCCTTGGCGATCGACGCCTCGTCATCCTTCACCTTCAGCACCAGGAACGCCGCCGAATGGGTGAGCGGCGCAGTGATCTGCTGCGGCTCGTTGTCGAGCGTGTGGTTGACGGCGGTGATCGGTGCGGGCTGGGAGTTCACGGCGGTTCCTGCTGGCTTGAGGCGGACGCATCGCGTGTGGCGATGTGCGGGCGATCATAGCGGAACCGCCTGACCGGGGACGGAGCGGTTCTCGTTCCGTCCACCAGCGAAGGTACGAAGACCTCAGTCCACATCACTCCAGACCGCCAGTTCGTAGCCATCCAGATCGCGGAAGTGGAAGCGGCGGCCCCCGGGGAAGGCGAACACCGCCTGCACCACTTCGCCACCGGCGGCGACCACGCGCTGCCGTGCGTCGGCCAGGTCCGCGCAGTACAGGATCACCAGCGGTCCTCCGTGAGCACGCAACGGCGCGTCAGACACGAAGCCGCCCTTCAGCCGGCCATCGTCGAACTCGGTATAGGCCGGGCCATAGTCGGTGAACTGCCAGCCGAACACCTCGCCGTAGAAGCGTTTGCTGCGGGCGATGTCGGCGACGTTGAATTCGATGTTGTCGATGCGGCCTTCGGCTTCGTGGGTAGCTTCGTGGCTCATGAGGTTGCTCCGTGATTGGAACCCCAGCTTCGGTCAGCGCGGCACGGCGGTCTTGAACAAAACGGCCATCATTGTCCCCACTCCAGGCGCAGCTCGCTGGCGGTCATGCCAGCCAGCTCGCGCGCCTCGCGGCTGAGATGGGCCTGGTCGGCATAGCCGGCATCAGCGGCCAGCATCGCCAACGAATGCTGTGGCAGCGCGCGACTCTGGCGCAGGAAACGTTGCAGCCGCAGGATCCGCTCCAGCGTCTTGGCGCCGTAGCCGAACTGCGACTGGCTGAAACGCCGCAGGCTGCGCGGGCTCAGGCCCAACTGCGCCGCCAGCGTATCCAGCGTGGCATTACCCGCGGCGAGCGCCTGAAACAGGACATGGGCGCGCTGCGCCGGCGTATCGAGCGCGGCCGCACCCATGTGCTGTTGCAGGCAATGCGCCATCCGCTGCAGGCGCTGCACAGGCGCGGTGTCGCCGATGGAGGCCGCCGCCTTGTTCGCCCACGCGCCCTTCAGATCAGCCAGTGGCACGGCCTGGCCGATGATCCCGGCCAACGGCAGGCCCAGCGCGGCCAATGCCTGGCCGGGGCGGAAGCGTGCGCCCAGCACCTGCGCACCGGGTGCCAGCGCCGGGTGCGCGGCCACACGGTCCGGGCCGACGACGAACAGCGCACCGTCGCGCCAGAGGATATCCACGCAGCCATCGGGCAATACGCTGATGTGCCCATCGGCATCGGCAGGAAGCTGGCTCTGCCACAGCTGGCCAAAGTGGCCGCGCAGCGGCGCAGGCGTCAGATGTTCCTGGTAGGTCGTGCCGGTGCCTGCAAGAGAGGAAGGGTCGCCCATGCCGCATTGTGGCGCCACGGGGCCCATAAAAGTGAAGCCCGGCGCGAGGCCGGGCTTCGGTTGGCGTGTGGGAGAGAGAGAGAGTCACACGCCAGCACAACACGCACTAACGACAGGCGTTTGTTACCAGGTGAAGCGCGGGCCCACGAACCACTCGCGGTCGCCGGCCTTGGCCAGCTTCACTTCGCCACTCAGGCCCCAGTTCTGGTTGAACTTGGCGGTGGCGCCGACGCGGCCGTAGAACTCGCCGTCCGGGTTGATGCCGTGCTTCTTGGTGTAGTCCTCGTAGCCGGCCATCACGTAGCCTTCCACGTACGGGTTGAACGCGGTGCGCACGCCGACTTCGGTCGAGTAGCCGTTGAAGTCCAGGCCATGCTTCATGTCGAACTTCTGGTACGCAACGCGAGCCACCAGGTCGGTGTTCGGTGCGATGCCGTAGTTGTAGCCGGCGCCGATGCGCCACTGGTCGACGTCATTCTTGAACTTGTCGGTCTCCTGCGCGCTGTAGTCGCCGAAGATGTGGAAGTTCGGGTGCACCGCCACGGAACCCTTCACCTTCCAGCCATCGGCGTCGCCGCCCTTGGCATCGGTGTTCACGTAGCCGCCTTCAACGTAGTTGTACGACAGGCCGTCGGTTGCCGATGCGGCGAACGGCAGGGCAGCCAGGAGACCCAGGGCGAGCAGCGAATTCTTGTTCATCGGGACACACCTTTAATTATTTTGGTTTCGTCGGCCGCCTCCCGGGAGGGGGAGAGAGAGGAGGCGGTCGACAGGTGTGAATTATCCGTTAGGGGGTCTAATCAACCCTGAATATTGAACTGACTGGTGTATAAATAAGGCTGGCGTTCAGGGAACTCCACATGCCGCACGCGTCCGTCGCATCACTGCTGTTTCCGCCCCATACGCGCCGCGCGGTGCGGGTGCTGCTGCTCGTCGCCCTGCCGATGATGCAGCTGCCAGCCAACGCGGCCGAGCGCGCCCAACCTTCTGCACGCATCGTGGTACAGACAGACGATGTCACGCGTTTCTTCAGCGTGCTGGATGCCACTGGAGGAAAACCAAGTGCCGAAGACCTGCAGCGCGGCTATCTGGACATCGGCACGGAGGCGTTGCGCAGCTTCACCGGCAGCCGCATCGGTTCAATGGAGCGTTTGGCCAGGGCCATCCAGGACAAGCCGGCGTTGTTCGCCAGGGCGCGGACCTGTGCAGCGGCATTGCCGGCGATCCGCGCGCGGGTTGCCGACGCACTCGATCGGTTGGGCACGCTGCTCCCCACTGCACGTTTTCCTCCGGTCACCGTGCTGGTCGGGCGGGGTAACAGCGGCGGCGTCACCACCGAAGATGGTGTGGTGATCGGACTGGAAGCACTGTGCAACGCCGACTGGATGCAGCCTGACGTCGGCGATCGTTTCGTGCACCTGATCGCCCATGAGTACGTGCACGTGCAACAGCCCGGTGCGAGCGTCGATGTCGCGCAGCCCACCCTGCTCTATCAGACGTTGCTTGAAGGCGGCGCCGAGTACGTGGGTGAACTGATCTCGGGGCAACCGGCCAACGCGCATCTGCGTCGCTGGGCCCAGGGCCGCGAATGTGCGCTGGAGCGCGCGTTCGTACAGGACAGCGGGGGCACCGATCTTTCGAAGTGGCTGTACGACGGCCCCGGCGATGAAGCACGACGTGGAGATCTCGGATACTGGGTCGGCTACCGCATCGCGCGCAGCTATGTTTCCCGCGCGCCAGACAGGACCAGGGCCATCGCCACGCTGCTGGATGTGCGGCCCGACACCGCCGCGACCGTGTTCGAGGCGAGTGGATGGACGCCTGCCTGCACTGCTGCCAAAGGCGTGGAAACGCACGTGCTGTGAGAGCCGCTTCATACTGATGAATTGGCGACCTTGAACAGGCACAAGGCACGCCGCCGACGTAGATCAGCTCGCCTGATCCCGCTTGTTAATGTTGGGTCAGGGGCCGGCTTCACAGTGCTTCCACGTATTCAAATTCCAGCTGAAAGCGCTTGGTAGCGGCGGGAACAAACGCCGCTATATTCCAGCTTCCCCAGACGAAGGAGGGAGTGCAATGAACCTGAACCCGCAACACATGAAGACGGCCCGCGCACTTGCTGTGGCTCTCATCGCCACCGTAAGCCTTGGCGCCTGCGCGTCATACAAGAACGAGTTTGCAACCATCAACTCGCGTCTCGATCAGCTCGACGTCAAGGTGCAGGGCGCTGCGCAGAGCGCGGAGTCCGCCAACCAGTCCGCACAGCAGGCCAATCAGCGCCTGGACCAGATCGAAGGTCGCGTGCAGCAGCTTGAAAGGGCACCTGCCGGCCGCAAGCCGCGCGGGTAATCGCTCCCTCACCGTTTTGAATTGATCCACCTCTGTATCGGGTGCATCGGGACCCAGTGGCCTTCACCGGCCACTGGCATCCTTCCACCCACGATTGCATTGCAAGGAGCCGTCCCATTCGTACTTCCCCCTCCCCTGCACGCCGCGCCCTCCATGCCGCCCTGGCCATGGCACTGGCCGTTGCGTGCAGCGGCGTAGCCAACGCCAGGGACAAGGACGCACCTGCACCATCGGTCGCCGCCGTTGATGAACTTCCGCCCGACCAGAGCGTGTCCGAGACAGTGATCGAACTGGCCGGCTGGGTGGTCGCCAGCAAGGACAACCAGGGCTATCCGTTTGCGGTCATGGACAAGGCGGCGGCGCAGGTTCTGGTCTTCGGCGGTGACGGCAAGCTGCGCGGCGCCGCACCGGCGCTGTTTGGGTCGGCGATCGGCGACCATTCCGCACCGGGCGTCGCCAAGCTCGCACTGAGCGCGATTCCCGGCCACGACCGCACCACGCCTGCCGGCCGCTTCATTGGCGGTTACGGCCCGTCCGACGATGCCGGACGCGTGCTGTGGGTGGACTACGATTCCGCCGTGTCGATGCACCCGCTGCCGCCGGGCAGCCCGAAGGAAAAGCGCGCCGAGCGGTTGGCATCGCCCTCGCCGGACGACAACCGCGTCACCCACGGCTGCATCAATGTCTCGCCCGCGTTCTACGAGCAGATCGTGCAGTCCACGTTCGAGAAGGGCGGTGTGTTCTACATCCTGCCGGACAAGGATTCGATCGCGAAGACGTTCCCGGAGTTCGCGCAGAGCCGTGCCGTCACAGATGGCAACCAAAAGAAGACCGCACAGCACGCTGGCGAGTAGTGCGTTTGTGCGTCCGCCCTGGGCGTTGTGGGCACATGCCCGGGCCATGCCCGCCCGCCGGGCGGCTGCGATGCACAGTCTGCTCATGGAGAGTCGCCTGCGTGTGAGGCGTGGTGCCCCCGAGGCCCGGCACGCTGGCATACTGCGCCCGTAGACGATCCTGCGAGGCAATGTCTGCCTCGTCCATGAGGCCGCCGGTGGACCCACTCTTCCAGTTTCTGCTGAGCACGATGGGAGGCGTATTCGTCTTCCTGTTCTTCGTGGCGCGCGACTACCTGCGTGGATTGGGGTGGCTGCTCGGTTCCTGGGATCCGAACATGGGGCACGCGACCGAAGATGCGCTCATTTCGAAGGCCAATCGCAGCGCCTTGCTGATTGCGGCGGTGCTTCTGGCGTGGGCCTTCATGGGCCCTTCTCCCTACCGCCGCAACTGGGAAATCGAAGTAATGGGCATCGGCACCGGCATGTTGCTGGCCTATGTGGTGATCATCCGCCTTGCAGCTTCAAGGGTGAAGAGGCTGCTTGGGTGAGCGTGCCTCACATCGGCACCAATGAGGATCAGGAAGCCGTAGCCTCTGCAGCCCGCGCCAATGCCGCGGCGTGCGCGTCGCCCTTCCGCTCGCTGTAACGGTCTACCAGGTAGTCCGACCGGCCCCGCGTCAGCAGCGTGAACTTCACCAGCTCTTCCATCACATCCACCACCCGATCGTAGTACGGCGAGGGCTTCATCCGGCCGTCGTCATCGAATTCCTGCCAGGCCTTGGCCACCGACGACTGGTTGGGGATGGTCAGCATGCGCATCCAACGACCAAGCACGCGCAACGCGTTGACCGTGTTGAACGACTGCGAGCCGCCGCTCACCTGCATCACCGCCAGCGTCCTGCCCTGCGTGGGCCGCACGCTGCCATCTTCCAGCGGCAACCAGTCGATCTGGTTCTTGAACACGCCGGTGACCGTGCCATGCCGCTCGGGGCTGACCCATACCTGGCCTTCCGACCACTGCGACCATTCGCGCAGTCGCTGCACTTCAGGGTGGTGCGGGTCCACGCTGTCCAGCATCGGCAGCGCATGCGGGTCGAACACCCGGGTTTCGCACCCCAGATGGCGCAGCAGTCGCTCGGCTTCCAGCGCCAGCTTGCGGCTGAACGACTGGGGCCGCAGCGAGCCGTAGAGCAGGAGGATGCGCGGCGGCCCCAGATCCGCCGCGGCGAGCTGGTGATGATTGGGCTGGGGCAATGACGATTCCACCAGGTTGGGCAGGTCCAGGCTTGTGATTGGCTCATTCATTCGATTATTCTAGAAATATGGAAACATCGAATGCAATCTCCGCCCTGACCGCCCTCGGTCATGCCACCCGCCTGGCTGCCTTCCGCCTGCTGGTGGAGGCCGGCCCGGCAGGCCGCATGGCGGGCGACATCGCTACGGCCCTGCAGGTGCCCCCAGCCACGCTCAGCTTCCACCTGAAGGAGCTGGTGCAGGCCGGGCTGGTGGAGAGCGAGAACCAGGGCCGCAACGTCTGCTATCGGGCCAACTTCGATGCCATGAACGGCTTGATCGAGTACCTCACGCACAACTGTTGCGCGGGCTCCCCGGATGCGCGGTGCGCGGTGAGCGAACCGGCATGCAGGTGCTGAGATGAAACCCGACCCGGTGATTCGTGCAGGCACGCGCGACGACGTGTGCTCCATCCGCGACCTTCTGCAGCAGGCGCAGCTGCCCGTGGCCGATCTGGAAAGCAGCGAGGTGGCGTTTCTCGTCGCAGACCTCGACGGCGTTCCCGTGGGTGCCGTTGGATTGCAGATCTTCGGCGCGTCGGCCCTGCTTCGCTCCCTGGTGGTGTCCGATGACCGACGCAATACCGGCCTTGGGCGCGCGTTGCTGTCAGCGGCCGAGGACATGGCCCGCCGCATGCAGGTCTGGGAACTGGTGCTGCTGACAACGTCGGCAGGCCCGTGGTTCGCGCGGCACGGCTATGCCGGATGCGATCGCGCGCAGATAGCCGAGGCGATCCGCAGCTCTGCCGAGTTCACTTGTCTCTGCCCGGCCAGCGCGCTTTGCATGTCCAAGCCACTCACTGACCACGGAAGCCCCATGACCCGCAATGTCCTGTTCCTCTGTACCGGCAACAGCGCCCGCAGCGTGCTTGCCGAAGCCACCCTGCGCGCCTGGGGCGGCGATCGCTTCAGGGCATTCAGTGCGGGCAGCCAGCCCACCGGCCAGGTCAATCCGTTCGCGCTGGCACAACTGCATGCCGAAGGAATGCCCGTTGAAGGGCTGCGCAGCAAATCATGGGACGAGTTCGTGGATGCAGCGCCCATGGACCTGGTCATCACCGTGTGTGATGCGGCCGCTGCCGAAGCTTGCCCAGTGGTGTTCGGTGACTTCATCCGCAGCCATTGGGGCCTGCCCGATCCGGCCGCCGTGGCAGGCAGCGATGCCGACAAGGCCGCAGCCTTCGCGCTGGCCCATGCCATCGTGAAAACCCGCCTGCGTGCGCTGCTCGCACTGCCCGAATCGGTGTGGTCCGAACGCGAAGCGCTGCAGCACGCGCTGGACCGGATCGGCCAGCTGTTGCCGACCGACGGCGCGCAGTGACGGTGCCACTGCCATGAGTCTGTTCGAGCGACACCTGACGCTGTGGGTTGTGCTGTGCATTGCGATGGGCACGCTGCTGGGCCACGTCCTGCCCGGTGCCTTCGCGGTGCTGGCGTCCGCCGAAGTGGCCAAGGTCAATCTGCCGGTTGCGGTGCTGATCTGGCTGATGATCATCCCGATGCTGCTGAAGGTCGACTTCCGCGCGATGCGCCAGTTGCAGCAACACTGGAAGGGCATCGGGGTAACACTGTTCATCAACTGGGCCGTGAAGCCGTTCTCGATGGCGCTGCTGGGCTGGCTGTTCCTGCGCCATGCCTTCGCCGACTGGTTGCCCGCAGCACAGATCGACAGCCACATCGCCGGGCTGATCCTGCTGGCAGCCGCACCCTGCACCGCCATGGTGTTCGTGTGGAGCAACCTGTGCCGCGGTGATGCCAACTTCACCCTGAGCCAGGTGGCGTTGAACGACGCGATCATGGTGGTTGCCTACGCGCCGGTGGTTGCACTGCTGCTCGGCCTGTCAGCGATCACCGTACCGTGGGATACGCTGTTGCTGTCCGTTGGTCTCTACATCGTGGTGCCGGTGCTGGCTGCTGCACTGCTGCGGCACTGGATCCTTTTGCGCAGCGGCGAGGCGGGCCTGCAACTCACGCTTCGAAGGTTGGGGCCGCTGTCCCTGTCCGCGCTGCTGCTGACGCTGGTGGTGCTGTTCGGGTTCCAGGGCCAGCAGATCGTGAAGCAACCGCTGGTAATCGCGCTGATTGCCGTGCCGATCCTGATCCAGGTCTATTTCACCTCGGGCCTGGCCTACCTGCTCAACCGTCGGCTGGGCGTGGCACATTGCGTGGCCGGCCCGTCAGCGCTTATTGGTGCCAGCAACTTCTTCGAACTGGCGGTGGCGACTGCGGTGGGACTGTTCGGCGTGCATTCCGGGGCGGCGCTGGCGACGGTGGTGGGCGTGCTAATCGAGGTGCCGGTCATGCTGTCCGTGGTGCGGATCGTCAACCGTACTCAGGCCTGGTACGAAAGACCCCAAGAGCGCTGACAACCAGAGTGGGGCGAGTTCGATTTACGTTCTTCGCTCCGCACTGTCGTCATCGGCTTGGTGGGGTACCCATATCCCTGTCATCAAGTTCGAACCATGTCGCATATTCCCCACGCTGCCACGGACGTTGCGGCACCTGCGTCCGCGACGGCTTAACAGCATGCAAGAATGCTGAAAGCGTCTTCGATCAAACGCTGTTTGCAACTCGTCTGATTGGCGTTGCGCAGCGACAGCGTTACAGATGGCGGGCCACCGGAAAATCGGTGGCCGGGCCTCGAAAACCCGTTAGATCACGAACGTTGTTTGCGCTTGCCAGCCGGCGTCACCCCGCGTGGCGCCGGCTGGCATTCCGTCTGCCGGCTATGGCGGGCGGAGCGTGGAGGCCTTGCGCCTGCCGGTCTTGTTCGTGATCTCCCGGTTTTCGAGCCACGTCTCCGCCCGCCACCTTTGTGTGGCGGCTACCGTCTGTCCTGCACGGAGCACTGCCATGACCACACCGGACTTCCCTCGCCTGCATCCGCATCGCTCATCCGCCACTGGCGGTGGGCCGCCAGAGCACGCGGCTGCGACCGATCCGAACGCCTTCATCGCCACGCTTCGCCGCATCGGCAAAGGCGCGGCCGCCGACGGCCAGCCCTGGCCGGAGCGTCACCAGATGCCGGGCCGCTGCATGGCGCTGGCCGATGCGGACTGTGCGTTGGCAAGCCAGCGCGTGACGCTGGAACTGCTGCTGGCGGCCGAACGCGTACGCCAGAACGGCGCGGAGGCCGAGTACGTGGGCGACCGGGTGATGGAAGGGCTGATCATGGCGTGCCTGGCCATGAACGCACAGGCCAGCGCGCGTATGCGGCCGGAAGGGTGACGCGGGCGACAACGCCCGCGATTCCGCCGGGTATGATTCGGCGCTGCGGAGCGCGCCACATCACTCGCAGAGTGCGCTGTCTTCCTTCAACGCGGCATCCTGCAGTGGCTGGCGCTGTTCGATCTGCGCACGTTGTTCCGCCGTCGGCTCGCCCAGCCACCAGACACGGCAGCGCGCGGTAAGACGGCCGACCATCTTCGACTGGTCGGCCGAATACAGCATCGTCAATGCGGTGCCGGGGCAGTCGTGGGCCTGGCAGGCGGTATAGAACCACCACGGCTCGCCCTGCAGCACCAGCAGCTCACCAGGACCGCTGGGCCCGCTCAACAGGCGTTCGCGCAGCGATGGAATCTCCCTGTCAGCGGATTCGGCTGCGGCTGTGTCCTTCATCAGGGCGTTGAACGCGGCCAGCACCTTCGGGTCCTTGCGGCCGCAGTCGTCCACGGTATTGCCGCCCACCAGGGTGAAGAAATGCGTCGCCAGCGGGTTGTCCGCGCAGGTGAGTTCGCCGCCGGCACTCGGGTCTTCCGGTTCGCCTTCGTTGTCCCACACCGAGGGATCCACGCCATCTTCGATGGATGGCGCCTTCTCGACCACCGTTGCCGTGGCCGCAGGTGCTTCTGTGGCCGGTGCTGGTGCGGCTGGTGCTGCATCGGGTGCCGGTGCCTGCCCGCAGGCGGCCAGCAATGCGACCGTCAGTGCCATCCCTGTGATTCGAATCTTCATTCCCCGTCCTTGTCTGATCTGCGCTGCATCCACCAAATCGGCGGCCGCGTGATTCTAACCAGCACCGTGCCAGGATGCGTTCGTAGCTTCCCGTCATCGCCTGGAGCCGGACGCATGCGCCGTACACGACTCGCCATGATCTTCTGCAGTACGCTGCTGCTGGCATCGCCGGCAATTGCCCACGATGCAGAAAACGCGAAGCCTGCACGGCCTCTCCCGGGCGCAGCCCTGCCCGCACCGCTGGAGCGCGTACTACGCGATTAGGAGCGGGCGTGGCGCTCGGCTGATGCCAAGGCATTGGCTGCGCTGTTTGCCGAGGATGGTCTTGTACTGCAGAGCGACCAGCCGCCGGTGCGCGGGCGTACTGCGATCGAGGCCGCGTATGCCGGCCAGGGCGGCAGTCCGTTGCGGCTGCGGGCGTTGGCTCACTCGGTGGAGGGCAACACGGGCTACATCATTGGTGCGTATCGCTACGGCAGCAACGAGGGGGACACCGGCAAGTTCACGCTGACCCTGAAGCGCGTGGGCGACGGGCCGTGGTTGATCTTCTCGGACATGGACAACACCAGCGCGCCGCCACGGGCGCGGTGATTGCCGCCGTCGGGCGCCAACCAAGGTTGGCAGCTACCAGAAGCGGGTTCGGCAGTAGATCCACGCCATGCGTGGATGGCTCGCGCACATAAAAAACCCCGGCACGTGGCCGGGGTTTTTCGATTCACTTGAACAGCGTGTCCGGGTATTCCGGTTTCTGTTCCCGCGCGAGCAGTGCGCGCAGGCCTTCTTCCGGGGTCTGCTCGCCGTGCAGCACGGCACGCACGCCGTCGGAGATCGGCAGGTCGATGCCATGGCGGCGTGCCTGTCGCATCACTTCGTCGGCGGTCTGCACCGACTCGACCACCTGGCCGATTTCGCGCACGGCATCCTGCAGCGTCTGGCCACGGCCCAGGGCCAGGCCCAGGCGACGGTTGCGCGACAGATCGCCGGTGCAGGTCAGCACCAGATCGCCCAGGCCGGCCAGGCCCATCAGCGTTTCCGGCTTGGCGCCGATCGCCGCAGCCAGGCGCAGCATTTCATTGAGACCGCGGGTGATCAGGCCGGCACGGGCGTTGAGGCCCAGCTGCATGCCATCGGCCACGCCGGTGGCCACCGCCAGCACGTTCTTCATCGCACCGCCCAGCTCGGCACCGACCATGTCGTCGCCGGTGTAGGCGCGGAACGCCGGGCCATGCATCGCCTCGGCCACCGTCTGCGCGAACTCGGGCACGTCGCCGTGCACGGTGATCGCGGTGGGCAGGCCCTGGGTTACTTCCTTGGCGAACGATGGCCCGGTGACGACGGCCAGCGGCACGTCCTCGCCCAGCACTTCGCGCGCTACTTCATGCAGGAAACGGCCCGAACCGGGTTCGAAGCCCTTGGTGGCCCAGGCCACGCCGGCACCGGCCGGACGCAGCGGCGCCAGCGCACGCACGGTTTCACCGAAGGCATGCGACGGGGTCACCACCAGGATCCAGGCCGCGCCTTCCACCGCCGACGCCAGGTCGGTGGTGGCACGCAGGCTGTCCGGCAGCGGGATGCCCGGCAGGTAGCGCGGGTTCTCGTGGCGCTGGTCGATGGCCTCGACCACGGCAGCGTCGCGCCCCCACAGCACGGTCGGGTGACCGTGCCGTGCGAGCAGGCTGGCCAGCGCGGTTCCCCAGGAACCGGCGCCCAGCACGGCGATCTTGTCAGCGGGAGTGCTCATCCGTGACGTCGCGGCAGGAATCAGGCGTTGCCAGCCGGCTCGGAGTCAGCCAGCGACGGTGCGTCGCCCTGCTCCTGGCGCTGGCGCAGGGTTTCTGCGTACAGGCCTTCGAAGTTGATCGGCTGCAGGAAGAACGGCGGGAAGCCGCCGGCCTGGATCAGGTCGCTGATCAGCTGGCGCACGTACGGGAACAGGATGTTCGGGCACTGGGTGCCAAGCAGCACGTCGATCGACTGCGGGTCCAGGCCGACCAGGCCGAACACGCCTGCCTGCTTCACTTCGGCCACGTAGGCGGTGCGCTCACCGGCCTGGCAGGTCAGGGTCACGGCCAGCACGACTTCGAAGGCGTTCTCACCCAGGCGCTGCACCTGCTGGTTCAGGTTCAGCTGCAGCTCCGGCTGCACCTGGTCATTGAAGATGGTCGGGGCGTTCGGCGACTCGAAGGAGACGTCCTTGACGTAGATCTTCTCGACGGTGAAAGCGGGGCCGGTGGCGGCATCGACCGGCGCAGCAGCGCCGTTGGTGATCTCTTCGGACATTTCCAGTAACTCCAATGAATGCAATGAAAACGATGGTCGAATTACTGCGATGGGGGCGGGATCAGGCCCATACAAGGCCGGATCCGCCACCTGCGGCAATCAGTTGCGGCCCTTGACCAGCGGCAGCTCGGCCTGCTGCCAGGCGGGAATGCCGCCGTCGAGCACGTAGACCTTCTCGAAGCCGGCCTTCTTCAGCGCCTTGGCGGCGGTTTCCGAGGCATTGCCGCTGCGGCACACCAGCACCACCGGCGACTGCTTGGCGTTGGCCACCAGCTTGTGGTCCGGGCCGAAGGCACTGGCCTGGGCGTTGCGGCTGCCGGCAATGTGGCCCTTCTCGAAGTCACCGCTGGCCGACAGGTCGACCACCACCGTGCCGCCCGCGTTGATCAGCTGGGTCAGTTCGGCGGGCTTGATGCCCTTGAAGCCCCGGAATAGGCGGCGGATCTCGGTGACGATGATGGCCACGGTCAGGCCGACCAGGGCCGCGGACAGCATCGGGTTTCGGCCTGCAAAGGCCAGCAACTCTTCGTAATTCACTCAGGTCACGGGTCGATTAAGCGGGCGCCGATTGTCGCACAAGCCGGACGCGGCCCGTCACTGCCCCTTCCACAGGTCCGGCAGGCCGGCGGTCTGCCACCAGCGCTTGGCTTCCGGGTCCCAGCGCCAGCGCTCGACCACGACCACCGTGCGCTCGGCCTGGGTGTTCTGGTTGATCACCCCGATTTCGACCCGCCGCTCGACCAGTCCCCCGTCCAGTGAGGCACTGCTGCGCTCGCGGTAGGACGACACGCGCAGCTGCGCGTAACGGTTGAGCTCGAACTCGGTGGGCGGCTTTTCCTTGCGCAGCTTGGGGTCGAGGTAGCCGATGGCATCGTCCATGCTGCCCCAGCGGATGGTCGCCCCGTAGGCGATCTGGGTCTCTTCCAGCAGCTTGCGCTGCTTGCGGCTGAGGTCGTCGGCCGAGGCCACGGCACTGGCCAGCAGCAGGGAACAGATCAGGAACTGGATCAGGCGGCGCATCAGTGGTTTCCCCAGAACGTCAGCCTGCCATCCTACCCTTTGGCGAAGGCAACGAAGCGACCGCTGAATTCGGCGGCGGGCTTGCCATCGGCGCCGGGCTGGGTGGCGATGATGCTGATGCGGGCCTTGCGGCGTTGCCGGAAGGTGTTCAGGAAGGCGTCCCAGCCGGTGGCCTCGGCCGCTTCGGCGTGGGCGTGCAGGTCTTCGTAGACCGGGGCCAGGTAGCGCAGGTTGCTGTCGGCCACGTAGACCTCGGCATCGTGGCCGGCCAGGCGCAGGCGCAGGCTGACCAGCGCCCAGCCGGACAGGGTCAGCACCGAGGCCAGGCTGCCACCGAAGGCGTTGCCCTTGTCGTTGACGTTGGCGGCCAGCGGCGCGGTGATGCGCAGCACGCCATCGGCATAGCCGTCGAGCTGGATCTGCATGGCGCGCACCGCCGGCATGCAGTCCAGCACGTCCTGCAGGGCGGCCAACGAGGAAGTCAGGGCATCAACGGACATCGGAGCAGCGACCACGACAACGAAGGGCCCGCATAATGCAGGCAATGGCCGACCATACGATACCCACTGGCGCCACCCGTTCCGGCGCGCGCTGGACCCTGATCTCGCTGCGCCCGCAGGGCCAGAATGTGGCGCTGCGCCGCGCCGTTGCTGGGCTGGGCGGGCATGTCCTGGCCCTGGCGCCCTGGCGCCTGCAGCGCCTGCATGGCACGCCCGTGCTGCGCCAGCTGCAACGCGCGCTGAACTGTGATCGGGTGGTGTTCACCAGCCCGGCCGCCGTGACCGCGGCCGCCACCCTGCTGCCGCTGGCCGAGGCGCAGCGCAGCCCGTGGCTGACCGTCGGCGAAGGCACCGCGCGCGCATTGCGGGCACACGGCATCACCGAGGTGCACGCGCCGCAGCGGATGGACAGTGAAGGCCTGCTGGCGCTGCCGGTGCTGGCTGACGTACAGGGCCTGCGCATCGGCCTGGTGACCGCGCCCGGCGGGCGTGGCCTGATTGCCGCGCGGCTGCAGGCGGCCGGCGCCACAATCGAACGTGCCGACATCTACCAGCGTCGCCTGCTGCACCTGCCGCCCCGTGCGCTGGCTCGATTGGCGCATTCAGCGCAGCCGTGGATGCTGGCGGTGAGCAGTGGCGAAGCGCTGCAGCATTTCTGGCAGCAGCTTCCGCCGCCCTTGCAGCAGCGTCTGCAGGCGCACGCGACTGCCGTGGTGGCCAGTGATCGCCTCGGCGAACAGGCCCGGGCACTGGGCCTGCAGCATGTCGTGCGCGCGGCAGGCCCCACCAGCGCGCAGCTGGTGGCGGCAGCACACGCCACGCTCACCGTCCCGGCAGCGACCTGAACAGGGACGTGGGTCACGCTTGCCGCTGTCGTCGGCAACAGTGATGCTGTGCACAACGCGGCCTGCCGGCCCCCGACCGGCGACGTTGCCGACAAGGAAGCCCGATGAACGACACTCCGCCCGTTTCCCCGCCCCGTCGACCCGTGCGCTGGCTGCTGCCGCTGGCCGGTGTGGTCGTGCTCGGCGTGGGCGGCTATGCCGGCTGGTATGTCTGGCAACAGCAACAGAACGAACAGGCAGCGCAGGCACAGACCACGGCTGTCCAGCTGAAGGGCCTGGAGGCCACGCTGGATGCGCTGCGTCGTGACCAGCGCGCGACCAGCCAGCGCCTGCAGGACGCGGCCGCCACCAACCGCGTGCTGCGCGACGAGATGCTGGGCCTTTCCCAGCGCAGCGCATTGCTGGAAGAGAACCTGGCCAAGCTGGCCGACAGCGCCAACCAGGGCCGCCAGGCGGTACAGCGCGATGAGGCCGAACTGCTGCTGACCCAGGCCGCGCAGCGCCTGAACTACGCCGACGATGTGGAAGGCGCACGCAGGTTGTACGCCCAAGCCGCGACGGCACTGGCCGAACTGCCCGACAGTGATGGCCTGAACCTGCGCCAGGCGCTGGTGCAGGAGCGCGAGGCACTGGATGCGCTCGGCAGCGGCCCACGCGTGCAGTCGCTGCAGCGCTTGGATGCTGTGGGCAGGGCACTGCAGGGCCTGCCTTCGCAGATCACCGGCACGACCGGCAGCAGCACCGCCAAACCCTGGTGGCAGGCAGCTCTGGCGCCGTTCGTGGACATCACCCCGAGCCGCCAGAACGGCCCGCTGACCGCCGCCGAACAGCGCAATGCCGACGACGCGCTGCAGCTGGAACTGACATTGGCACGTGCGGCAATCGAGCGCGGCGACCGCGCGGGGCGCAATACCGCATTGGACCGCGTGGAGCACTGGGCACAGCGGCGCTGGCCGGATTCACCAGCCCTGCGCGCGCAACGTGCTGAACTGAAGGCCTTGCGCGAACTGCCGCTGCAGGCCAACGACGCTGTCCTTGGCAGCACCCTGCAACAACTGCGCACCCAGACCGACCGGAGGTAAGCCCGCATGAAACCCCTGCAATCCCTGGTCGTGCTGTTGCTGGCCGTGGCCATCGGCGTGGTCGCTGCGCAATGGCTCGGCGCCGATGACCTGAACCGCTTCGGCGAAGTGACCCTGCGCTACGGCGGCTACGACTACCACAGCAACCTGCCGAAGGTGGCGCTGCTGGCAGTGATCGCGGTGCTGGTGCTATGGCTGCTGTGGAGCCTGATCGCCGCACCGTTCCGCGCCTGGGGCCGCTACCGCCGCAAACAGGGCCGGGTGCGCCTGATCGACGGCCTGCAGGCCTATGAGCACGGCCAGTGGCAGCGTGCCGAGAAACTGCTGGACGGTGCCGCCAAGGACCCGGAGGTGAGCGCGGTGGCGCTGGCCAACGCCGTGCGCAGCGCGCAGGCACGTGCCGACGGCCCGGCTGGCGAGGCGCTGCTGCAGCGCCTGGGCGAAAGTGATGCCACCCTGCAGGCGCTGCTGCGCGCCGAACAGCTGCTGGCGCGCGATCTGCCGGTGGATGCGATCAACGCATTGGACGTAGCGGCGATCCAGCCGCTGCCGCCACGCGGCCTGTGGCTGCGCACCGAGGCACTGGCACAGGCCGGCCGCGCCCACGAGGCGTATGGCCAGCTGGGTGCACTGCGCCAAAGCAAGGTGCTGCCGGCCGAGGCCAGCAGTGAACTGGAAGCACGCCTGGCTGCACAGGCGCTGCTGGAAGCGGCCGACGTCAACGCACTGGCCGCGCAGTGGGAAGCCACGCCGAAGGCACTGCGACCGACTCCGGACGTGGTTGGCGCCTATGCCAGCCGCGCGGTGGCGCTGGACTGGGACGAGCCGGCGCTGCTGGCGCTGGAACAGGCGCTGGACCAGCGCTGGGATGACGAACTGGTGGCGCTGTATGGCCGTCTGCCGGCCGAGCGCTTGGCTACCCGCCAGGCCAACCTCGCACGTTGGCGCAACGTGCATGACGGCTCGGCCGCGTTGCGCCTGGCGCAGGGCCGCGTGGCCCTGGCCCAGCAGCAGTGGGAGGCCGCCGATGCGTTCCTGCACGAGGCCATCGCCGCGGGCGCCGGTGCGCAGGCGTGGGAAGCACTGGGTGAACTGTTCGCCCAGCGTGGCGAACACGCGCTGGCCGCGCAGTGCCTGGCCAATGCGCTGCGCCTGCAGCGCGGCGAGGACAGCGTGGCGCTGGTGCGCGGCGGCGAGACGCCACTGCGTGCCACGGTGGAAGAACAGCCGCTCGCGGTGCAGCCGCCGGTGTATGACGCCAACGAAGAGCGCGACGAATTCGGTAATCCGCGGTTGCCGTGACCGCTGCTGAAGTGGGCCGACCAACGGTCGGCACCCACAGGAGCAAAAAACGCCGCCCAATGGGCGGCGTTTTCATCTGCGGGACCCGGTAGTCGCCAACCCTGGTTGGCGCGTGGCCTCTTCCGAGCGATGCCGTTTCACGGCCGACCAAGGTCGGCATCTACCACAGCAGATCCAGCACGCATTTCTGGTAGTCGCCAACCTTGGTTGGCGCGCGGTCGCAGCGATCAGCGTTCGACGATCGCCACCACGCCCATGCCGCCGGCGGTGCAGATCGACACCAGCGCGCGACCACCGCCGCGTTCGGCCAGCTGCTTGGCGGCGGTGGCGATGACGCGGGCGCCGGTGGCGGCGAACGGATGACCGGTGGCCAGCGACGAACCCAGCAGGTTGATCTTGTCCGGGTCGATGCGGCCCAGCGGTGCGTCCAGCCCCAGGCGGTTGCGGCAGTAATCCTCGCTCTCCCACGCACGCAGGGTGCACAGCACCTGCGCGGCGAAGGCTTCGTGGATCTCGTAGATGTCGAAGTCCTGCAGGGTCAGGCCATTGCGCTTGAGCATCTCCGGCACTGCGATGGTCGGCGCCATCAGCAGGCCTTCGCCATGCACGAAGTCCACCGCAGAGACATGCGCGTCGCGCAGGTAGGCCTGCGGCTCATGGCCGTGCGCGCGCGCCCACTCTTCGCTGGCCAGCAGTACCGCAGCGGCACCGTCGGTCAGCGGGGTGGAATTGGCGGCGGTCAGCGTGCCGCGGCCGGAAACCTTGTCGAACGCCGGCTTCAGCGTGGCCAGCTTTTCCAGCGACGTATCCGGGCGCAGGATGTTGTCACGCTCGACGCCACGGAACGGTGCGATCAGGTCGTTGAAGAAGCCACGCTCATAGGCGGCGGCCAGCTTCTTGTGCGACGACACCGCCCACTCATCCTGCGAGTCGCGCGAGATGTTCCATTCCTTGGCCATGTCCTCGCAGTGGTCGCCCATGCTCTTGCCGGTGCGCGGCTCGGCCACGCCCGGGAACTCGGGCTTGAGCTCGGAGAACTTGAAGCCGGCGGTGAGGGCGCGGATCTTGTCGCCGGTGCTCTTGGCGCGGTTGGCCGCCAGCAGGCGTGCACGCAGCTTCTTGCCGTAGACGATCGGCACGTCGGAGGTGGTGTCCGAACCGCCACCGATGCCCGATTCGATCTGGCCCAGCGCGATCTTGTTGGCCACGGTGATGATGCTGTCCAGCGAAGTGCCGCAGGCGCGCTGCAGGGTGATGCCCGGGGTCAGCGGCGACAGGCCGGAGGACAGCGTGGCCTCACGGCCCAGGTTCCAGTCGCTGGAGTGCTTGATCACCGCACCCATCGCCACTTCGCCCAGCTGCTGGCCGTGCAGGCCGAAACGTTCGACCAGCGCGCCCAGCGTACGGACCGACATGCCGAGGTTGCCGACATCCGAATACGCGGTGTTCTGGCGGCAGAACGGAATGCGGACGCCACCGAGGATGGCGACGGGACGAGCGTTGGGCATGGAGATACCTGGCATGGATGAGGGTGTCTGCAACATGGCCTGCACGGCGGAGCAGGCATAATGGAGCCAAGTGTAGCTGCCGCCCTGTGATGGGCCAACCGTGGAACCATGAGCAAACCCGACCCCGCGATGAATGCCCTTGGCGTGCTGGCCCTGGAACTGGCCGGCGGTGAAATCCCCCGCCAGGCGGTGCTCAGCGCTGAACAGGCCGGTGAACTGGCCGAACGCGTCGGCCGTGACCTTTCCAAGCTGGTGCCGCAGGTGGCCGAGCTGGACCTGGTGTTCGCGGCCGCCCATTTCGACCCGGCCGAAGTACTGCGCCCGGGCTGGCCGATCCATCGCCGCCTGGAAGAACTGCAGATGCGTGCCCCGGGCCGCAACCAGGGCCCGCGCCTGCTGGCCTTCGGCACCGATGCCGCAGGCGATGTGCCGCTGCCGTTCCAGGCCGATGCGACCCTGGTGGGGGGCGGCCTGCGCGTGGTGCCGTTCCTGCTGACCGGCAGCGACGTGGCCACCACCAACGCGGTGGCCAATGCGCTGGAAGATACACTGCTGGCCAACGGCATGGCGCATGCCGACACCGCGTTGATGGCACAGAACAGCTTCGGTGCCCGCATCGAACACGCGCGCTATTTCACCGTGAACGACCTGGCCGCGATGATGTCGATGCAGTACGACAACCAGGGCCTGGCGGCGCTGTGGCCGCTGATCGAGACCGCGATCATGGCGCCGGGCGAAGACGAGTGGCTCAATGCCGCGCCCGAGCCACTGCTGCGCTATACCCATGGCGAGGCACGCATGGCGCTGTTCGATCCGGCGGGTTGGTGCGCGTACTACAACCACAGCAAGAACGATTGCGACCGCCTGCAGGGCATCTACGAGCAGTTCCTGATGCGCCAGCGGCAGATGGCCGCGGTGCTGGAAGCGCACGGCGTGCCGGTGCTGTTCGTGCACTGCGAGGCCGGCCAGGACGCGCGCGAGCTGCTGGCGCGCTGAAGACGGGTAGTGCCGG
>NZ_JCAFVO010000007.1:0-194973 GCF_059372445.1 Stenotrophomonas sp. YJH_SMC_127 | reverse complement strand
GCATCTACGAGCAGTTCCTGATGCGCCAGCGGCAGATGGCCGCGGTGCTGGAAGCGCACGGCGTGCCGGTGCTGTTCGTGCACTGCGAGGCCGGCCAGGACGCGCGCGAGCTGCTGGCGCGCTGAAGACGGGTAGTGCCGGGCGCTGGCCGGCAACGTCCGGATCTGCGATTGCCGGCCAGCGGCCGGCACTACCGATAAAGAAGAACGCCGGCTTGCGCCGGTGTTTCCCGTTTTCAGCAGAAGTGGCGCAGTGCTGTTCGTGCACTGCGAGGCCGGGCAGGACGCGCGCGAGCTGCTGGCGCGCTGAAGACGGGTAGTGCCGGCCGCTGGCCGGCAACGTCCGGATCTGCGATTGCCGGCCAGCGGCCGGCACTACCGATAATGAAGAACGCCGGCTTGCGCCGGCGTTCCTTGATACTTACGGGGCCTTCTGGATCACCGCACACGCCAGGCGTGCGCCGGCGTTGCCGGTCGGCTGGGTCTTGTAGTCGTCTGCATCGGCGTGGACGATCAGGCCGCGGCCGATGATGTCGAAGTCATCACCCTTGCCGATGTTGACATTGCTCGACACCGGGCCGTCGATGGTGGCCACGCCCTTGTCGTCGGCCTTGATGTTGGGCATGTCACCGCCGTGGTGCGGATCGGTGGCGACGTTGCCGTGATCCTGCTTGCCCGGGTTGAAGTGGCCGCCGGCGCTCATGCCGTCCGGCGCGCTGCAGTCGCCCTTCTCGTGGATGTGGAAGCCGTGCTCGCTGCCCGGCTTCAGGCCAGTGATCTGGCCGGTCACGTGGACCTTGCCGTCGACCACCTTGAAGGTGACGCTGCCCTTGGTTTCGTTGCCCTGGGTCGGTGCCAGTTCGGCGGTGGCCGAGGCATCGGCAGCCGGTGCAGCCGCCGGGGCTGGCGTTGCGGCCGGTTCGCTGGTGGCGCCCTCGGCCGGGGCGGCCGGCGGGGTTTCCGTCTGCGGAGCGGCCGGCTGCTGGCCGCAGGCCGCCAGGCCCAGCGCGGCGATGGCCGCAAACAGCGAAGTGTGGATCAGACGCATTGGAATCTCTCCCTGGATGTTGCCTGCAGTGATCAGCGGACGACCCGGATCACGCCACAGGCGATGCGGACGCCGGCATTGCCGGCGGGCTGGCTGCGATAGTCGTCGGCGTTGGCATGCACGACCAGTGCACGTCCGGCGATATCGGTGGCGGCGCCTCCGCCAAGGGTAACGCCCTTGAGGTGGATATCGACGTTGGCGCGGCCCTGGGCATCGGCACGCAGGTTGTCCATGTCGCCCAGGTGGTGCTTGCCGGTGCCGGCGCGGCCATGCGCGGCGCCACCGGGATTGAAGTGGTTGCCGGCGCTGCTGGCATCCACCGCGCTGCAGTCGCCACGCTCGTGGATGTGGAAACCGGCCTGCTGCAACGGCTGCAGGCCACCGATCAGGCCGGTGATGTGGATACCGCCGGGCTCCACCATCAGTGCGATGCGGCCACTGACGATGCTGGCCGAGGCCGGCGACAGATTGGCCTCGCCCTGCTTCGCTGCGCTGACCACGGTGGGCGGCGGCGGGGTGGGCTCGGCCTTCTTCGGCGCGCTGCCACAGGCAGACAGCAGCACGGCGGCGGACAACGGCAGGATGGCAAAGGACAGACGCATCGAAGACTCCTTGCAGGTGACACTAAGCATTGCATCGTCCATGAACGATCAACGGTTCGGCAAGCGGGCGCGAGGATCGCGTGCAGGGACCGTTCAATGGCCCCCGCGACGGCGCCCGGCGCCCAGCTTGCGGGTAAGGGTATTGCGGCCGAGGCCGAGGCGGGCAGCGGCTTCGGCGCGGCGACCGTGGGTGATCTGCAGCGCTGCCTCCAGCAGGGCATGGTCGACCCGCTCGCGCACCTGCGCGTGCAGCCCTTCCACGCCTTCGGCCAGCTGACGGCGCGCCCATTCGGCCAGCAGCGCTTCCCATTGGCCCGGATCGGCTGCGCTGGCGCTGTTGCGGCGGCCGCGCGCGCGGTTCAGCGCGGTATCGACATCGGCCACGCCGATGGTGTCGGCGGCGGCCAGCGCGGCCATCCGCCAGCACACGTTCTCCAGTTCGCGCACGTTGCCCGGCCAGTCGTGTTCGCGCAGCGCCTGCAGGGCCGCGGCGGTGAGGCGCTTCGGCGGCGTATCCAGCCTGCGTGCGGCGGCGGCCAGGAACGTGCTGGCCAGTTGCGCGATGTCTTCGCGGCGCTCACGCAGCGGCGGCAACTGCAGGCGCACCACGTCCAGGCGATGCAGCAGATCGGCGCGGAACTTGCCCTGCGCGACCAGGCCTTCCAGATCCTGGTGGGTGGCGGCCACCACGCGCACATCGACGCGGATCAGCTCGCGGCCACCGACGCGGAAGAACTCACCCTGCGCCAGCACACGCAGCAGGCGGGTCTGCAGCGGCAACGGCATGTCGCCGATCTCATCCAGGAACAGCGTGCCGCCGTTGGCCTGCTCGAAGCGGCCGACATGGCGGCGTTGCGCACCGGTGAAGGCGCCAGCTTCGTGGCCGAACAACTCGCTCTCCAGCAGTTCGGCAGGGATCGCGGCGGTATTGAGCGCGACGAACGGGCCCTGCGCACGCGGCGATTCGCGGTGCAGCGCATTGGCCACCAGCTCCTTGCCGGTGCCGGTCTCGCCGGTGATCAGCACCGCCAGCGGTGCCTGCGCCAGGCGACCGATGGCGCGGAACAGCGCACGCATCGGCGGGGTATCGCCCACCAGTTGCGGCGGCTGGTCGCTGGGCGTTTCGGCGGCGGGGCTGGGGGCGGCCAGCGCGGGCGCCACGGCCGGCAGCACACGCTGCGCCAGCGCCACGGCATCGTCCAGGTCGAACGGCTTGGACAGGAATTCATGCGCGCCCCCGCGGAACGCACCGGCGGTGCTGGCGACATCGGTGTAGGCCGACATGACCACCACCGGCAGCTGCGGCAACGCGGCCTTGAGCTTGTCCAGCAGCACCAGGCCATCGTCGCCAGGCATGCGCACATCGGTGAACAGCAGCGCCGGTGGCGGGCCCGCGCTCAACGCCTGCAGGGCGGGAGCGGCACTGTCGAAATCGACGACCTGGTACCCCGCCTCGCGCAGCGCGGTGCACAGTACGAAGCGCACCGCACGATCATCGTCGACCACCCAGATGCGCTGTGCGGTGGTGGGGGACTCAGACATCGCGCGGGGCCTCCTCGGCAGGAGCGGCGCCGTTGCCGATCGGCAACAGCAGGGTGAACACGGTATGGCCCGGACGCGAGCGGTAGGTGAGCGTGCCGCGATGCTCGCGCGCGACCTGCTGGGCCAGTGCCAGGCCCAGCCCGGTGCCTTCGGCACGGCCACTGACCAGCGGCAGGAACAGGTGTTCGGCCAGCTCCTCGGGCACGCCACGGCCGTCGTCGGCGATTTCCAGGCGCAAGGCCAACGTGTGCAACTGCTCGGCGATGCGCACGCCATGCTCCACGCGGGTACGCAGGGTGATGCTGCCGGCGCCGGCCTGGATCGCGTTGCGCACCAGGTTCCACACCGCCTGCGTGAGGCGGTCGGCGTCGCCGTGGAATTCGGGAATGCTGGGGTCGTAGTCGCGCTGCAGGCGCACCGCCCAGCCGGCCTCGTTCTCGGCCAGGCGCAGCACGCGCTCGAGCGCGGCATGGATGTTCAGTTCCGCATGCGGCGCAGCCGGGGCCGGCGACAGCAGCTGGTCGAGAAGGCCGTTGAGGCGCTCGATCTCCGAGCCGATCAGTTCGATCAGTTCGCGTTCGCTGGCATCGCGCTGGGCCGCGCGGCGGGCCAGCAGCTGGGCCGCGCCCTTCAGCCCGGCCAGCGGGTTGCGCAGCTCGTGGGCCAGCCCCTTCAGCGCCGCGCTGAGCGCGCTGGGCAACGCCTGGGTCGGGTCGAGCCCGGGGAATTCATCGACCGGATGCGCCTCCAGCAGCCAGCCACCATCGTCGCGGCGGCTCATCCAGCCCTCGGCGAAGCGCGGCGCCTCGCCGGGCACCGCCAGCGCCAACCGGTTCAGGCGCAGGCTGTCGCGCTCATCGCGGGCCAGGAAATGGGCCAGTGCCTCGCCCTGCACTTCCAGTGCGGCCAATGGCCGACCCAGCAGGCGCCGGACGCTGACGCCCAGCCAGCGGGCGAAGGCCGGATTGCAGCCGGCAATGCAGCCATCGGCCCCGGCCCAGGCCAGCGGCGTGCCCAGGGCATCAAGGGACGGCGGGGGTGCGGGGTCGGACATTGCACCAATGTAGTGCAAAACGCGGGGTTCGGGGTCAGAGCCCTTTCCTGGCGGAAAGGGATCTGACCCCTGCTGCAGGTCGAGCAAGCTCGACCACTACCCGATGCGTGGCCGGCTACAGCTTCATGTTGAGGCCGACGAATACGCTGCGGCCCGGCGCCGGCGAGAACATCGGGCGGGAGCTGTCCCAGAAGAAGCTGTCGTACCAGGCGTAGGCGTACTGGCGGCCGGTGACGTTCTTCAGTTGCAGGTCCACGCTGAAATGCGGGGTGAGCTGATAGGCAGCACTGAGGTCGAGCACGGCGAAGCCACCGAACTTGCCGGCCACGTTGCGCTCCTCAAGGTAGTAGTCGCCCTGCGCGCGTGCCTGCAGGCCGAGGCGCAGCGCGTCGCTGGCGCGGTAGTCCACACCCAGATTGCTGATGTGGCGCGGGGTGGCGGCCACTTCCCGGCCCTGCAGGGAAATGCCGGCATCGCGGTCGTCGCGGGTGATCTTCGCTTCCTGGTAGGCGTGCGACGCCCATACCGTCCAGTCGTCGCCCAGCTGCAGGCTCAGCTGCGCATCCACGCCGCGCCGGCGGGTCTTGCCCAGGGTGACCGTCGTGCCGGTGGCCGGCATGTTGGATACCTCGTTTTCCGCGTCCTGCTGCCACACCGCCAGGCGCGCCTGGGCGCCCTGGAACGGCTGGAACTTCAGGCCCAGCTCCATGCCCGTATTGGTGGACGGCTGCATCGGCGCCTGCCCCGGGGTGAGGTAGGCCGGTGCGGTGGACCCGGTCAGCACCTGGAAAGTGCGGCCCCAGTTGGCGTAGACGTGGGTGGTCTGGCCCAGGCTGTGGATGATGCTCAGCTTGGGCTGGCCGATGCTGCCGTAATCCTGCAGCCGGGCGGTGATGCCGTTCATCAGGTGCGTGCTGCCACTGAAGCGATCGATACGATAGGCCGGCACGATCTTCCAGGCCTCGACGGGCTGGTAGATGGCCTGCACGTAGGCGCCCCAGTTGTCGAAGCTGTGGCGGTCGTCGTTCTGCACGCGCGCCGGCGGCTGGCTGTAGTCGGTCGGTTCGGCGTAGGCATAGCGCTCGCGGATATAGCCGTTGTCCTGCTGCTCGTAGTTCAAGCCGCCTTCGACGGTAAGCGCGGGGCTGGCCTGCCAGGTCAGCGTGCTGAGCAGGCCAGTCTGGCGTTCATCCCACACGCGGCGCTGACGCGGCAGGTTGCCGGTGGGCAGGTCGCTGAAGGTCACGCGGCGGTCGTCTTCATAGCGGTTGTAGTAGAGCCGCGTGCCGAAGGTGAGTGCGTCGGACAGCTTCAGGTCGACGTGCGCGGCGATCTGGCGCATGTCGCGGTCATCGCCATCGTTGCCGTTGCGCAGCTCGCTGCCACGGCGGTGCGTGCGCAGTTCCTCGGCGGTCATGAAGCCGGGTTCGTCGGCTTCATGGTGGTAGGTGCGCGCGGTCAGGCCCACGCGCAGCCCTTCGTCCAGCGTGCCGAAGAACCACTTGCCGCCCAGCGAGTACTTCCTGGAGGTGTCGTGGTCGCGATAACCATCGCTGGCCTGGGTGCCGACAAAGTAGTTCTGCGCGAAGCCATTGGCTTCGCGGCCAATCGCCAGCTGCGCATCACGGGTGTTGTAGCTGCCGTAGGCCAGGCGCGCATCGGTGTAGCTGCCGCCCTGGCGCGTACCGAAGTTCACGTTGCCGCCGATGTTGTGCAGGCCATAGCGCGGATCGTTGGTACCACGCACCACTTCGATGTAGCTGATGTCCAGCGGGAACAGCATGTCGATGAAGCGCTGGTTGCCGCTGTTGACGTTGCTGGGGATGCCGTCGATCAGCGTCTTGATGGCATTGAGGTAACCCTCGCCGTTGAAGGCGCGGAAGCTGATCTTGCCCGATTCGGCGCCCTGCCGGGTTTCGGTGAGCTGGATGCCGGGCATCTGCCCGAGCAGTTCCCAGCTGTGCGAAACGTTGCGGTTTTCGATCTGGTCTGCACCCAGCACGTCCACCGAAGTCAGCACCTGGTGCGCACTGAGCTGGCCTTCACCGTGCTGGTGCACCTGCACCTTGCCGAGGGTGAGCGCGGCATCGGCGGACTGTGCGAAAGCTTCAGGGGCGAACGGTGCGGCCGCCAGGGCGGCCACAAGGGTGGGAGTCTTCATGGGAAGGGGCGGTTACGGTGAAATGTAATCATATAACATTTCACATGCCCGCTTTTTGCAGCGTCGAGCAAGGCTCGGCGCTACAAGGGCGGGAGCCGGGGGGATTACACCGGGTAGCCGGTGGCTTCCCGTGCCTTCTTCCAGGCGGCTTCGAATTCACGCGCGGAGATTTCGTCGTCCTCGTCGAAATCCAGGAACGACACCGGCTGGTCGGCCAGCAGGAAACGGTCATCGCTGTGGGCGTGCTCGTCGGCCCAGACCATCTTGGTGCCGTAGATTTCCACCTGCCGCACGATCTTGTCGCCGCGCGCTTCCATCAGCACGTTGCCCTTGCCCAGGCCCGATTCGGCCCAGTGCTTGTAGTACTTCTTTGCGGCGGATTTCGCGCCGGGTTTTGCGTTGTGCTTTGCGTAGGTCATTGCAGGGGTCCTGGCCGCAGGCGCGGCCGGAAAGTTCGGAATGGCGCCATTATCAGGCATCCGGGGCCAGAGCCCTTTCCTTTGGAAAGGGATCCGCCCCCTGCTGGTTCAGTTCGGCAGGGGCACGCCCTTCGGCCACAGCATCCAGATGTTGCCCTTCTGCTTCATGTCGCCGGCCAGCTTGCCGGCGGCATCGCCACTGCCCCAGTACAGGTCGGCGCGCACCTCGCCGGCGATGGCGCCGCCGGTGTCCTGCGCAGCCACCGGGCGTACCACGGGCGTGCCATCGGGGCGCGTGGTCGACAGCCACAGCAGGCTGCCCAGCGGCACCACGGTACGGTCCACCGCCACGCTGTAGCCCGCGGTGAGCGGCACGTTCAGTGAACCGCGGGGGCCTTCCGGGCTGTCCGGATTGCGCACGAAGAACACGTAGCTGGGATTGCTGCGCAGCAGTTCCGGCACGCGCGCGGGATTGGCCCGGGCCCAGGCGCGGATCGCGTCCATGGTGACGTCTTCCTTCTTCAGCTGGCCCTGGTCCACCAGCCAACGACCGATGGCACGGTAGGGGTGGCCGTTCTGTTCCGCATAGGCCAGCCGTACCTGCTTGCCATCGGCCAGGCGCACGCGGCCGGACCCCTGGATCTGCAGCAACTGCAGGTCCATCGGATCGGTCAGCCAGGCCAGCACCGGCGCCTTGGCGCCCTTGGCCGCGATGGTACCGGCGTCGTCATAGGGCTTGAGCACCTTGCCTTCGACGCGCCCACGCAGGCGCTTGCCCTTCAGTTCCGGGTAGAGGCTGTCCAGCTGCACCACCACCAGATCATCCGGCGTACCGTACACCGGCACCGTCGCCTTGTCGGTGCGGGTCAGGCTGCCGGGGTAGATCGGCTCGTAGTAGCCGGTGATCAATCCGTCGGCCTGATGGCCACCGGCACGCAGCGCATAGGCATCGAGGTCGCGCTGCAGGAACTGGCGGATCGCGGCCGGGTCCTTGTCTGACACCGCTGCGGCGGTGGCGCAGGGCTTGGCCCAGACAGCGTCGTTTTTCAGGCGGGCGCAGCTGCTGCGCCAAGCCACGAAGCCGGCCTGCAGATCGCTGTCCGAGACCGCTGGCAGGGCTTTCCAGCCGACCTTGGCGTAGGTGGCCGCCGGCGGCGAGGTCGGCGTGGGCGCTTCGGAACCCGTGCGCGGAGCCGTGGTGGCGCAACCGGCGAGCACCGCCGCTGCCAACAGGGTCCAGTGCTTGCGCTTGAAGAAGGTGGCGGAATCGATCATGCCGCCATGGTGGCGGGCCGGCCGCTGGGCGGCAACCCAGCGCGAGGCCGAGCGTTCATGCGCGGGGTCACGGCGTCTGCAGCAGCAGCGAGTGCAGGATGCGCGCGTCTTCGGCATCCAGCGTCTTCGGCAGGTCGTCGCGGCCACGGAAGCGGCGGTGGAACGCAGCGACGGTGGCGTCGCGGTTGTCGAGCGGATAGCCGAAGCGGGCCAGCGCATTCCACGCGTCGAATCCTTCCGGTGCCGCGCCGTCGGCGGCGCGCGGCCACACGCCGAAGCCGGCCTCGGCCAACTGCTGCCATGGGAAGAAGCGGCTCGGATCCTGCTTGCGCGTCGGCGCCAGGTCGGCATGGCCGATCACCTGGCGCGGCGGGATGTTCAGGCGCGTGGTGAGATCGCGCAGCAGCACGATCAGCGATTCGATCTGTGCCGCACTGAACGGGCTGCGGCCATCGTTGTCGAGCTCGATACCGATCGAAGCCGAATTGAGATCGGTGATGGTGCCCCAGCGCCCGGCGCCGGCGTGCCAGGCACGGCGCTCATCAGCCACCAGCTGGTAACGATGGCCATCGGCGCCGATCAGGTAGTGCGCACTGACCGGCCCACCGCTGTTGGCCGTGCGCAACGTATGCAGGCTCTGCTGCACCGATTTCTGCTCGGTGTGGTGGATGACGATGATGACCGGGGTGCGCGCGTTCTGGTTGGGTGATGGGACCCAGGTGGCGAGCGGGTTGTGCTGCACAGGCGCGGTGGCGGTGCAGGCCGAAAGGGCCAGGGCCAGCAGTGTGGAAGCCAGAAGGCGGGGGCTGATCATGGACGGATTGTAACCATGACTGCAGCCGTGGTTCTTCGCTTCGTCCGGATCGCTGGAGAACTGGGGAGCTGTCATGCAAAAAACTCAATAACGCCCCCACCTCATGCCCAAATCTCAAACTCCAATTCGAATAGCCAAACGCCCAAGTTCCTCATCACCTACCTTCAATCCTCGAAACGGACCCAGCCATGCCGCCGAATCGATTCCAACACCGTGGACACGTGAACCCAGGGAACAACCGTCATAACAACTTGAACAAAATGATTCATCAACGGCCCCTCAGATCCCGCCAGTGGCCGATCTGGTCAATCCCTCCGCGCCCGCATTGCGAAGAAATCTACCTTGGCGCGTCACCACTGCTTCGACCGGTGACATACAGACTGGCAACACCGTCAAGCCGAGCAACTTCATCGAGGCGGCCGTTTAACCCCAACTTCCATTGAACAAGCAACCGCCCAGAACCCAGCCCAGACAGAGGAATCATCAAGACAACCGGAATCACCTAGAGGCGACATAAGGCGAACAACAACTTCGAACAGCGGAAGATCCTCACCAGATCGGTCAAAAATCGACTCAAGGAATACCATCATTACCGAGAACGCATCCAGCAACGCCAAGTACTCGCCCGACGAATTAATTTGTGCGCTACAAAATTCAGAATTAAGAGCACTCCCCACGGTGACAACCTCTGCAAATGCATCACACCAGTCATCCCACATTGCCGGATCGTTGGGCAAGCCATTCGCCCATAGAAATGACCCTCCCGAAGATAACAGATCAACAAGAGTGTCCTGCCCCTCCCCCCTCTCCATATACTTCTGAAGGAACACGCACATCAATACATATGCAGCCTGAACGGAAATTCTTCCAGCATCTTTCACATCACTAGCACTCATTTCGTGACCTTCTTTTGCTCCGACAGCCCGCCCGCCAGTGCGCCAACTGCCTGCGACAACGCCAGCACCATCTCTTTCTGCTCCGGGCTCAGCTTGGAGGGGTCTCCGCCGGTCAATGTATTAGTCAGTACCTTCGCTGCCAACTCGCCGCCGGCCGCGGACACCGCTCCGGTTCCCGCACTGCCACCATCGGCTTCCGCCAGCAGCGCACCCAACACCGCATGCGACAGCAGTTGCAGAGTCGCATTGGGGTCGCTGCCGTGGTTCGGGTCAAGCGTGCTGCCGATGAAGTGAGCGGCATAGGGCGCCAGTGCATTGGACGCGGCCTGGCCAGCGCCCTGTCCCGCCACACCGCCCACCAGCGCCGTCGTCACTGCGTTCAGTGCACGGTTGTACTCATCGATGCCCCCTACTTCCCCGCGCCGCTGTATGCCTGGCTATTTGCCGCCGCCACCTTGCTGCGCACAGGCACCCGATTCCATCGCCCTCAGTCACAAGGCCGTGTTGACCTTCATCATTCGTCCAATCCGCGGCCAGATCAACATGTAGAAGGCACCCACGGCCAACCCGATGAAAAGCATGATGCCAGCGCGCCTGGGAGCCCACCCAAACCAAAAGGAAGGACTGGTCCAGACCTTTATCCAAGCGCCAGGAGAGAAGGCACCCTCGAACGCGAGCCACGCCAACAAGGCACAGATTGGTGCAGCTACAACATAACGAGCTTTGAACCGCGGAAGAAACTTGTCCACAAGCATAACCCCGGGCACACCGAAGATGAGGCCCGACACAGCGGCTATGGCGCAAACCAGCGATGTGAAAATTGCAGCATGCGAAAAGCTGCCTATCCGAGAACTCAGCGGAATGCCTATGAATAGAGCCGCTCCAAGCACGGAGCTGGCAATCACAGACACAATCTTTGCCCCCAACTCACGCTCACTCACTGGCAGATCTCCACCATCTTTCCATCAGAGCCCCGGTAGCTCATGCATTTCTGCCTTGAGGGAAAAGTACTCCAAGGCCACCGCAACTTGCCAACTTCGCCACCAGTATCGCGCGTATTGGAACTCCACACTTGGCCCACCAATTCGAGTTGAACATTGGACGCGAACCCGTACCCCAGCCTCTGGTTGAGACTGAGAATCCACCGAATCCATCCGGAAGCACCTGTCGGATCACAAAGCCCGGATCCAATGCATGTGCTCCAGGCACCGTGATGTTGATCAGACTGCTGGTGCTCGGATCGACGATCGATGCTGGAAAGCCCCAGCTCCGGAGGCAGGCCGTAGGAGAGTCGCCACAGACCGGAGGAAAGGCAGCGACAGGTGAGCTCCACAGCGAAGCTCCAGTGTTCTCGATCTCCTGCGCCGGCCACACTACGCACCAGCGCATGCGGACTGTAGTCGTCCAGGGTCAGCAGGTAGACATACCATTCGATGTCTTCCATCACTGCTGCGGAAGTCGCCTGGATCACGCCTACTCCGTTCTGTAGTCCATCGAGGTCGTTGGAGGCGTGTACACGCCCACCTGCAGACAGCCATTGGAGCAGGAACGGTAGAGCCACGCCATGCGTGGATGGGCTACCCGCTGTGCCGACCAACGGTCGGCACCCACCAGAGCAGGAACAGTGCCGAGCAAGCTCGGCACCCACCAGAGCTGTAGAAGTGCCGACCAACGGTCGGCACCCACCACGTCAGTGCGCCGCCACGTCAGGCCTCGTAGGCGGACTCGCCGTGCGAAGTCACATCCAGGCCGGTGCGCTCTGCTTCTTCGGTCACGCGCAGGCCGACCACGACCTTGACCACCAGCAGGATGACCGCGGTCACCACCGCCGACCACACCACGGTCAGGCCGACGCTGACCACCTGCACCCAGACCTGATGGGCGATATCCAGATCGGCCTTTGTGCCGCCCAGCGACTGCGCACTGAACACGCCGGTGAGGATCGCGCCGACGATGCCGCCGACACCATGCACACCGAACACGTCGGCGGTGTCGTCCACCTTCAGCAGGCGCTTCAGGCCGGTCACGCCCCACACGCAGACCACGCCAGCGACGAAGCCGATCACGATCGCGCCAAGCGGCCCGACGGTGCCACAGGCCGGGGTGATGCCGACCAGCCCGGCCACCGCACCCGACGCAGCGCCCAGTGCCGACGGCTTGCCCTTGCCGATCGCTTCCACCAGCGTCCAGCCAAGCACGGCGGCAGCGGTGGCCAGCACGGTGTTGAGGAAGGCCAGCGAGGCCACGGTGTCGGCCGCTGCTGCCGAGCCAGCGTTGAAGCCGAACCAGCCCACCCACAGCAGCATCGCGCCGATGTAGGTAAACGGCACATTGTGTGGCTTCAGCGCGGTCTGGCCATAGCCCAGGCGCTTGCCGACGAACCACGCGCCGACCAGGCCGGCGACGCCCGCGTTGATGTGGACCACGGTACCGCCGGCGAAGTCGATGGCACCCAGCTCACCCAGGTAGCCGCCACCCCAGACGATATGTGCCATCGGGATGTAGCTGAGGGTGAACCACAGCGCCGAGAACAGCAGCACCGCGCGGAACTTGATGCGCTCGGCGAAGGCACCGACGATCAGCGCGGTGGTGATGCCGGCAAAGGTCGACTGGAACGCGACGAACAGATAGTCCGGCAGGCCCTTGATCGGCGTGTTGCCCACCGACTCCGGGGTGAAGCCCTTGAGGAAGGCGAATTCGGTGAACGAGCCGAAGAACGGATTGCCGGCGCTGAACACCGCGCTGTAGCCATAGGCCACCCACAGCAGCAGCACCAGCGAGAACACCACCAGGATCTGGCTGAGCACCGACAGCACATTCTTCGAACGCACCAGGCCGCCGTAGAACAGGGCCAGGCCCGGTACCACCATCAACAGCACCAGCAGGGTCGAGGTGAGCATCCAGGCGACGTCGCCACGATCATAGGCGGCGGCCGCTTCGGCCACGGCCGGCGCCGCGGCGGTGGCGGCCGCATCGTGCAGCGGCTCGACCGCCACGCTTTCGCTCGGCAACGGCGATACCTGGGCCTGGGCATGGGCGCTGCCCGGCCAGGCACCGGCGGCCAGTGCGCTGAGCAGCATCAACAGGCACACCAGATGGAACCGGGCTTGCCACCCGGTGAGAAGGCGCATCTTCATGGGGGGAATCTCCGGAAGGGGGTTACAGCGCGTCGGCACCGATTTCGCCGGTGCGGATGCGGATGACCTGTTCGACGGCGGTGACGAAAATCTTGCCGTCACCGATCTTGCCGGTGCCTGCCGACGACTGGATCGCTTCGATCACCGCGTCGGCACGCTCGTCGGTGACCACCGTTTCGATCTTGATCTTGGGCAGGAAATCGACGACGTACTCGGCGCCGCGATACAGCTCGGTGTGGCCCTTCTGGCGACCGAAACCTTTCACTTCGGTCACGGTGATGCCCGACACGCCTGCATCGGACAGGGCCTCGCGGACCTCGTCGAGCTTGAACGGTCGGATGATGGCGGAGATCAGTTTCATGCGCATGTCCCGAGGGTGGATGGGGCCAGCGCGCCAGCGCGCGTTGGCATCAGGCAACCACGGGTCATCAGGATGATGACCGTGGCTGTTGCACCGGACACGTACAGGGCCGGGACGGCCGTGCCTCTCTCCTTGCACGACCGACGCGGGAGGGAGGGCGGCCCTGGTCGCGTATCCGGTCTCTCTCTTGCCCCTGGATAGGGATCAGCGCCCATTCGTAAACGAACGGGATCCGACCCCGATCTGACCGCGGCTCCCCAGCCGCGAAAACGGAAGCGATGGCGGCGGGTGGGAGGGGGAACCCACCGCCATCGCATCCGGTCAGCTGGCGTAGTACAGCTGGTATTCCAGCGGGTGGGTGGCCGCGCGGAACTTGGTCACTTCCTGCATCTTCAGCGCGATGTAGCCGTCGATGAAGTCATCGCTCATCACGCCGCCGGCCTTCAGGAACTCGCGGTCCTTGTCCAGCGCTTCCAGCGCCTGGTCCAGCGAGGAGCAGACCTGCGGGATCAGCTTCTCTTCCTCCGGCGGCAGGTCGTACAGGTCCTTGTCGCTCGGTGCACCCGGGTCGATCTGGTTCTTGATGCCGTCCAGGCCGGCCATCATCAGTGCGGTGAAGGTCAGGTAGCCGGACTGGATCGGGTCCGGGAAGCGCATTTCGATGCGGCGCGCCTTCGGGTTGGACACCCACGGAATGCGGCACGACGCCGAACGGTTGCGGGCCGAGTAGGCCAGCATCACCGGCGCCTCGAAGCCCGGCACCAGGCGCTTGTAGCTGTTGGTGCCCGAGTTGGCGAAGGCATTGATGGCCTTGGCGTGCTTGAAGATGCCGCCGATGTACCACAGCGCCAGCTGGCTCAGGCCACCGTAGCCGTCACCGGAGAACAGGTTGGTGCCGCCCTTGGACAGCGACTGGTGCACGTGCATGCCGCTGCCGTTGTCGCCCACGATCGGCTTGGGCATGAAGGTAACGGTCTTGCCGTTGCGGTGCGCGACGTTCTTGATCACGTACTTCATGCGCAGCAGTTCATCGGCCTTCTGCACCAGGGTGCTGAACTTGGTGCCGATCTCGCACTGGCCGGCGGTGGCCACTTCGTGGTGCTGCACTTCCACTTCGATGCCGACCTGTTCCAGGGTCTTGCACATCTCGGCGCGCAGGTCGTGCAGGGTGTCGGTCGGCGGCACGGGGAAGTAGCCGCCCTTCACGCCCGGGCGGTAGCCGCTGTTGGCGCCGTCGTACTTGGCGCCGCTGTTCCAGGCGGCTTCTTCGGAATCGACCTTGAAGAAGGTGTTGCCCATTTCATTGGCGAAACGGACCGAGTCGAAGATGAAGAACTCCGGCTCCGGGCCGAAGAACGCGGTTTCGGCGATGCCGGAGGACTTCAGGTAGGCCTCGGCGCGCTTGGCGATGCCGCGCGGGCAGCGGCCGTACGGCTGCATGGTGGCCGGATCGAGGATGTCGCAGCTGATCACGATGGTCGGATCTGCGTAGAACGGGTCGACGTAGGCGCTGGTGGTGTCGGGCAGCAGGACCATGTCCGATTCGTTGATGCCCTTCCAGCCGGCGATCGAGCTGCCGTCGAACATCTTGCCTTCTTCGAACAGCGACGGTTCGACAATGCTGACCGGGAAGGTGACGTGCTGCTCGACGCCACGCATATCCACGAAACGCAGATCGACGAACTCGATCTGGTTGTCCTTGATCAGCTTCTCAACGTTTTCCACGGACATCGGTACGACCTCGGATGGGGATGAATGCCTGCTGAGGTACAGCAACGACCGTGCCAACTTTTCGCTGGCCGCAAGTCATTGATTTCAAAAAGGGCGCTCCGTGGCGGTGCAGAACGGTGCGCACCAAACGGGTGCACCTGCCACCAGACGCACCCGTTTGGTGCGGCAGGGATCGTCTATCCTCTCGACCTTCTTCCTTCCGCCGCGCGTCACGCACCGTCCATGTCCGACCTGCTCTCCGCCCTGCTGCTGGGCATCCTCGAAGGCTTGACCGAATTCCTGCCGATCTCCAGCACCGGCCACCTGCTCATCGCCCAGCACTGGCTGGGTGCCCGCTCGGACTTCTTCAACATCGTCATCCAGGCCGGCGCGATCGTGGCCGTGGTGCTGGTGTTCCGCCAGCGCCTGCTGCAGCTGGCCACCGGCTTCAACCAGCGCGAGAACCGTGAGTACGTGTTCAAGCTGGGCGCCGCCTTCCTGGTCACCGCCGTGGTCGGCCTGGTGGTGCGCAAGGCCGGCTGGTCGCTGCCGGAGACGGTCAGCCCGGTGGCCTGGGCATTGATCATCGGTGGTGTCTGGATGCTGCTGGTGGAGGCCTACACCGCGCGCCTGCCCGACCGCGACCAGGTGACCTGGACGGTGGCGATCGGCGTGGGCCTGGCACAGGTCGTGGCCGGCGTGTTCCCCGGCACCTCGCGCTCGGCCTCGGCGATCTTCCTGGCCATGCTGCTGGGCCTGAGCCGCCGCGCCGCCGCCGCCGAGTTCGTGTTCCTGGTCGGCATTCCCACCATGTTCGCCGCCAGCGCCTACACCTTCCTGGAAATGGCCAAGGCCGGGCAGCTGGGCAGCGAGGACTGGGCCGACGTGGGCGTGGCCTTCCTTGCCGCGGCCATCACCGGCTTCGTCGTAGTGAAGTGGCTGATGGGCTACATCAAGTCGCACAGGTTCACCGCCTTCGCGATCTACCGCATCGCACTGGGCGCGGCGCTGCTGCTGTGGTTGCCCTCCGGCAGCTGAACAGCGCCGGGGTACGGTAACCCCGTTGCCGGCCCCACCCCGTTTCCCCCACGGTTCCCCAAGGAGAATCACCATGAACCGCAAGCTCACCCTGCTCCTCCCGCTGGCCCTGATGGCCGCCTGCAGCCAGACCCCGGCCCCGGCCGGCACCGGCGGCGACGACGTGGCCCCGGCCGCGGCCAAGGCAGCAGACCAGCAGACGCTGGCGCACCTGGATGCGCAGCGCCTGCAGAGCCAGCACTGGCTGCTGCAGCAGGCCACCGGCGCCGACGGCAAGCGCATCGACGCGCTGTTCGCCCGCGAAGACAAGCCGGTCACCCTGGACTTCGCAGATGGCCGACTGTCGGTCAGCAACACCTGCAACCGCATGGGCGGCGGCTACACCTTGGCCGACGGCAAGCTGACGGTCAGCGCGATGGCCTCGACCATGATGGCCTGCACCGACAAGGCGCTGATGGCGCTGGACGAAGCCGTGTCGAGCCGCCTGCAGGGCGAGCTGAAGGCCGAGCAGGATGCCGATGGCAAGCTGACGCTGACCAACGCCAAGGGCGACGTGCTGGTGTTCAACCCGGAGCCGACCGCTGAAACCCGCTACGGCGGCGCCGGCGAAACCGTGTTCCTGGAAGTGGCCGCCAAGACGCAGAAGTGCTCGCACCCGCTGATCCCGGACTACCAGTGCCTGCAGGTGCGCGAAGTGAAGTTCGACGACAAGGGCCTGAAGCAGGGTGAGCCGGGCAAGTTCGAGAACTTCTACGGCACCATCGAGGGCTACACCCACGAAGACGGCGTGCGCAACGTGGTGCGCGTGAAGCGCTACGAAGTGAAGAACCCGCCGGCCGATGCGCCGTCGCAGGCGTACGTGCTGGACATGGTGGTCGAGTCGGCCATCGAGAAGAAGTAAATAAACAGAAGGGCGGCCACGAGGTCGCCCTTCTACGTTCTGTAGCGTCGACGCAGCCCCACGTGCCAGCCTTGCCACGATGAAGATTCTCGCCATATCCGGCAGCGCGCGTCGGCAGTCGACCAACACCGCTCTGCTGGTGGCCCTGAAAGCCATCGCGCCGCCCGGCATGGAGATCGAGGTCTACGCCGGGGTCGGCGAACTTCCGGTGTTCTCCCCCGATCTGGAAGGCACCGATGAACCCTGCAGCGTGACGCGCTTCAAGGCGGCCATCGCCCGCAGCGACGGTGTGCTGGTGTGCAGCCCTGAATACGTGCGTGGCATTCCCGGCGGATTGAAGAATGCGATCGACTGGCTCGTATCCGGCGACCAGATCGTCGGTCGGCCCATTGCGTTAGTGCATGCGTCCCATCGTGGCGAGTACATGCTGCAGGCACTTCGCGCGGTGCTGTCCACGGTCAGTGCCGCGTTCAGTACAACGCTGTTCCTGCGTGTACCGGTGCTGGGCCTGGAACCGGAGGAGATCTTCGAGGTGCTTCAGTCGGAAGTGCATCGCGCCGAAGCGGATGCGTTCCTGGCAGGGTTTGCTGTTTACTGCAGGTCCATTGCGTAGCAGAAGCAGCCGAGCATGGGCTCGGCTCTACAAGGCAAAGTCGAGCATGGCTCGACTCTGCAGCAAGCAAAGCCGGGCATGCCCCGGCCCTACAAGGGCTCTCAGCCCAGCGCCGGGTTCAACGTGTAGGTGCCGTGCAGTGCCGCTTCGGCGAGCACGTGGCCGTGCATGGCGCGGTAGGCGTCGGCGGCGGTGAAGCGTGCCGGCAGCTGCAGCGATGCCACGTCCAGCGCGAACACGCGGAAGAAGTAATGGTGCAGGCGTTCGTCGTTGAACGGCGGGTATGGGCCGTCATAGCCCAGGTAGTCACCGGCCATGTCCGGATTGCCTGCGAACCAGCCGGTGAAGTCGTTCAGGCCCTGGCGGCTGCCGGCCGGGCCGGCCGGTTTGGACTTGCCCTTCACCACGAAGCCGTCGCTGCAGCTGCCTGCGGCGATCTCGCGCACCGAGGCCGGAATGTCGGCCATTACCCAATGCACGAAATCACAGCGCGGCTGGTCGCGCGGCACGCTCATGTCGGTGCGGCCGACCGTCTCCGGCACGGTCGGCACGTCCGGATCGACACACACCAGCAGGAACGAACGGGTGCCCTCCGGCACATCGCTCCAGGCCAGGTGCGGATTGCGGTCCGGTGCGAAGCCCGCGGCATCGCCGGCGGCGAATTCGCGGTCGATCGGTGCACCGTTGGTCAGGCTGTGGCTGCTCAGTTGCATCGGCGTGTCCTCACTCTTCCGGATAACCCAGGCGCACCGCGATCGGGGTGAGCTTGGCGAAGGCGGCGCTCATCACGTCGCGGTAGTTGCGCCAGTGGCCCGGCGGGAAGCGCGGCGCACCCAGTTGCGCGGCTGGCGGCATCGGCCGCTCGAACAGGCGGCCCAGCAGTTCGGCCATCGCCTGCGGATCGTTGCCGATCTGGTCGATGCGCAGCAGCACCTGCGGGTACAGATCGTCCTCGTGCAGGGCGGCGACCTGGGCCAGCGCGCGCGCCAGCCATTCGCTGGCTTCGGCCAGCGAGGTCATTGCCAGCGGTGCGGCGGCACCGTAGGCCACCCAGTCCAGCAGCATGTCGCGCGGATCGCGCAGCACCACCAGCAGGCGGCCCTGCGGCAGCTGCGGGCGCAGCGCCCACAGCAGCGCGTTGTCCCACCACAGCAGCCAGTCGATGATCGCGTCGTCCTGCACGCCGCGCGACGGCAGCTGTTCGCGCCAGCGCTGCACCAGCCGCTCCGGGGTCAGCACGCCCGAGGCAAGGTCCTGCAGCGTGTGGTAGTTCTGGAACGCGTCGTCGGGTGCGTTGGAGGTATAGCGGTCGCTGCGCAGCACCGGGCTGGCGGCGGCCAGGCCGGTCGCCACGCGCTCCACGCCCGAACCCGGCGCGCCCCACAGGAAGATCGGCGCGGAAGTGGCATCACCGTCGATCTCGCCCTTGTCCGGCCAGCTCGGCGGCGCCTTGGCCTGCGGCGGCAGCGGCAGGCGCTGCGGTGCCTGGTCGGCCTGCAGTGCCAGCCAGGTCTGCAGCGCGTCTTCGTGCTGCCCGGCGCGATCCTGGATCTCACCCAGCCAGGTGCGCAGGTCGGCGCGGTGGCCTTCCGGTGCCATGTCGATCAGCGCCTGCACGCGGGCGACCGCGGCGGCCGGATCGCGCTGCAGCAGGCCTTCGACCAGGCGGGTTTCGCCGCTGACGCGGCCCGGTTCGAGGTTGACGATGCGCTCGGCGATCGCTTCGGCCTGGGCGTGTTCGCCCACCATGTCGTGCAGGCGCAGGCGCGCTTCCAGCGCCGGCAGGTGGCCCGGCATCGCGTCCATCCAGCGCTCGACCGTGGCGGCGGCGGTGGCACTGCCGACCTCTTCCACCGCCAGGCGTGCCAGCCACAGGTCGTGCAGCTGCGGGTGCTGCTCCAGGGCGGCATCCAGGCGTGCGCGGGCCTCGTCTTCGCGGCCCAGGCGCTGCCAGGACATCAGCAGCAACTGCAGTACGTCGCGGTCGTCAGGCAGCGATTCCAGCAACGGCAGCAGGTGCTCCAGCGCCTGCAGCGGCTGGCCGCTGCGCAGTGCCAGTTCGCCGGCCAGGCGGCGCATCGAGGGCGTATCCAGGCCCTGCTGCTGCAGCGCGATCTGCATCGCTTCGGCGGCAGCGTCCAGGTTGCCCTGGCGCATGGCCAGCTGCACCACCAGGCCATGCAGCGAGGCGATGGTCGGGTTCAGTTCCAGCACGCGGCGGAACGCCTGCTCGGCGAAGGCCAGCATGTTCTTGCCCAGGTAGGCGAAGCCCAGTGCGTAGAGCACGCGAATGTCGTTGGGCTGGGCCTGGTTGGCAGCCGACAGCAGCGTCAGCGCCCGATCGGCATCATCGCGGCGCAGCGCGATCATGCCGTCGATGGTCAGCAGTTCCGGGTGGTCCGGTTCGACACGCGAGGCCAGGGTGGACAGGCGCTGCGCTTCATCGAAATCGTTGCGGCCGATCGCCAGGTGGGCCTGCATCAGGTAGGCAGCGAAGGCGTTCGGGTCCAGCCCGGTGGTGCGCGTCAGTGCTTCGCCAGCGCCGTCGAACTGGCGCAGGGCCAGCAGCAGGCCGGCGTGCTGCAGGTGCAGCTGGGCATTGTCCGGGGCCAGCTGCAGCGCCTGCTGCAGGGCCTCCATCGCGTCCTCGGCCTTGCCCTGCTGCTGCAGCGCAAGCGCCAGCCAGCGGTGGGCCTCGGCCTGGCCGGGTTCATCACGGGTCCACGCCTGGGCCAGCTGCACGGCCTGGTCGGCCTCGTTCTGGCGCAACGCTTGGATGATCTGGTCTTGCATGGCGGTCCGGTTCAAGGGCAAACCCGCATTGTAGCGGCCTGCGCGCCCGTGCCGGTTCAGCCTTGCAGCACGCGCTGCAGGCGCTGCGCCACCCAGCGCTCGGAGAAGCCGTCACCGCGCCAGTTTTCCAGGAAGCCACAGTGGCCGCCCCAGCAGGCGGTTTCCAGGTGCGCCTGGCGCGGCAGCTGCCAGTCGCTGAAGGTCGCGTACGGGATCACCGGGTCATCCTGCGCCATCAGGATGTCGGCCGGCACCTGCAGCGAGGACAGGCGGTCGCCGGCAATCGAGTAGCCGTCGAAATAGGCCTGCAACGAGCCGAAACTGGTGTGGCGCTCGACCAGCCAGGCGGTCAACGCGCGGATGTCCAGCTTCAGCACGCGGTCGTCGCAGTCGCTCAGTTCGGGGAACAGGTCGCGCTTGCGCCGCAACGAACCGGCCCACTTGCGGCGGAAGTACCAGTCGTACATTGCCGGGCCGTTCTCGATGCTCTCCATGGTCAGCGCCGGGTCCAGCACCGGGCATACCGAGGCGACGCGCAGCAGCGGCACGCCGGCCGCCGGCGCACGCAGGGCCAGGCGCAGCACGAAGTTGCCGCCCAGCGAGTAGCCGGCGGCCACCAGCGGCAGCTGCGGCCAGCGCTGGGCGATATCGCCTGCGGCATGCACCACTTCGTCGATCAGGTTGGAGTGGAAGATGCCGGGGTTGAGGTGATGGGTATTGCCGTGGTCGCGGAAATTCAGCCGCACCACGTCGAAGCCCTGTTCGAGCATGCGCGCGGCCGCCATGCGCATGTAGCTGGATTCGGCACTGCCTTCCCAGCCGTGCAGCAGCAGGGCCATGCCCTTGGGTTCGCGACCTTCGACATGGCTGTGCCAGCCCTGCAGGCGCACGCCGTCGCCGCCGTCGAGGATCAGTTCTTCGCTGATCGCGCCGGTCGCGGCCAGCAGCAGCAGGCCGCGCTGCAGGCGCATGCGGCTGGAGCTGAGCATCGACTGCAGGTGCGGATTGCGCAGCCAGCGCGGTGGCTGGTAGTCAGCCGCGTGCAGCGTCGGCGTGCCGGCGTCCAGGACGGGTGGCGGGATCAGGGCCACCGCACCCTCACTGCGTGCTCATGGCCGCCACGATGCGCGCGCGCGACGTCTCCGCGATGCGCCGACGGCCTTCCAGGTCCTGCGCACCGATCGGTGCCAGGAAATGCACTTCCGCACGCCGCGCCGGCTCACCGAGCAGGCGCAGGAAATTGGCGAAGAAACTCTCGCCGGGGCCGAACGCGACAATGGTCTGCGCGTCGCCCTTGAGCCCGTACACCAGAGCCACCGGCTGCACCGGCACGCCGGTCTCAACCGCCGCCTGGAAGATGCGGGCATGGAACGGGCCCACTTCGTGGCCACCGCGGGTACGCCCTTCGGGGAACACGCCCACTGCCTTGCCTTCGCGCAGGCGATCGGCCATCACCTGCATCACGCCACCGAGCGATTCGGTGTTGCCGCGCTGGTGGAAGATGGTCTGCCCGCGCGCGGCCAGCCACCCGACCAGCGGCCAGCTGGCGATCTCGCGCTTGGCGACGAAGCCCATCATGCGCTGGCTGTGCAGGATGCAGATGTCGACCCAGCTGACGTGGTTGGCGACGAACAGCACGGCGCCGGGCAGCGGCCTGCCGATCTGCACCAGGCGGAAGCCGAAGATCCACATCAGCCCCCCCTGCCACCAGTTGACCACTTTGGCCCCCAGGGTCGCCTCGCCCACGCGCAGTTCGCCCCACGGCCGAAGCATGCCGATCAGGATGAGCGGCAGGAACACGATGATGTGGACCAACAGCAGCGGTACGCGGTACAGGTAACGGCACACACGCGCCACGCCGCCGCGGGGGGCCGGAGTGGGGGAAGTCATCCGCGCACGATACCGGAGGGCCGTCATCGCTGCCAGCCGATTTAGGCCATAACACCCATCGACCGGGGCAATCGGCAGGGAACGCTGGGTTCCGCTGCCGTCACCGCCCGTCCGGGGCTCAGCCGTGGCCGGCCGCCACCACCGCCAGGGTCAGCCGCGAGATGCACACCAACCGGCCCTGCTCGTCCTCGATGCGGATCTCCCACAGCTGGGTGCTGCGGCCCACGTGCAGCGCGCGGGCGGTGCCGGTGACCGTGCCCGAACGCACCGCACGCACGTGGTTGGCGTTGATTTCCAGCCCCACGCAGATCTGCTTGGCCGTATCCACGCACAGGTTGCCGGCGCTGCTGCCCAGGGTCTCGGCCAGCACCACCGACGCGCCGCCATGCAGGATGCCGTAGGGCTGGCGGGTGCGCTCGTCCACCGGCATGGTGGCCTGCAGCCAGTCGTCACCGGCCGCGCTGAAGACGATGCCCAGCGACGCGATCGCGGTGTTGCGGCTGAGCGTGTTGAGCTGCTCGAGGGAAACGGCTTCGCGGAACACCTGGGTCATGCGGGCACCTTCAGAGGATGGGAACGAGGCCGGCGCCGAATGCGGTCAGCATGCGTACCAGCAGCCACTTCGGGCCGACATTGACCTCGGGGAAATCACCCACGGCGACATAGCAGCGGTGGAAGCCCGGGTCCTGCCGGGGCAACGGCTGCGGGCAGTCCGGGCCGGGCTTGAACTCGTAGTCGGTGGCATAGCGCCACGGCCAGAAGTCGAGGATCGGCAGTGCTTCGGAGGCCTTGCCGACGCTGTAGTTGAGCCCGGACAGCACCGGCGGCTTGGCCCGCGGCGCCACCGTCCACGAGTTCTGCGGGTGGGTGTCGCGCAGGATGCTCTCGGCCAGCTGCTCGGCGAAGGCCGGGTCGTCAATGATCACCGCGCCTTCGGTGTTGTAGTTCTCGCTGCGCGGATCGAAGTTGTGGGTGCCGACCACGCCGATGCGGCGATCGACCACCAGCGACTTGGCATGCAGGCCCATGCGCGCGCCCTTGCGGGTGACCGGCAACGGCTTGTTGACCGCCTTGCTGCCCAGGAACGAGGGCCGGGTCTCGGTGCGCAGCAGGCGGGTCTCGACCTCGCTGCCGGCCGCACGGCGGCGCTCGCGCGCGTTCTGGTAGGCACTGCCGGTGCGCGGATGGTTCACCGGCCCCTGCTTGCCGGCGGGTGCCGGGTGCTCATCGCGATCGCGACGGTCGCCGGCATTGCTGCCGGCAGCACTGCCGCCGATCAGCGGGTTGCGCCCGCCGTCGTCGTCGCCTTCCGGCGCGGCGATCGGGTCGGGCAGCAGGTTGCGGTAATCGACCGGTGCATCCAGCGGGAACGGCTTGTATTCGAAGATGTTGAAGCCCAGTTCGCGCATGTTGCGCCGCTTGTACTTGTACGACAGCGCATAGACGATCGGGTTGTCGGTCGCCGCCAGGCTGTTGCTGGACACCACCACGCGCGGCGGCTGCGGTCGCTTGCGCAGCTCGCGGAACAGCTTCTGCGCCGGTTTGGACAGCACCAGGTACGGTGTCTGCAGGATCACTTCCTTCTGCGCGCCGGCGATCAGCGCATCCAGCTGCGGCTCGGTCACGTGCTGCCCGGCCAGCGGCGCATCGGCCTTCTCGCGCCGGTGCTTGCGCGGCAGGTCGGCGACATAGCGCACCGAGGCCACCGGCAACGCGGTATCGACGAAGGAACGGCTGACGAAGTCCATGTCATTGGCTTCGGCACTGACCCGCTCCACCCGCTCGGGGCGGCGGAAGCTGGCCGGCGGCAGGGTCGGCACGCCCTCGCGCAGCAGGGTGCGGCCGACATCGTTCAGGCGCTCGGCCGGCACGCTGCGCCTGGCGCGCCAGAAGGCATCGAAGTTGGCCGCCATCGCCCGCGCCTCCGGGCCGGCGATCAGCACGTCGCGGTCGCGGAAGTTGTACTCGCGGTCCCAGTCGTAATAGTCGTCCTGATAGTTGCGGCCGCCAACCACGCCGATCGCATCGTCGATCACCAGCAGCTTGTTGTGCATACGCTGGTTGAAGCGGCGGAAGCAGCACAGCACGCTGCCGGCATAGTCGAAGTAGTTCAGCCGGGCCTTGCCGAAGGTAGGGTTGTAGACCCGCAGCTGGAAGTTCTGGTGCGCGCCGGACAGGGCGCCGAGGATCTGCAGGTCGGAGATCGCCGAGAGCTGGTCGATCAGCACCCGCACCTTCACCCCGCGCCGCGACGCGGCCAGCAGCTCGTCGATGACCAGCCGGGCACTGTCGTCCTTGTCGAAGATGTAGGTCTGCAGGTCGATGCTGCGGGTGGCGCTGCGCAGCAGGTTCAGGCGCGCGACCAGGGCGCCCTCGCCCTCGTCGAGCAGGGTGGCGTAGTGGCGTGGCTGTTCCGGGGTGGATTCGGTGAACGCCCGGCCCGCCAGCGCACGCAACGGCGAGTCCTGCGCGCAGCGGTCGGCGCGCTGGCAGTCGACGTCGGTCGAGCGCGCCTGCACGGCAATCGCTTCGGCACGGTCACGCTCGGCATGCGAGAGCGATGCACAACCGCTGCCCAGCAACACGGTTGCCAGCGCCAGGACGCGCAGCAGGAGGTTCACGGTTTCGGCGCCTCGCTCAGGCGCGCACGCAATACGAAGGTCACTCGGTCACTCAAGGCTAGCTGCCAGCTGTCCATTCCGTACCGGCCTCGCTGCACGGTACCGCGGCTGACGACGTCGCAATCATAGCCGGGTCGGGCGCACTCCGCCTTCTCGACCTGCAATGACTCGGGGTGGCTGATGCCGCGCAGGGTCAGCCGGCCGTTGATGGCGCCGCCCTGCTCCACGGTCTCCGGCCAGTAGGGCAGCGAGTCGAACTCGACCACCGGATGGCGCCCGGCATCGAAGAACTCCTCGCCGCGCATCCAGCCGGTATAGCGCGCCTTGCCGGGGATCTCCACCGAGCGGGTGAACATCTTCAGGTGCACCTGGTGACGGCCGTCGGACAGGATCTCGATACGCCCCTCGAAGTGCGGGAACACGCCTTCGATGCGCTGGCCGAAGCGGGTGCGCACCTCGAAGCCGATCCGCGAGCGCTGGGTATCCAGGCGCAATACCCGTGGCGCCTCGGCGGACACGGGCGGCAACGGGGTCGGTGGGGGCGCCGCGGCCCAGGCCGGGCCGAGCGCCAGCAACGCGGGCAGCAGGAAGCGGCTGCGCCGCGCCAGGCTCATCGGATCACGGCCACCAGAACGCGTTCAGGCTGGCCACGCCGGGTTCGATCGAGGCCTCGCGCGGGAAGCCAAGCACGGCCACGCCGCCCGGCGGCATGCCGCGATAGTCACTGCTGGTGCCGTCGGTCATCAGGGCCACCAGCTGCTCCAGGCCCGGGTTGTGGCCGACGATCAGCACCCGGTCCAGGTCACGACGCTCGTCCACCAGCGCCGCCAGGGTGCCCGGGGTGGCTTCGTAGATCCGGTCTTCCAGGCGCTTTTCGACATAGCCGATGGCCGTCATCACCGCTTCCAGGGTCTCGCGGGTACGTCGCGACGGCGAGCACAGCACGCAGTCGGGCAGCAGGTTGTTTTCCTTCAACCACTTGCCGGCGGCTTCGGCCTCGGCGAGCCCCACCGGCGACAGCGGCCGGTCGAGGTCGGCCTGGCCGGAAACGGCGGGTTCGGCATGGGCATGGCGCAGCAGGATCAGTTCACGCATCGCAGGTTTCCATGGAGAAGAGGATGCAGCAGGAGAAGTGAGGCAGGCATCAAAGCTTGAGCCAGGACAGCAGCGGTTCCCAGTCGGCCTGGTGTTCGCGCACCTGGGCGGAGCGATAGTCGAACAGGCTGCGGCCCAGGCCGGTCATGACCACATAACTCTGGCTGTCACGCAGCTGCGCGACCACCGGGTACGGCCACTCGCCCAGCATCTGCAGCGCCTGCTGCGAGGTCTGGGTCCAGGGCTTGGTGCGGTTGAGGACCAGCCCCACCGGCAGCTTGCGGCTGTGCACGCGCGGGTTCTGGGCCAAGCTGTTGAGGAAGCCGACGATGGCTTCGATATCCAGCGCCGAGGGCAGCACCGGCACCACCACGGCGTCGGCCGCGTCCAGGAAATGGGGGATATCGTCGGCCAGCGCACCGGCCGGTGCATCGATGATGACGGTATCGGTACCGTCGGGCAGCTTCTGCGCCCACTGCTTCTTCCGATACACATCGATGGGGAGCACCGCGCTTTCCAGCCCTGCACGCCGTTGTGCCCAGCGGGTGCTGGAGCCCTGCGGGTCGGCATCGGCGATCACCGTGGCCTTGCCCTGCAATGCCGCGTACGCGGCCAGGTGGGTGGCGACGGTGGTCTTGCCCACCCCGCCCTTGGAACCGGCCACCAGGATCGTCTTCATGCCAGCCTCGCTTCCGGGTACGTGCCCCGAGCGTACACCGGCGGTGGTGACGGGAGGTAGCACCGTGCTGAACCAGTGGCCATCGCCTTTGCTATCGTGGCGCCCCCGAAGGATCGAACCGGCATGAGCGAACTGCAGGACCTGAGCGCACTGATCCGCGCCAATACCCCCCTGATCGTGATCGAGACCCAGGATGAGGCCCGCATCGTCGAGCTGTTCCGGCAGACGCTGATGCACGTGTGGCGGGCCCTGCACCGCTGGTCCATCACCGAGGGCCTGCGTCGCATCGACCTGGACCGCGAGGACCCGCCGGTCGGCCCGCCCGATGCCAGCGCCGCCCTGCAGATGATCCGCCAGGCCGATCAGCGGGGTGTCTACCTGCTGCTCGATTTCCACCCCTACCTGGGGTATGCCAGCCACCAGCGCGCGCTGCGCGACCTGATCCAGCGCCGCCATAGCGAGCCGCATGTGCTGGTGCTGATTGGCGCCAAGGTCGAGCTGCCGGCCGAGCTGGAGGCCCTGGCGGTGCGCTTCAACCCGCGCCTGCCCGATGCCAACGCCCTGCTGAAGATGCTGCGCGAGGAGGCCGACGCCTATGCGCGCGAACACGGCGGCCGCCGTGTCGAGGTCGACAGCGAGGCGGTGAAGAAGATCCTGAAGAACCTGCAGGGCCTGAGCCTGGTCGATGCCCGCCGCATCGCCCGCCAGCTGATCTACGCCGATGGCGCGCTGCGCGACGACGACCTGCCGCAGCTGGCACGGCTGAAGTTCGAGCTGCTCAACCGCAGCGGCCACCTGTTCTTCGAGCATGACAGCGCGCGCTTCGGCGACGTGGCCGGTGCCAACCGGCTCAAGCGCTGGATCAGCCAGCGCCGGGTGGCCTTCATCGCCGGCTCGGCACCGGCCGGCCTGGATCCGCCGCGCGGCATGTTGCTGCTGGGCGTGCAGGGCTGCGGCAAATCGATGCTGGCCAAGGCCACCGCCGCCGGCTTCGGCGTACCGCTGCTGCGCCTGGACGTGGGCGCGCTGTACAACAAGTACCACGGCGAGACCGAGGCCAACCTGCGCCAGGCGCTGGCCTCGGCCGAGCAGCTGGCGCCCTGCGTGTTGTGGATGGACGAGATCGAGAAGGGCCTGGCCAGCGGTGGCGAGGACGGTGGCGTATCGCGCCGCGTGCTCGGCTACCTGCTGACCTGGATGGCCGAACGCAAGGCGCCGGTCTTCATCGTCGCCACCGCCAACCAGGTACACGAGTTGCCGGCCGAACTGCTGCGCAAGGGCCGCTTTGACGAGATCTTCTTCGTCGACCTGCCCACGCCTGAGGTGCGTGTGGAGCTGCTGCGGCTGCACCTGGGGCGACGCCAGCTCAACGGCGACGACTTCGCGCTGCCGGCACTGGCGGCCGCGGCCAATGGCTTCTCCGGCGCCGAGATCGAGCAGGCGATCGTGGCCGGGCTGTATGCGGCGCACGCCGAAGGCCGGCCGTTGGATACCGAGCTGCTGATGAACGAGATCCGTGCGACGCGGCCGCTGTCGGTGCTGATGGCCGAGCAGGTAGAGGCATTGCGGGCATGGGCGTCGGGGCGGACGGTTTCCGCGGACGATTGAGGGGTTCCGGCGAACGGCGCAGCCCCTCGTGGCTGGTTGCTGAAAGCAACAGCTGCGGTTGGCGATCAGCCACGTGGAAGAAAGAAAAAGAGCAGAAGCAAAAGCAAAAGCGGTTGGCTGGCTGCTCTTGAGGCCCTGGGGTCAGATCCGTTTTCCAGAGGAAAACGGATCTGACCCCAGTTCGATTTCTATCCCTGGCAGATCTCATCCACGCATGGCGTGGACCTACCGTGTCGACCAAGGTCGACACCTACCAACAGCCGCCGGAACCTGTCGAAGGCGGGGCACTGTGGGTTTGCGGGGTGTGAGCCGCATGGATGCGGCGACCAAGCCCCCATGGATGGGTTTACGGCGGCCCCGCAAACCCACAGTGCCCCGCCATCCCGCAGGAAGCCCGCTGTTGCTTCGGCTGCTGCAGTTGCTCCAGCCGTTGCCTCTGCGGGTGCCGGGTGCAACCCGGCCCCCCCTTCCCTCAGGGCCAGGCCGGCGGCGCGGCCGCCCAGGCCTGCTGCACTTCCGCCAGCGAGGCGCGCTCGTCGTCACGCCACAACGGCAACAACTGCGCAAAGCGGCTGCTGTCGCTCCATTGCGTCGGCTCGGTACGCACCGCTGCGGCATACCACTGCACCGCCTCCTGCTTCCGCCCGGCCCGCCACAGCGCCAGCGCATAGGTGGGTGGCAGCCAGCCCGGCTTGCTCAGCGAACCACCGGCAGCAGCCTGCCATTGCTCCAGGGCGGCTTCGGGCTGGCCCTGACGCAGCAGGTCCCAGCCGTAATTCCAGCGCACGCTACGGCCCAGGCTGCCCTGCACCGGCGCATCCTTCAGTGCTTCGCGATACAGCTGTTCACCCAGCTCGGTGCGGCCCTGCGCAATGGCCACCGACGCCAGCTGCACGGTGGCCTCCACGGTACGCCGGCCGCGCTCGCGCTGTTTGAGCAGCTGCGCCACCAGCGCATCCCCGTCGGACTGGACCACGACCATCGGCACGGCGGCCGCATCGCTGTCGAAGTAGAACTCCTGTGGTGCCGGCACCGCCGGCGCGGCCCACACGGGGGCCGTTCCCGAGACCAGCAACATGCTGCCCAGGATCTTTGCTGCAACTGACATCCCTTCTCCCCAGGCCGCAACCGCAGCCTCCCTCTCTCTCCCCGATCCTAACCCCAGCATGGCCGCCGGCGCGAGTGCCGGGCCGGTCGGGCCTCGCTGCTACAATTCGCGCCTTTCCCGCCGCGTGCCTGCACGCGGCCGGTGCCAGCCGATCCTGACCGGGCCAGCCATGACCAGTACCGCGCAACTCACTTCGCCCTCTTCCGCCGACCTGATCGACCGTGACTACACGCTCGACCACAAGTACACCCGCAACGAGGGGCGGATCTACCTGAGTGGCGTGCAGGCGCTGGTGAAACTGCCGTTGATGCAGCGGCTGCGCGACGCGCACGAAGGCATCGACAGCGCCGGTTTCGTCAGTGGCTACCGTGGCAGCCCGCTGGGCGGCTTTGACCTGGAGCTGTGGCGCGCGCGCAAGCACCTGGACGCGGCCAAGGTGAAGTTCACCCCCGGCCTGAACGAGGACCTGGGCGCCACCATGGTGTGGGGCACCCAGCAGACCAACCTGTTCCCCGGCGCCAACGTGCAGGGCGTGTTCGGCATGTGGTACGGCAAGGGCCCAGGCGTGGACCGCTGCGGCGACGTGTTCAAGCACGCCAATGCCGCCGGCACCTCGCGCCATGGCGGCGTGCTGGCGCTGGCCGCCGATGATCACGCCTGCCGCAGTTCAACCCTGCCGCATGGCAGCGAGGACGAGTTCGTCAGCGCGATGATGCCGGTGCTGAATCCGGCCGGCGTGCAGGACATCCTGGACATGGGCCTGCTGGGCTGGGCGATGAGCCGCTACACCGGCCGCTGGGTCGGCTTCAAGACGATCGCCGAGACGGTGGAATCGTCGGCCTCGGTCGAGGTCGATCCGATGGCGCGCCGCATCGTGCTGCCGGAAGACTTCGAGATGCCGACCGGCGGCCTCAACATCCGCTGGCCGGACCCGCCGCTGGACCAGGAAATGCGCCTGCACCGCTATGCGGTGAAGGCTGCACAGGCGTTCGCCCGCGCCAATGGCATCGACAAGGTGGTGATGGATGCGCCGCGGGCGCGGCTGGGCATCGTCACCACCGGCAAGAGCTACCTGGACGTGCTGCAGGCGCTGGAATACCTGGGCCTGGACGAAGCCGCCTGCGCCGACATCGGCATCCGCGTGTACAAGGTCGGCATGACCTGGCCGCTGGAGCCGCAGGGCATCGCGCGCTTCGCGCAGGGCCTGGAAGACATCATCGTGGTGGAGGAGAAGCGTGCCTTCATCGAGCGCCAGATGAAGGAACAGTTCTTCAACTGGCCGGCCAGCTGGGGCCAGCGCCCGTCCATCGTCGGCAAGTACGACGAGAGCGGTGAGTGGATCCTGCCGTCCACCGGTGAACTGACCCCGGCCACCATCGCCGGCGTGATCGGTCGCCGCATCCAGAAGTTCTTCAACAACGCATCGATCGAGCAGCGCCTGCAGTGGATGCAGGAGAAGGAAGCCGAACTTGCGTTGCCGCGCGCCAGTTTTCCGCGCGTGCCGCACTACTGCTCCGGCTGCCCGCACAACACGTCCACCAACGTGCCGGAAGGCTCGCGTGCGCTGGCCGGCATCGGTTGCCATTACATGGTGACCTGGATGGACCGCAGCACCGACACCTTCACCCACATGGGCGGCGAAGGCGTGACCTGGGCCGGGCAGGCGCCGTTCACCGATACCCCGCACGTGTTCCAGAACCTCGGCGACGGCACCTACTTCCACAGCGGTTCGCTGGCGATCCGCCAGGCGGTCGCTGCCGGCGTCAACATCACCTACAAGATCCTCTACAACGATGCGGTGGCGATGACCGGCGGCCAGCCGGTGGACGGTCCGCTGAGCGTGCCGGACATCGCAAAGCAGATGCGCGCCGAAGGCATCCACACCATCGTGGTGCTGTCGGACAACATCGGCAAGTGGACCGGCCAGCGCGAGCACTTCCCCAGCGACGTCGAGTTCCATGACCGCAGCGAGCTGGACGAAGTGCAGAAGCGCCTGCGCGAAGTGAAGGGTGTTTCGATCCTGATCTACGAACAGACCTGCGCCACCGAGAAGCGCCGCCGCCGCAAGCGCGGCAAGCTGGAAGACCCGCAGAAGCGGGTGCTGATCAATTCGCTGGTCTGCGAAGGCTGCGGCGACTGCGGCAAGAAGAGCTTCTGCGTGTCGGTGCTGCCTAAGGAAACCGAGTTCGGGCGCAAGCGCGAGATCGACCAGTCCAACTGCAACAAGGACTATTCCTGCGTGAACGGCTTCTGCCCGAGCTTCGTCACCGTGCACGGTGGCCAGCCGCGCAAGGGCAGCAAGCGCGATGCGTCCACGCTGCTGGACAACCTGCCGGCACCGACCCTTCGCGACAGCCTGGAACAGCCCTGGAACATCCTGATCACCGGCGTCGGCGGTACCGGCGTGGTGACCATCGGCGCGCTGCTGGGCATGGCCGGCCACCTGGAAGGCAAGGGCGCGACCGTGCTCGACCAGACCGGCCTGGCGCAGAAGGGCGGCGCGGTGACCACGCATATCCGCATTGCCCGTCGCCCTGAAGACATCCACGCCGTGCGTATCGCCGCCGGTGAGGCCGACCTGGTGCTGGGCTGCGACATGGTGGTGGTCAACGATTACTGGGCGCTTTCGAAGGTGCGTGCCGGCCGTTCGCAGGTGGTGCTGAACACCTACGAAGCGATGCCGGGCACCTTCACCACGCGCCCGGACATGCAGTTCCCCGCCGCCGACATCATTGCCGGCGTGCGCGTGGCACTGGGCGGCCAGGAACCACTGCTGCTCGATGCCACCCAGCTGGCCACCGCGCTGCTGGGCGATGCCATCGCCGCCAACCTGTTCATCCTCGGCTACGCCTGGCAGCAGGGCCTGGTGCCGCTGTCGTTCGACTCACTGATGCGCGCCATCGAGCTCAATGGCGCGGCCGTGGCGATGAACCAGCAGGCGTTCGCCTGGGGCCGCCTGGCCGTGGTCGATCCGCAGGCCGTGCAGCAGGCGGCCGGCCTGGTGCGCAACCGCCACACCGATGCCGAATCCACCCCGGGCCCGCTGCATCCGCTGCCGCCAGGCGAGTGGGAGGGCAATGAATGGGGTGCCACTGCGGCACCGCGCAACACCGGCGACGAACGCGAACTGCGCGGCCTGCCCTCGCACGGTGGCGACGTGGCGTTCCTGCCGCTGGATGACGCCCGCCTGTCGCGCTCGCTGGATGAAATGATCGAGCGCCGCGCCGCGTTCCTGGTCGAGTACCAGGACACTGCCTACGCCAACCGCTACCGCCGCCTGGTCGAGCGCGTGCGCACCGCCGAAGCCGACCGCATCGGCGGCTCCACTGCGCTGACCGAGACCGTGGCCCGCTACCTGTTCAAGCTGATGGCCTACAAGGACGAGTACGAAGTGGCCCGCCTGTACACCAGTGGCGACTTCCAGCGCCGCCTGCAGCAGCAGTTCGAGGGCGATTACCAGCTGCGCTTCCACCTGGCGCCGCCGCTGTTCGCCAGGAAGGATGAGCAGGGCCGGTTGCTGAAGAAGGAATACGGCCCGTGGATGTTCAAGGCCTTCGGCCTGCTGGCCAGGCTGAAGTTCCTGCGTGGCGGCCGCTTCGACGTATTCGGGCGCACCGCGGAACGCCGCATGGAGCGCAAGCTGATCGGCGATTACGAGGCCACCGTGCAGGTATTGCTGGACGGCCTGGATGACGACCGCCTGGCCCTGGCGGTGGAGATTGCCAGCATCCCCGAGCACATCCGCGGCTTCGGCCACGTCAAGGAAGCGCATTTCGAGCAGGCCAAGGCGCGCGAAGCGGCCCTGCTGGCGCAGTGGCGCAATCCGAAGGCGCTGCATATCGTGCAGGTGGCCTGAAGGGAGTGCCGGCCGCTGGCCGGCATTCATCCCGGCAATCGGTTGCCGGCCAGCGGCCGGCACTACCGATGGTTTACCCCAACCGCCACAGCAGCAGGCGGTTGTTGGCCGGCATCGCCACATCCCCCAGGCGGGTGAATCCGTGGTCGGCGGCCAGCGCCTGCACCGCTTCGCTATCGCGGATGCCGCTGCGAGGGTCGCGCGCCTTCAGCCAGGCATCGAACTGCGCGTTGCTGTCGCTGCTGTAGCGGCCGCCGTAGTTGAACGGGCCGTACGCCGCCAGCAGCGCGCCGCGACGCAGCACCGATGGCAGCGCGGCGAACAACGCCTGCACGTGCGCCCAACTCATGATGTGCAGCGTGTTGGCGCTGAACGCGGCGTCGAACGTGCTGCTCTGTGGCAGGCTGAGCCCAGGCGCCGGTGGCAGTTCCACCTGCAGCGCCACCGGCGGCAGCAGGTTCAGAAGCGCCGCTTCCGCGCGCCAGGCCTCGATGCCGGGCAGATGGTCCGGATGGTCGCTGGGCTGCCAGCGCAGCCAGGGCCAACGCTCGGCGAAGAAGGCCGCGTGCTGGCCGGTGCCGCTGCCGATTTCCAGCACCCGATGGCGGTCGCCCATCCACGGGTCGAGTGCGGCGGCGATCGGTTCGCGGTTGCGCTCGCAGGCTTCTGAATACGGCTTGCTCGACATCAGGACGGTGTCCAGGCGGGGTCGGCCCATTGTGCACGAGGGGGGTGTTCCGAGCAGGGCTGCGCCCTGCACCTGCTTCAAGCCACAGCAACGGCAACAGCCAAAGCCAAAGCAACAGCAACAGCGGGCTTCCTGAGGGATGGCGGGGGGGATCCGGTGGCAGGGGACGCCGTAAATCCGTCCATGGAGGCTCGGTCGCGCCATCCATGGCGCTCACGCCCCTGCCACCGGACCCGCCCCGCCTTCGACAGTTGGCCGCGATCTGTCGGAAACACTCTTGGGGTCAGATCCGTTTTCCGCAGGAAAACGGATCTGACCCCGAATTTCATTCGATATCTGACAGATGTGTCGACCAAGGTCGACACCTACCAACAGCCGCCGGAATCTGTCGAAGGCGGGGCGGTGTGGGTGGGCAGGACCGTTGGCGCCATGGATGGCGCCATCGAGCCCCCATGGGTGAGGGCGCTTTGCTTGCGAAGCACTGCTTCGCAAGCGCCCGAACGCACAGCCGCCAGCGGCTGGGCCGGACCCCGGAGGGGGGTTTACGGCGTGTCCTGCCCACCCACACCGCCCCGCCATCCCTCAGCAAGCCCGCTGTTGCTGTGGCTGTTGCTGTGGCTCTGAGCAGGTGCAGGGCTGCAAGCCCTGCCGTAACACCCCCAACCATGACTGCAGTCACTTGCCCGGATGCCCCGCGCTGGCGAAAGTCGAGTGGTTGACGTGATCGGCTCGGCCCGTTGCCGGCCGCACGCAATCGAGAGAGAGAAACGCTGTGCAACGACGTGAGTTCCTGGCTTTTTCCGGTCTGGGCCTGGCGGGCCTGCTGCTGCCGCATTCCCGTGCCATCGCCGCCGAGCAACTGCTCGCCCCGGTCGACACCCTCCAGCGCAGGCGCCTGGCGGACGTGGCGCTGGCCACCGCACGCACGGCCAAGGCCAGCTACTGCGATGTGCGCATCGGCCGCTACCTCAACCAGTCGGTCATCACCCGCGAGCATCAGGTCGGCAATGTGACCAACCGCGAATCGTCCGGCGTGGGCGTGCGGGTGATCGTCAACGGGGCCTGGGGCTTCGCCGCCACCCACCAGCAGACCGAGGCCGCGGTCCGCGCGGCGGTGGAGCAGGCCGCCGCGATCGCCCGCGCCAACGCCAGCATCCAGACCCGGCCGGTGCAGCTGGCGCCGACGCCGCCGGTCGGGGAGGTGCGCTGGCAGACCCCGGTCCGCAGGAACGCGATGGCGGTGCCGATCCAGGACAAGGTCGAACTGCTGCTGGCCCTCAATGCCGCCGCGCTGGATGCGGGCGCCGACTACATCAATTCCACCCTGTTCCTGGTCAACGAACAGAAGTACTTCGCCTCCAGCGATGGCTCGTTCATCGACCAGGACATCCATCGCATCTGGCTGCCGTTCACCGCCACCGCCATCGACAAGGCCAGCGGCAGGTTCCGCACCCGCGCCGGCCTGTCCTCGCCGATGGGCATGGGCTATGAGTTCCTCGATGGCGATGCGCGCGGCAAGGTGCACCTGCCCGGTGGCATCACCGCTTACCGCGATTCCTACGACCCGGTCGAGGACGCCATTGCGGCCGCCCGCCACGCGCGCGAGAAACTGAAGGCGCCGTCGGTGAAGCCCGGCAAGTACGACCTGGTGCTGGACCCGTCCAACCTGTTCCTGACCATCCACGAAAACGTCGGCCACCCGCTGGAGCTGGACCGCGTGCTCGGCTACGAAGCCAACTACGCCGGCACCAGCTTCGCCACGCTGGACAAGCGCGATGCGGGTTTCCGCTGGGGCAGCGACATCGTCACCTTCTTCGCCGACAAGACCCAGCCGGGCAGCCTCGGTGCGGTCGGCTACGACGACGAGGGCGTCAAGACCCAGCGCTGGGACCTGGTGCGCGACGGCATCCTGGTCGATTACCAGGCCACCCGCGATGAAGCCCATATCCTCGGCCGCGATGCATCGCATGGCTGCAGCTACGCCGATTCCTGGTCCAGCGTGCAGTTCCAGCGCATGGCCAATGTCTCGCTGGCGCCGGGCAAGCAGCCGCTCAGCGTCGAGGACATGATCAAGGACGTGGAGAACGGTATCTACATCCACGGCCGGGGGTCGTACTCGATCGACCAGCAGCGCTACAACGCGCAGTTCGGTGGCCAGCTGTACTACCAGATCAAGGACGGAAAGATCGCCGGCATGGTCGAGGATGCGGCCTACCAGATCCGCACGCCGGAATTCTGGAATGCCTGCACGGCCATCTGCGATGAACGCGATTTCCGCCTGGGCGGTTCGTTCTTCGACGGCAAGGGCCAGCCCGGCCAGGTCTCGGCGGTCTCGCACGGTTCGTCCACCACCCGCTTCAACGGCATCAACATCATCAACACCGCGCGCAGTCTCGGCGCTTGAGCCACCCATCCTTCGACATGGAGAGCAGCCTTGCAAAGACGTGACTTCCTGGCCCTGACCGGGCTTACCGCGGGCGGGCTGATCGTGCCCTCCTTCTTCGGCAAGGTGATCGCCGCCGAGCAGCTGCAGTCCAGCCTCGACCCGGCATTGAAGAAGCGCCTGGCCGACGCGGCGCTGCAGGCGGCGCGCAGCGCCGGTGCCACCTACTGCGACGTGCGCATCGGCCGCTACCTGCGGCAGTTCGTGATCACCCGCGAGGACAAGGTGCAGAACGTGGTGAACACCGAGTCCACCGGCGTGGGCATCCGCGTGATCGTCAACGGCGCCTGGGGCTTCGCCGCCACCAACGCACTGGGTACCGCCGACGTGGCCAGGGCCGCGCAGCAGGCGGCGGCCATCGCCAAGGCCAATGCCGGCGTGCAGACCGCACCGGTGCAGCTGGCCAAGGCGCCGGGCGTGGGTGAAGTGAGCTGGCGCACGCCGATCCGCAAGAATGCGATGGAGGTGCCGATCAAGGACAAGGTCGGCCTGCTGCTGGACGTCAACGCTGCCGCAATGGGCGCTGGTGCCAGCTTCGTCAACTCGATGCTGTTCCTGGTCAACGAGCAGAAGTACTTTGCTTCCACCGATGGTTCCTATATCGACCAGGACGTGCACCGCATCTGGGCGCCGATGACGGTCACCGCCATCGACAAGAGCAGCGGCAAGTTCCGCACCCGTTCGGGCCTGTCCTCGCCGATGGGCCTGGGCTACGAGTACCTGGACGGCGCCGCCGCCGGCAAGGTGGTCAGTCCGAATGGCGTGGTCAACTACAGTTCTTCCTACGACATGAAGGAAGACGCCATCGCCGCCGCCCGGCAGGCGCAGGAAAAGCTGAAGGCCCCGTCGGTGAAGCCGGGCAAGTACGATCTGGTGCTCGATCCGTCGCATACCTGGCTGACCATCCACGAGTCGATCGGCCACCCGCTGGAACTGGACCGCGTGCTCGGCTACGAAGCCAACTACGCCGGCACCAGCTTCGCCACCCTGGACAAGCGCGAACAGCATTTCCAGTACGGCAGCGAGCTGGTCAACATCTTCGCCGACAAGACCCAGCCCGGCAGCCTCGGCGCGGTGGCATACGACGATGAAGGCGTGAAGTGCAAGCGCTGGGACCTGATCAGCAACGGCAAGCTGGTGGACTACCAGACCATCCGCGACCAGGCCCACATCCTCGGCAAGACCGAGTCCGACGGCTGCTGCTATGCCGACTCGTGGTCCAGCGTGCAGTTCCAGCGCATGGCCAACGTGTCGATGGCACCGGGCAAGACGCCGCTGAGCGTGCCGGACCTGATCAAGGACGTGGAGAACGGCATCTACATCATCGGTGATGGCTCGTTCTCGATCGACCAGCAGCGCTACAACGCGCAGTTCGGCGGCCAGCTGTTCTACGAGATCAAGAACGGCCAGATCACCCGCATGCTGGAAGACGTGGCTTACCAGATCCGCACGCCGGAGTTCTGGAACGCCTGCACCGCCGTGGCCGACGAACGCGACTACCGCCTGGGCGGTTCGTTCTTCGACGGCAAGGGCCAGCCGGGACAGGTCTCGGCGGTCTCGCACGGCTCGTCCACCGCGCGCTTCAACGGCATCAACGTCATCAACACCGCACGCAGCCTCGGCTGACCGGTCAGGAGCCCTTACACCATGAGTATCTTCACCGAAGCCCAGGCCAAGGCCATCCTCGACAAGGTCATCGCCCTGTCCAAGGCCGACGAGTGCACCGCCGTGCTGGCCGGCGCGATCAGCGGCAACATCCGCTTCGCGCTGAACAATGTCTCCACCAGTGGCATCGTCGACAACACCGAACTGGCAGTCACCGTCGCCTTCGGCAAGCGCGTCGGCACCGCCTCGATCAACGAGTTCGACGATGCCGCGCTGGAACGCGTGGTGCGCCGTGCCGAAGACCTGGCCCGCCTGGCCCCGGAGAATCCGGAGTTCATGCCGGCCATCGGCAAGCAGAGCTACCGCGCCAGCCCCACCTTCAGCGAATCCACTGCTGCCATCGATCCGGCGTTCCGTGCCAAGGTCGCCGCCGATTCGATCGCCCCGTGCCGTGGTCACGGCCTGATCGCCGCCGGCTTCCTCGAGGATGGCCAGGGCTTCCAGGCCACCGCCAACAGCAACGGCAACTTCGCCTACCAGCGCACCACCAACTTCGATTACACCTGCACTGTGCGCACTGAAGATGGCCGCGGCTCTGGCTGGGTCGGCCGCAACCTGAAGGATGCGGCCGACTTCAAGGCCGACCAGGACATCCGCATCGCCATGCGCAAGGCCACCGAGTCGGCCGAAGCCAAGGCGCTGGAACCGGGCAAGTACACGGTGATCCTGGAGCCGGCCGCAGCGGCAGGCCTGATCAGCTTCATGATGAACTTCTTCAGTGCGCGCTCGGCCGATGAAGGCCGCAGCTTCCTGTCGAAGAAGGGTGGTGGCAACAAGCTGGGCGAGCAGGTCTACGACCCGCGCGTGACCATGATCGCCGATCCGTGGCATCCGGACGCACCGGTGCTGCCGTGGGACAACGAAGGCCTGCCGCGCGAGCGCATGGCCATCATCGAGAACGGCAAGATCGCCAACCTGGACTACTCGCGCTTCTGGGCGCAGAAGCAGGGCAAGACCGCCAAGGCCTCGCCGGGCAACCTGCTGATGAGCGGTGGCGACAAAAGCACCGCCGAGCTGGTGCGTGGCACCCAGAAGGGCATCCTGGTCACGCGTACCTGGTACATCCGCATGGTCGATCCGCAGACGGTGCTGCTGACCGGCCTCACCCGCGACGGCACCTTCTACATCGAGAACGGCCAGATCAAGCACCCGGTGAAGAACTTCCGCTTCAACGAGTCGCCGGTGATCATGCTCAACAACATCGAAGAGCTGGGCAAGCCGGTGCGTGTGGCCGGTGATGAGTCCAGCTACGTGATGATGATCCCGCCGATGAAGCTGCGCGATTTCACCTTCACCTCGCTGTCCGACGCCGTCTGATGGATCGCCGGGCCTGCCTGCGCTGGTTGGCCGCTGCCGCTTCGGCGGCGGCGCTGCCGGCCTGGGCACAGGCAGGCCCGCGCAGTTCGCGCTACGACTTCTGGTTCACCCGCCTGCAGTACGACTCCGGTGACTGGGACGTGGACGCGCGCATGCCGTCCAACCTGATCACCTCGCTGATCGACTACACCTCGCTGCGCGTGGACCCGCAGGAGCACGTGGTGGCACTGGCCGACCCGCGCATGCTGGAAGCGCCGTTCTGCTACCTGGCCGGCCACACGCTGGTGGAGTTCAATGCCGCCGAGCGGCAGAACTTCGTGCGCTATGTGCGCAATGGTGGCTTCGTCTTCGTCGACGACTGCAACCACGATATCGATGGGCTGTTCGCCACCTCGTTCGAGGCACAGATGGGCCGCCTGTTTGGTCCCAGGGCACTGCAGAAGCTGCCCAACAGCCACCCGCTGTACCGCAGCTTCTTCCGTTTCCCCGATGGCCCGCCGGCCACCAGCTTCGAACTCAACGGCTGGGGCGACGACCTGGTGCACGACTACCTGAAGGGCATCGAGATCGATGGCCGCCTGGGGCTGCTCTACAGCAACAAGGACTACGGCTGCGAGTGGGACTACGACTGGCGCAACAAGCGTTTCCTGGCCGAAGACAACACCCGCTTCGGCGTCAACATCGTGATGTACGCGTTGAACAATTGATAGGACCGGCACGCCCATGACTTCCCCCGACCTCGATTCCCTGTTGCCACGCCTGGATGCGCTGCGCGCCGCGCTTGCACGCGCCGTGGTGGGCCAGCACACCGTGGTCGAGCAGCTGCTGATCGGCCTGCTGGCCGGCGGCCACTGCCTGCTGGAAGGCGCGCCCGGGCTCGGCAAGACCCTGCTGGTGCGCTCGCTCGGGCAGGCGCTGGAACTGCAGTTCCGGCGCGTGCAGTTCACCCCCGACCTGATGCCCAGCGACATCCTCGGCACCGAGCTGCTGGAGGAAGACCACGGCACCGGCCATCGCCATTTCCGTTTCCAGCAGGGCCCGATCTTCACCCACCTGCTGTTGGCAGACGAACTCAACCGCACCCCGCCCAAGACCCAGGCCGCACTGCTGGAAGCGATGCAGGAACGCACGGTCAGCTACGCCGGCACCACCTACGCACTGCCGGCGCCGTTCTTCGTGCTGGCCACACAGAACCCGATCGAGCAGGCGGGCACTTACCCACTGCCGGAAGCGCAGCTGGACCGCTTCCTGCTGCACGTTCTGGTGGATTACCCCAGCGAGGACGAGGAGCGGCAGATCCTGGAACAGACCACCGGCGGCGCCACCGACGCGGTGCCGAAGGTGATGGATGCAGAGGCGGTGATCGCGCTGCAGGCCGCCGTACGCCAGGTGCATGTCAGCCCGGATGTGCTGGCCTGGATCACCCGCCTGGTGCGCGCCAGCCGCCCAGGCGAAGGCGCACCCGCCGCGATCAACCAGTGGGTGAAGTGGGGCGCGGGCCCGCGCGCCGGACAGTCGCTGGTGCTGGCGGCAAAAGCGCGCGCATTGCTGCAGGGCCGCTTTGCCGCCACCCGCGAGGATGTGCAGGCACTGGCCGCGCCGGTGATGCGCCATCGCCTGCTGCTGTCGTTCGCCGCCGAGGCCGAGCAGAAGCGTGCCGACGAAGTGGTCGCCGCCCTGCTGCAGGCCGTGCCGTTCCCGGGTTGAGCCACCCGTGAACGCCGGTACCCCGCTGACCTTGCCACCGGAACTGCGTGCGCGCCTGCGCACGCTCCGCGTGCGGCCACGCCTGGCCAGCGGCGCCAGTGGCATCGGCCAGCACGCCAGCCGCAGCCGCGGTGCCGGCCTCGAATTCGCCCAGTACCGTGCCTACGAACCAGGCGATGAGCTGCGCCAGATCGACTGGAAGCTGTATGCACGCTCGGACCGCTTCTTCGTGCGCGAATCCGAACGCGAAAGCCCGATCACGGTCTGGCTGCTGCTTGATGCCACCGCCTCGGCCGGCCAGACCGATCGCGCGGCACCGCAGCGCACCCGCCTGGACCACATGCGCGGTGTGGCCGCCTGCGTGGTGGAACTGGCCCTGCAGCAGGGCGACCGTTTCGGCCTGCTGGCGATCAATGGCGATGGACTGCAGTTGGTGCCCGCAGCGAACGGCGCACGCCAGCGTGATCGCGTGCACCTGCAACTGCATGCGCTGCAGGCGCGTGGCGGCTGGCCTGTGGCCGATCGCCTGCGCCCGCTGTGGGAGCGCGTGCGCCCGGGCGACCTGCTGCTGGCGATCGGCGACGGTTTTGACGAGGCCGGCATTGTGCTGCTGGAACAACTGGCCAGCGCACGCCGCGAAGTGGCACTGCTGCAGATCCTCACCGCCGACGAGCGGGACTTCCCGTTCGACGCAGGCCATCGCTTCCGCGATCCGGAGACCGGCGAGGAACTGCTGGGCGATGGCGCGGCGATCCGCACCGACTACCTGCAACGCTTCGCTGACGCACGCAACGCATTGCAGTCGCGCCTGCAGGCCAGCGGCATCGCCAGTGCCGCTGGCTGGCTCGACCAGCCGCTGGACCAACCACTGCAGTCACTGTTTGGCCGCAGGGGCGGCGCATGACCCTGCTGTTCCCGTTGGGCCTGGCCGCGCTCGCTGCAGGGTTGCTGCCGCTGCTGATCCACCTCGCCCGCCGCCATCCGTACACACCGCTGGATTTCGCCGCGCTGCGCTGGCTGCGTGCACAGATCCGGCCGCGCCAGCGCATCCGCTTCGATGACTGGCCGTTGCTGCTGGTGCGCCTGCTGTTGCTGGCCGCGTTGGCCTTGCTGCTGGCACGACCTGCATTGACCGGGCCTGCGCCAGCCCCCACTGCGTGGACGGTCGTAGCCCCAGGGCTGGACGCGACCGCACTACGCGGCACCGCCGAAGCGGGCAACCGGCATTGGCTGGCGCCCGGCTTCCCGGCCATTGATCAAGTGCCACCCGCGTCCACGGCTTCCCTGCCCAGCCTGCTGCGCGAACTGGACGCACAGCTGCCTGCGGGCACCGCATTGACCGTGCACGTTCCCGATCCCCTGCCCGGCGTGGACGGCGCACGCCTGCAGCTGTCGCGCGAGGTGCAGTGGCGCCCGCAGCCGATACCGGTGAGTGAGCGACCGAGTGCCGCAACGTTGCCGCGCCTGCGCGTGCACAGCGATGCTTCGGCCGCCGTCCAGCACTGGTTGAATGCACTGCAGCGCGCGTGGGGCAGGCAGGCGCCGCTCGCGCCTCTGGTGGCGGATGCGCTGCCCGAACGCGGCGAGATCGGCGTGTGGAGCCGCACTGGCGCACTGCCGGCGAACTGGCAGGCGTGGCTGCAGGACGGCGGACGTGTAGTGACTGCCGGCAAGCCTGCCGCCGAGGCCAGCATCCTGCTGCGCAACACCGAGGGCTCCCCGCTGCTGTGGCAGCAACGCATCGGCCACGGTGTCCTGCTGTCTCTGCCCGGCGACTGGGATGCCTCAGGCAACGCTGCGCTGCGCGATCCACAGTTGCCACGCGCGCTGCTGCTGGCTCTGCAGCCGCCTCCGCTGCCACGCCTCGGCGATGCCCAGGACCAGGCCCCCCGCCAGGCAGCACTGCCTGCGGCAACGCCGCCGCTGCGCAAGCTCACCCCGTGGTTGCTGCTGGCCATCGTGCTGCTGTTCGCGCTGGAACGCTGGATGGCCAGCAGTCATCGACGCAGGGGGCCCGCATGAACACCCTGCAGCTCGCCTGGCAGCACGCGCGCCGCCGCCGTGCGTTCGTCACCCTGCTGCTGGGCCTGCCGTGGGCGCTGGCCTCAATGGTGCTGGCGCTGCGCCTAGCGGGCTTCGATATCGCCTGCGTGGTCGGCACCATCGGCCTGCTTGCCTGCGCAGCGCTCGCCACGGCACGCTCCCGCCAGCTGGACCAGCAGTGGTTGCAGCGCCAGCTCGATGGCAGCGGCGCCAGTGAGGACAGTGCCGACCTGCTGTTTGCCGATGCGCTTACCCTCAATCCGCTGCAGCAGCGCCAGCGCGCGCATGTGCTGGCCACGCTGGAACGCGCGATGCCGGAACTGCGTCCGCGCTGGCCGCGTGGAGCATTGGCGCTGTGCTGGATCGCAGGCCTGGCCATCGTTGCGCTGGCATTCGGCTGGCCACGTTCCAGCCCCGGCTCCGCGCCGGCCCGTGCGTCGGCGCCTGGCAGCACGGCTGCCGCGGGCCCACTGCACCTGCAGTCCACCCGCATGCGCATCGACGCGCCGGCCTATACCGGCCAGGCCACGCTCACCCAGAACGCACTGGATGCCAAGGTCGCCGCCGACAGCCGGCTGTCGTGGTCGTTGCGCTTTGATCGCGCACCGGACAAGGCATGGCTGCAGTTCCACGATGGTCGCCGGTTGCCGCTGAACGAACACGATGGCCAGTGGCAGGCACAGGATGTGGCGCGCACGCCGGTGCTGTACCGCGTGGTGAGCGAGCCGGCGTTGGCCGGAACCGACCTGCATCGTCTGGACGTGGTCGCCGACCGCGCGCCCGGCGTACGCGTGCTGGAGCCGGCCGCCAGCCTGGTGCTGGGCACGCCCGGGCAACGCCAGTGGTCGTTGCGCTTCGAGGCCACCGACGACTACGGCGTAGCCGCGCAGGCAACGCTGTCGGTCACCGTCACCCAGGGCAGCGGTGAGAACATCACCTTCGTGAAACGCAGCGTCACGCTTGCCGGCAGCGGCGAAGCCACCGCGCGGCGTTTCGCCCACACGCTGGATCTGGCTGCGCTGGGCGCGCAACCGGGCAACGATGTCATCGCCCAGCTGGAAGTGCGCGACAACCACGCGCCAACACCGCAGACCGGGCGCAGCAGCAGCGTGATCCTGCGCCTGCCCAGCGCCGAGGTTGCACTCGGTGCCGAACTGGAAGGCCGCATCAAGAAGACCCTGCCGGCCTATTTCCGCAGCCAGCGGCAGATCATCATCGATGCCGAAGCGCTGATCCGGCAGCGACGCAGCCTCGCCGCCGAGGACTTCGTGAAACGCAGCGATGCGATCGGTGTCGACCAGCGCATCCTGCGCCTGCGCTATGGCCAGTTCCTGGGCGAAGAAAGCGAAGGTGCACCGAAGCCACCGCCGACCAGCGACCTGCCCACCAGCGATGCGCCGACCGCAGACAGCCACGACGACGAACACGATCACGACCATGGCGCCGAGGCCGGTGCGCACGACGCGCATGGCCACGACCACGGCGACAAGGCGTCCAATGCCGATGCGCCACCGGTGTTCGGCAGCGCCACCGATGTGCTGTCGGAGTACGGCCACACCCACGACCATGCCGAGGCCGCGACCCTGCTCGACCCACAGACCCGCGCCACGCTGAAGGCCGCGCTGGACCAGATGTGGTCGGCCGAAGGCGAGCTGCGCCAGGGCCGTCCGGAGCAGGCACTGCCGTTCGCCTACAAGGCACTGGGGTTCATCAAGCAGGTGCAGCAGGCCGAACGCATCTATCTGGCGCGGGTGGGGCCGGAGCTGCCGCCGATCGATGAAGGCCGTCGGCTGGGCGGCGATCGCGCTGGGCTGGCCAGCCGTGAACTGCCGCTGGCCGCACGCACGCCGCCCGACCCGGCCATCGTCGAAGCGTGGCAGCGCCTCGGCGATGACACCAGCGTGCCCGACCTCGACGCACTCGCCAGCTGGCAGCAGCGCAATGCCGCCTACCTGCCCGACGCACTCGATCTGGCTGCCGCCATCGAGCAGCTGCGCATCGAACCCGGTTGCCGCGACTGCCGCCAGCGCCTGCGCGCGCAGCTGTGGCGGGCGCTGCAGCGTCCATTGCCGCAGGCGATGCGGCGCAGTGCCGCCGATGCGATGGGGCAGCGGTACCTTGATGCGCTCGAGGCACAGCCATGAACGCCTCCGCTGTGAACCTGTGGATTGCGCTGGCACTCGCCCTGATCGTGGTCATCGCCAGCGTGCGCCAGCTGCGTGGCAATGCCGCGCGTCGTGGCCGCCAGTGGATCGTGATTGCGCTGCAGCTGATCGCTGCCACGCTGCTGTACTTCTGCCTGGTCCCGCCCACCGGCCAGCAACCCGCGGTCGGCCTGGTCGTGCTGGGAATCGATGCCGACAAGGCCGGCGCGCTGCCGGCCAGCGCAGGCCCGCGGCTGCTGTTGCCGGAGGCTGCCGATGTGCCCGGGGGCCAGCGCGTGCCGGACCTGGCCACGGCGCTGCGCCAGCATCCGGCTTCCACGCTGACGCTGGTCGGTGCCGGCCTGGTCGCGCGTGACCGCGACGCGGTACTGCCACGCGACGTGCGCTGGCAGCCGGTAGCTCCGATGCGCGGGTGGATCGCGCTGCAGCCACCCGCCGACGCCGCGCCCGGCGCACGCTTCGACGTGCATGCACAGGCGCGCGGCGTCGCCAAGGCCAAGGCGGAACTGCTTGATCCCGCCGACAGCGTGGTCGATCGCGTGGACGTTGCCGAGGACGGTCACGTGCAGCTCAGCGGCATCGCCCGCGCCGAGGGCCGCAGCGTGTTCCAGCTGCGCCTGCTCGATGCCGGCGGTCATGTGGTGGACAGCACGCCGGTACCGCAGCAGACCCTGCCGGCGGCACCGCTGCGCATGCTGGTGCGTGCCAGTGCGCCGGGCCCGGAGCTGAAGTACCTGCGCCGCTGGGCCGCCGATACCGGCATCCGCGTGCAGGTACAGGCCGATACCGGGGCAGGTGTCAGCGTGGGGGATGGCGCGGTCGCGCTGGATGCAGCGTCACTCGCGCGCAGCGATCTGTTGCTGCTGGACGAGCGCAGCCTGGCCGCATTGAGTGCCGGCCAGCTGGCTGCCGTGCGGCAGGCGTTGCGCGACGGCCTTGGCGTTCTGTTGCGCAGTGCAGGCGCACCTGCAGCCGGCGCGCGCCAGCGCCTGCAGGATCTGGGCCTGCCGGTGCAGGGCGATGGCGGCAGCCACGCCCTCGAACTTCCCGGCGATGGCGACAGCGCGGTCCTCGCCGCACGACGCGGCCCGCTCGCCGCCGGAACGCTGCCAACCGGCTACGGCGAGGACGCTGACCGCAGCTCGCACAATGCGCCCCTGCCCGCGCTGGAAGCACTCGCACTGCAGGCGCCAGGCAGCAACGCCCTGCTGCGGGATGGGACGGGCAAGGCCGTCGGCGGCTGGCGCGCGGTCGGCAAGGGTCGCATCGGCCTGCTGCCGATCACCGACAGCTGGCGCTGGGTGCTGGCCGGGCGCGATGATCGCCACGGTGAACTCTGGAGCAGCGTAGTCGCCACGCTGGCGCGCGCGCAGGACAGCAGTGATGCGCTGTGGTCGCCGCAGACGCTCGGCTGGGCGGGCGAACGGCAGGCGCTGTGCGGCGTGCAGGCGCCACTGCAGGTCTTCAACGCACGCGGAGACAGCGTGCCCCTGATCGTTGACGGCGCAACATCGACCCTGCGCTGCGCCGGCTGGTGGCCGCGCGAGGCGGGTTGGCAGCGCCTGCAGCACGGCGACACGACGGTCTGGCGCTATGTGTTCGACCCGAAGGATGCACCTGCACTGCATCGGCAGGCGATGATCGATGCGACCACGCAGGCGTTGGCCTCCAGCACGTCGGCGAACGCGTCGGTGATGCAGCCCGTGCCGGGCTCGCGCTGGCCCTGGTGGCTGGCGTTCACGGTGTGCGCTTCGCTGCTGTGGTGGCTGGAGCGGCGGCGCTGACCCGGGGTCGGATCCCTTTCGCCCACGACAGGGCTCTGACCCCCTCCGTCATGCGTCCTTCAGCGTTTCCCCGCGCGCCGGTACACGCCGTTGAAGCGCACGTTCATGCCACCGCATTCGCTGTTGTCGGCCACGATCAGCACCTCGCCCAGCGAGTGCACGCGCACCCGGCACGTGTCCTCGACGAACTCGACATCAGCACCACGCGGCGTCGCGCGCGCTTCCACCTGGCCCATGTTCGGGCCATACGGGCGCTGTTCCGCCGTGGGGTTGGCAGAAGGCCAGTAGGCGTCGCCATCCACATGCAGTTGTCCACCCTGCACGGTGATGCGCAGGCCGTTGTCGCCGTCTTTCCAGTGGCCCACCCAGTCCTGCAGCGTTGGCACGGCCACCGGCAACGGCTGCAGCTTGCTGCGGTCCACCCAGCCGGCGCTGCCGCCCACCTTGTTCGGGAAGAACGCACAGCGGTAGCGGCCAAGGTCGCGACCGGTCACCACCGTATCGCCGTTGACCACATAGCTGCGCTGGCGGCAGGCCGGTTCGCCCTTGGCGGGGCACCCGTCCATGTCGCCGAGCAGATACAGGCGCGGTGCGTCGACCACCCGCGCCAGCGCGAACCGGCTCTGTTCGGAGGGGAACGCGCCATTGCGGCACGCGCCATCACCGGCGATGCCGGCAGCAAAGGCGGACGCGGGCAGCAATGCAGCCAGCAGGCAGAACGAACGCAGGAACATGGCAGCGCTATCGGTTGAGGAACCGGCAGGATATACCGGCCTACTTCACCGGCGGTGCATCACCGGCATCCTGCTGCTGGGAGAACCGCAGCGCACGCTGCCGCTGTTCGGCACTGAGCTCAGGCGGTGGCCGGGCGATGGCGGACTGGATCTGGTCGGGGCCACCGGTGAGCTTGTTCAGGCCCCGGCCCGCCGCCAGCACGCCCTTGACCACGCCCATCATGATGTAGCCGCCGCCCATGCTGACCTGCTCCGGTGACGGTGGCTCGCTCCAGTCGCGGCTGAAGCGGTTGTCGCCGAACTTCACCGGGTTCTTGAAGCGGTACAGGTCCAGCGGCTCGTCGTCGGGCTTGAGTGCACGCACCTCGCCGAGGGTGGTGACGTTGTCCTGCGGCAGGGCGGTGGAGATCGGCGCGGTGGCTGCTGCCGGGGCATCAGCAGGGGGAACGGGTGCAGGATCGGGCACCGATACCGGCGCGGCCTGCTGCGCCTGCGCGATGCCGGCCAGCAGCATGCCGGCCAGGAGTGCTCCCTGCGTTCCACGTCGTGCCACAGCCATCCGCCCTGTTGGTTGCGTCCAGCGCCCAAGGATACGGATGCCGGCTTCAGATTTCGTTGCTGCACTGGCAGCTGTTCAGCAAGGGGAGATGCGGCGGCGCCACGGGACGCGAGCACTGAACGGTTCACGCCCTCCGTGTGCGATGTCTCACATCCTGAGACGTGGATGTGGTGCCATGTGACCCCTCGCAATCCGTCCCGGCTCCACTTTCCATGGCTTACGAACTCGCCAAGCGCACCGCCGATGCCGAGCAGAAGCTCGCCACCCGCGATGGCCTGCCCGCCCGTGACGGCGCCCTGCTCAGCGCGCGCCTGCAGCGCCGCTACCAGGACCGCATCACCGGCAGCTTTGCCATTCCCGGCCGCGAGGGCCGCTATGCCCCCATTCCCGATGCGGTACCGTCGGCCCTGGCCGCGGCCCTGAAGGCACGCGGCATCGAGCAGCTCTACAGCCACCAGGCCGAGGCCTGGGAGGCCAGCCAGCGTGGTGAGCACGTGGCCATCGTCACCCCCACCGCCAGCGGCAAGTCGCTGTGCTACACCCTGCCCGTGGTCAGCGCGGCGATGCAGGACAAGGCCAAGGCGCTGTACCTGTTCCCGACCAAGGCGCTGGCACAGGACCAGGTGGCCGAGCTGCTGGAACTCAACCGTGCCGGCGATCTGGGCGTCAAGGCCTTCACCTTCGATGGCGATACCCCGGGTGATGCGCGCCAGGCGATCCGCCTGCATGGCGACATCGTGGTGTCCAACCCGGACATGCTGCACCAGGCGATCCTGCCGCATCACACCAAGTGGGCGCAGTTCTTCGAGAACCTGCGCTACATCGTCATCGACGAAGTACACACCTACCGCGGCGTGTTCGGCAGCCACGTCACCAACGTGCTGCGCCGGCTCAAGCGCATCTGCGCGTTCTACGGCGTGCAACCGCAGTTCATCCTGTGCTCGGCCACCATCGGCAATCCGCAGGCGCATGCCGAGGCGTTGATCGAGGCACCGGTCACCGCGATCACCGAATCCGGTGCGCCCAGCGGACCGAAACAGGTACTGCTGTGGAACCCGCCGGTGATCAATCCGGACCTGGGCCTGCGCGCCTCGGCACGCTCGCAGAGCAACCGCATCGCGCGCATCGCGATCAAGTCCGGGCTGAAGACCCTGGTGTTCGCGCAGACCCGGTTGATGGTCGAAGTGCTGACCAAGTACCTGAAGGACATCTTCGACCACGACCCGCGCAAGCCGCCGCGCATCCGCGCCTACCGTGGCGGCTACCTGCCCACCGAGCGTCGCGAGACCGAGCGTGCGATGCGCGCTGGCAACATCGACGGCATCGTCAGCACGTCGGCGCTGGAACTGGGCGTGGATATCGGCAGCCTGGACGTGGTCATTCTCAATGGCTATCCCGGCAGCGTGGCCGCCACCTGGCAGCGCTTCGGCCGCGCCGGTCGCCGCCAGCAGCCCGCGCTGGGGGTGATGGTGGCCAGCTCGCAGCCGCTGGACCAGTACGTGGTGCGGCATCCGGACTTCTTCGCCGAGGCCTCGCCCGAACATGCACGCATTGCACCTGACCAGCCGCTGATCCTGTTCGACCACATCCGCTGCGCAGCCTTCGAACTGCCGTTCCGGGTTGGCGATGGCTTCGGCCCGATCGATCCGGAAGTGTTCCTGGAAGCGCTGGCCGAAACCGAAGTCATCCACCGCGAAGGCGAGCGCTGGGAATGGATCGCCGACAGCTATCCGGCCAACGCGGTGAGCCTGCGCGCGGTGGCCGACGGCAACTTCGTGGTGGTCGACCGCAGCGACGGCCGCCAGCAGATCATCGCCGAGGTCGATTATTCCGCCGCCGCACTCACCCTGTACGAAGGCGCCATCCACATGGTGCAGTCCACGCCCTACCAGGTGGAGACGCTGGACTGGGACGGCCGCAAGGCCTATGTCACCCGCACGCATGTGGATTACTACACCGACAGCATCGACTTCACCAAGCTCAAGGTGCTGGACCGTTTCGACGGTGGCGTGGCCGGCCGTGGCGATTCGCACCATGGCGAAGTGCACGTGGTGCGTCGCGTGGCCGGCTACAAGAAGATCCGCTATTACACCCACGAGAACATCGGCTATGGGCCGGTGAACCTGCCCGACCAGGAACTGCACACCACTGCGGTGTGGTGGCAGCTGCCGCAGGCGCTGCTGCTGCGCGCGTTCGCCAGCAAGCAGGATGCGCTGGATGGCTTCCTTGGCGCCGCGTATGCCCTGCACATCGTCGCCACCGTGGCGGTGATGGCCGATGCGCGCGATCTGCAGAAGTCAGTCGGCAACGGCGATGGTGCCTGGTTCGCGATCGCCGACCAGAGCGGCCGTGGCCAGCTGCGCGGCAGCGAAGGCGACCCTGGCGCGGTGGAGCTGCTGCAGGAGTTCGTGCCGACCGTTTATCTGTACGACAACTTTCCTGGCGGCGTTGGCCTGAGCGAGCCGCTGTGGCAGCGCCAGGCCGAGCTGGTGCAGCGCGCGCGCGAACTGGTGCAGCGTTGCGACTGCAAGGCCGGTTGCCCGGCCTGTGTCGGCCCGGTGCTGGCTGCACAGGAGGAAGATGAAACCTCGCCGCGCGCGCTGGCGCTGCGCGTGCTCGACCTGTTCGACGCAGAAGCCTGCCAGCACGTGCGCGACATGGTGGTGACCACGCGCGAGCCGATGGAGCTGCTGGCACCGTGAGCCTGAGCCTGGACAAGCTGCGCCTGCTGCGGAAGCAGGCCGGCGACCCGAAAGCAGTCACGCCGGTGGCACCCGAGCCGCCCCCCCCGGCGCCGGCCCCGGTAGCCGCCAACGATGCACAGCAGCCACCGGCAGAGCGCTCGGTGTTCGCCTGGGTCGAACAGGAAATCCGCCACAAGCCGACCGGCGCTGCCGCGCCTGTGACGGCCGCCGCACCGTTGCGTCGACCGGAAGTGGGCAGCCTGCACCGCCTGCTCGGCCTGCGCTCGCGTGGTGGAGCCGCACCGGCACGCGCCAGTGCCCAGGATCGCCAGCTCCCCGGCGAGGAAATCGCGCCGGGACTGTTCCTGATCGAGTCGCTGCAGCCGCAACCGATTCCCGCAGAACCGCTTTCCCTGGCTTTCGCCAGGCGCGAGCACGAGCACGTCGCCGCGCGCGACCTGCTGTTCTTCGATACCGAGACCACCGGCCTGGCCGGCGGCACTGGCACCCGCGCCTTCATGATCGGCGCCGCCGACTGGCACGTGTGCCCGCAGCGTGGCGAAGGCCTGCGCATCCGCCAGTTGCTGATGTCGACGATGGCCGCCGAGGACGCGATGCTGGCCACCTTCGCCCGCTGGCTGCAGCCGTCCACCGTGTTCTGCAGCTACAACGGGCGCAGCTACGATGCGCCGCTGCTGAAGACGCGCTACCGGCTGGCCCGCCAGCGTTGCCCGATCAGCGCGCTGGATCACGTCGACCTGCTCTACCCGACCCGCCGCCGCTATCGCGGCACGTGGGAGAACTGCAAGCTGTCCACCATTGAGCGCCAGCTGCTGCGCGTGGTGCGCGAGGATGACCTGCCTGGCTCCGAAGCCCCGGGCGCATGGCTGCGTTTCCTGCGCGGCGGCGATGCGGTGAACCTGCGTCGGGTGGCCGACCACAACCATCAGGACGTGGTCACCCTGGCCCTGCTGCTGCAGCGACTGGTGCGCGAGGAGCAGCGCGAGCGCGAAACACTGGCGCTGGTCGGGCAGTAATGGCCCAGGGCCGCGTTGACATGCCCTGACGGTGGCAGCGGTGACACTGCCGCCACCATCCACGCCTGGAGCCCGACGATGCGCCTCAATCCGCTTGCCCTGCTCGCCATCCTGCCGCTGGCCGCCTGCAGCCACGCCGGCAGCAGCACCACCCACGATGCCGCACCGGCACCGGCACCGGCACCGGTGGCCGATGCCGCCCACGAATGCAGGCCGGAAGCGCTGGAAGCCTTCACCGGCAAGACCGCCGACGAGGCCACCATCAAGAAACTGGTCGCCGACAGCGGCGCCCGCAACGCGCGCGTGGTCAAGCCGGGCATGGCGGTCACCATGGACTTCCGCCAGGACCGCGTGACGGTGCAGGTGGACGCGCAGAACCGGATCGAGCGCGCCAGCTGCGGTTGATCAACCCAGTGGGTGCCGGCCACTGGCCGGCACCCCACATTGCCGGCCAGCGGCCGGCACTACCAGTCAGAGTCGCTCGGCCTTGCCGCTGGCCAGTGCGCGCGCGATCACCTGCTGCGCCTGCCGCGACGCCTGCTCATGCACGCGTGCCTGACGCTCACCCAACGCAGCCTGCCGGCTGCCCAGCGCCGCCTGGCGGCTGGCCAGTTCAGACTGCTGGCTGGCCAGTCGCTGCATGCCGCGGGTGTGGGTGGCCCGCGCGGTTTCGTTGTCCACTTCCTGCATCGCACGACGTGTCTCTGCAGCAGCCTCACGTGCAGCCTCACGTGCAATGGCCGCATCGTTGGTCGCGCCCCGCGCCGCCTTTGCCGCTTCTGCCGCCGCTTCGCGGTTGATGTCATGCGCGGCCATCGCGCTGCGCGCAGCCTCGGCAGCGGCCAGTGCCATGCGGCGCGCCTCCTCGCCCTGCAGGCGGCCCATCTCGCCCATCTGCCTGCCGAGTTCGCCCTGCTGGCGACCCAGCGCACTCTGTTGGCGGCCCAGCTCGCTCTGCTGGCGGCCCAGATCCGCCGCGCCGCTGTAGGCACGCTGCAGGCTCTGGATCATCATCGGGTCTCGCACCACGTAGCGCTTGTCGCCCTTGCGGAACCACAGCGCCGGGCCCTTGCCGAGCTGTCTGCGGGCCACCGTCACGTCGTCCATGCCGCCGTTGGCGAAGGTCGAATCGCCATCTACCAGCACGAAGGCCTCCGGCGGCGATTTGCCCAGGTCCAGGCGGCCGTAGGTGGTGATGGAAGTGGTGCGGGAGGTCGTGTGTTCACTGTGCATGCCGGTATCGACATCGACATCCGGATCCACGTCGACCGCCACATCCGCATCGTCCGGACCTGACAACGCCTCGACATCAGCCGGCTCGGCGGGCGGCGCGGGCGCCACCGGCACGGCCGGAACGCGCGCGGACGAAGGCGGTGCGGGCGGCGCTTTCGGAGCCTTCGGCGGCGGCGGCGGCACGACCTTCGGCGCCGCAGGAGGCGCGGGCGGTGCCGGCGGCACCGGCGCTGCGACCAGCCGCATCGGCGCCACGCCCACCACCAGCACCACCGCAGTCAACGCCATCGCCAGGATGCGCGGGCAGGACCGGCGCGACTGCAGCGAGAGCAGGCGGCGCTTGAGGCTGGTGGTATCCGGTGCGGCACTGGCCACGCCCAGATGCGGCTGCGGTGCCACGCCCAGCTGCAGCAGCAGACGGCCATAGGCCTGGCGGCTGGCACCGTGCTGGCCAACCACCGCTGCATCCACCGCTTCCTCGCGCGCCTGTGCATATTCACGCACCGACAGGCGCAGCAGCGGGTGGAAGAAGAACAGGTGCTGGGCCAGTGCAGGCAGCAGGCCCCATTGCAGGTCACGCCGCTGCAGGTGCTGCAGTTCGTGGGTCAGAGCCAGGTCCAGCGCGTCGCCCTGCAGGGCGTTGTCGCCCGCCGGCAGCAGCAGCACCGGGCGGAACGGTCCGACCAGCTGCGGTGCGTCCACCTGCGTGCTCATCCACAACCGCGGCGCAGGACGCACGCCGTGCGCATCGGAGGCCAGCTGCAGGGCCTGCACCAGCGCCTCGTCCTCGCAGGGATAGGCCGCTGCCAGCAGCGCGCGACAGCGACGCCACTCACCGAAGGTACGCAGGGCCATCAGCAGCACGCCGGACATCCACAGCGTGGCCAGTGCGACGGCCCACCATGCCACCGCCGGCACATCCGCGGCGGGCATCGGCATTGCGGCCAACAGCTGTGCCGAGGCCTCCGGGGCCAGCGGGTAGACCATGTCGGCGGCCACATCGGTCGCGCTCATCGCCACCGCCTGCGGCGCCGGCAACCAGGCCAGCTGCAACGGCTGGCTCCAGAACAGGCCGAGCACAGCCTGCAGCGAGACCAGCCACCACAGGCGGCAGCGGGTCGCCGCCGACAGCGACGGCAGCGCGCGGCATACGCCATACACCAGGGCCACCAGCAGCACGGTCTGCAGGCTGGTCCAGCCCAGCCGTTCCAACATCGGGATCAGCATCGTGGTGTCCATGGCTCAGCCCTCGTGGCGGCGCGATTGGAGTTGGGCAACCAGCGCTTCCAGTTCGGCCAGCTCGTTGTCGCTGACCTGCTGGCGCTGCGACAGGTAGGCCACGAACGGCGACACCGAGCCCTGCAGGGTATTGTCGACGAACTGCGCCACCGCGCCCTGCAGCACGCTCTGCGGGCCACGCGTGGCCTGGTAGCGGTAGACACCGTCCTGCTGCTGGCGCTGAAGATACCCCTTCGCCCGCAGTCGCTCCATCATCGTCAGCACGGTGGAGCGGGCCAGCCCACGGGCCTCCCCGTAGCCACTGGCGACCTCGCCGACGGTGGCCGGCGCATGTTCATCGATGTACTGCAGCAGGGCCAGCTCCTGGTCCCCGATCGTCTTGCCACGCATGACACCACTCCCTTAACTACACGTGTCGCCACTGTCTGCGTGACGACAACTGTAGTCAACCCCCCGGAAGTCATGGGCCGACGAACGGTAGGCACCACCGAGCGCCTAAACCTTTGACCCGCCCGCTGCATCCGATCCGCAACGCCCCGCTGGAATTCCACATGTCCCGCCCAATGCTCCGTGCCCTGCTCATGCTCATCAGTGCATTGCCCTTCGCCGCCGTTGCTGCCAGCCAGGACCAGGACCAGGCCAACGACCAGACCCGCCGCCTGATCCGCCAGATCATGCTGGAGCAGCGCATCCCCGGATTGCAGGTCGCGGTGGTCAAGGACGGGCAGATCGTGCTGTCCGAGGCCTACGGTCTGGCCAATGTCGAGAACGGTGTGCGTGCCTCGCGCGACACCCGCTTCCCGCTCAACTCGGCCACCAAGGCATTCACCGGCGTGGCGGCTGCGCAGCTGGCGCAGGAGGGACGACTGGATCTGGACGCGCCGGCCTCGCGTTACCTGGATGATCTTCCGCCAGCGTGGAGAGACGTGCGCGTACACCAGTTGCTGGCGCATGCCTCAGGCCTTCCGGACATCCTTGATGCGAACGGACTGCTGGGCGGTGGCTCCGAAGCACAGGCGTGGACGGCGGTGACAGCTCGGCCGCTGGAAGCGGCGCCCGGGCAGCGCTTCGCCTACAACCAGACCAACTATGTCCTGCTGGCACGGATCATCGCGCAGCAATCCGGTATGTCCTACGAACGTTTCCTGGCCACACGCCAGTTCAGCAGCGCGCGCATGGCCCGCACCACCTTCGGCGACAGCTACGACCTGATTCCGGATGCGGCGACGATGTACAGCCTGGCCCCGCGTGCCACCGATGCTGTGGATGCACCGTCCCGCCTGTCGCACTGGTTCTACGACATACCGCCTTCGCTCTGGGCCGGTGGCGGCATCCTCACCACCGCCGACGACACCGCGCGCTGGCTGGTCGCACTGACCGAAGGCCGTTTGCTGCCGGAGACGGCACTGCGGCGGATGTGGAGCGCAGAGCGCCTCGCTGATGGCCGCGCCGGCCCGTGGGCGGGTGGCTGGGCGGTACTGCGCGCATCGCCCGACCTTCAGGTGGCCGGTATCGGCGGTGCGCGCTCGGCCTTCGTGGTCTATCCCGAGCGCGGCGTGGCGGTCGTGGTGCTGACCAATCTTGTCGGTGCCAATCCGCAGCAGTTCATTCCGCGCATTGCCGACTTCTATGTGCGCGATGCCTCAACGCCCCGTCACGAACGGGTCGGCCTTGCACGGCAGCAACGGGCTGTCATCGCAGGGCCATAGCGCGGCGGGAACGGCCCTGGCCACTTCGAAGTGATCCTGGTTCCAGTGCAGGAAACCGCCGTGGATGGCATTGCCATGGTCGAAGCTGCGTGCATCGGCGGCCAGTGGCTGTTCGGGGTCGGCTTCGGCCACCCAGCGCAGCACTGGCACTTTGTCCAGCACGCCGATGAAGGCGAACAGATCGCCCGCGCCCTTTTCCTGGTAGGCCGTCATGGTCGCCGCATCGGGCAATCCGGCCTGCGCCAGGATGGATGCGGTGACATCCTGCAGCGGTGCGGCTCCCTGTGCGATGTAGGCGCGCATGCCCGTGGTGGTTGCCGGGCAGCCCTGCAGCTGCACCAGATAGGCGGTGGTACCGCCACTGCCGGAGAACGACCGCATCCAATAGCGGAAACGCGGCCCGCTGCGATCAGTAACCATCAAATCCTGCTGGCCATCCTGCGCGGGAATGGAGAGCACCTGCACCTTGCTGGCGCTCTCCACGTTGCACTTCAACTGCGCCAGCACCTGCCTGGCAGGTTCGGGCAGCGTAGCGTAGCGGCCGCCGGGATGGCCGCTGCCGGAAGCCTTCGGCAATGCGGGCAGTCCACGATCCGTGGGAAGGGTCTGCGCAGGCAGGGCCTCCGGTTTCGCGGCCGAGCTGGCAGTGGGCGCCACCGGCGCGACGCGCTCTCCAGCGGGCGCGCAGGCACTGCAGGCCAGCAGCAGCATCAATGGAACGCTCGGCGTCAACTGCGATCGGATCATCGATCAACGCCCTCCCATCGCCGGCGCGTCCTGCTGCTGTGCCGGCGCGGGCGCAGGTGCAGCCTGTTCGCGCGATTGCTGCTGCAGCTGGCGCAGGCTGGATTCCACCGCGGTCTCGCGCACCTCCGCCGCATTGACCCCTGCGCGCAGCGCCGCAGGATCGCCCGGGCTGCCCTGCACCAGGAACAGTGTCTCGCCAGCCGCACGGCCGGCGCTGGGATTGCTGGCCAAGATCTGGTCGACCCGGGTGATGCCCGCGGCCTTCGCTTCGCGCAGCATCACCAGGCTGTAGTCCTCGGCATGCTCGGCGTAGCGTCCGCCCAGGGCCTGCAGGCGCGTACTGATCTGCTGCTGCAGGGCATGATCGCGATGCTGCGGTTGACGGGGGTCATCGTTGGCCGCGAGCGGCACGTCCTGCCCCAATTCGCGCGTCTGGCCGGGTGCAACCGAGGTCAGCACGTACTGCCAGCGGTTCTGCCCAGGCGTGCCGCGCACCGTCGACACGAAGTCGTCATACTCGCCGCCACCGATGGTCTGGCAACCGGCCGAATCGGTGTTGGAATGGCTGCCACGATGGATCTTGAAGGTGTCGTTGAGGTCCTGCACGCCCTGGGTATCACGCGCATCGAACCAGCCATCGCCATTGCTGTCGCGCTCCACCCGTCCGGCGCCCGCAGTGATCGCGTCCTGCGAAGGACGCAGTGCGAACTCATCGGGATGGCCATTGCGCGGACGGGTGGTGGCGCGCATCTCGATGGTGCCCTCGCCCAGGCGCCCCAGATCCTTGACCCGGTCGCCGTTGACGTCCTCACCCTCGGTCTTGGTACGCGGCGCCACATTGCCAAAGCCCGGGCTGCGCGGCGCGGTCTTGGCATGTCCGTCGTACTGGGCGGTCGGCTCGGTCGTGGCCTGGTTGAACTCGCGCACGTGGCCGCGGCCCTGCGCATCCTTCCACAGCACCACGATGCGGTCATCGTAGACCCCACGTCCGCGCGCCTCGGTGGTGCGGTTCTCATCGCGCAACCCCAGCACCACGCGGTCCTGGGTTGCCATTGCATCGTTCGCTGCGATGTTGCCGCGCTGGGCCACGATGCTGCCATAAACGTCGTACTGCTGGGCCTGGCTCAATCCCGCTGTCTCGGCAGCATCGGGCATCCGCGGCGGGCGCGTCGCCTCGCCCAAGCGATCCAGCATCGGATTCACCGTAGCTGCATCCGCTGCGGCCACGCCCCCGTTCCGGCGCAAGCCCTCAAGCTCGGCGGCCGCACGCGCCGAGATATAGCGATCCAGCGATTCCTGCACCACTGCGCTCTGTCCGTCGTGCAGGGCCTGGAGGCGGGTGGCGGCAGCACGCGCATCGTTCCGCCGCAGCAGGGCGACGACCTCGTTGGCTGCGGCATTGATATCCATTTCGGGCATGGTCGGTCCTTGAACATGGTCGGTACAGGATCAGCCTACCAATCGCACGGTGTGGGGCCTTTGACAGGCCGCACACCTTCGCTGCCGCCGGATCCAGGCGGGAACCGACACGACTCAGCCGCGCGGCCCACCCATCACCGGCAGGATCGCCCCGCTGATGTAGCTTGCACAGACCGGCGAGGCCAGGAACACATACGCCGGTGACAGCTCTTCAGGCTGTGCAGGCCGGCCCATGTCGCTGTCCTTTCCGAACTCGGCGACATCCCCGGCCTGCTTGTCGGCCGGGTTCAGCGGCGTCCATACCGGCCCCGGCGCCACGCAGTTGACCCGGATGCCGCGCGGCAGCAGCTGGCTGGCCAGGGCCTTGGTGAACGCATGGATCGCGCCCTTGGTGGCCGAGTAGTCGATCAGCGCCTTGCTGCCGAAGAGTCCGGTTTCCGAGCCGGTGTTGATGATGCTGGCCCCCTCGCCCAGATGCGGCAGTACCGCACGCGCCATCTGGATGTAGCCGCCGATGTTGGTCTGCAGCGTCTCCTGCAGGTGCGCGTCTTCCAGATCCTCCAGCCGCTCGCAGTGCAGCTGGAACGCGGCGTTGTTGACCAGGATGTCGATGCCACCGAAGGCCTTGGCCACCTGCTTGACCGCCTTGTTGCAGAAGCGCGGGTCGCGCACGTCACCGGCGATCACCACACAGCGGCCACCTTCGCGCTCCACGTGCTGGCGGGTGATGTCGGCATCTTCGGCCTCGTCCAGGTGCAGGACCGCCACATCGGCGCCTTCGCGTGCGAACAGCACGGCCACAGCACGGCCGATGCCGGAATCACCGCCAGTGACGATCGCGCGCATGCCCTGCAGCTTGCCGCTGCCGGTGTAGTCCGGCGCGAGGAAGCGCGGTGCCAGCTCCAGTTCGTGTTCGTGCCCCGGCTTTGCCAGCTGCTGGGCCGGCATGGCCTCCGGCTGGCGGCGTGCGCCGGCCTGGGTCGCGGTCTTTTTCGTGGCCTTCTTGGCTGCGCGGGCGTCCTTGGCCTTTTCCTGGTCCTGCAGGCGCCGCTGCCGGGCGGCAACGCGGGCGGCGCGGGGATCACCGGCCGCCGCCTTGCGGGTTGCGGTCTTCACCACCCGCGGGCGAGCGGAGTCGGCAGCGGTCTGGGTCGCGGTGCTGCCCTTGCGCACCTTGGGTGAGGCTTTGCGGCGGGCGGGGGTCTTTCGGGTGGTGGCCATGCAGGTCTCCTCGGGGGCGGGAATGGGATTGCCGGCCAGCGGCCGGCACTACCGGGCGCATGCGCCGCAGTACCGGGGGCGGCATCCGCCGCGACTGCAGTGTCTCCACCCAGGCTGTTGGCGGGGGTGAGCGCACCGTATCCACGATGTGCACGGTGTTCATTCCGCCACCACGTGCGCCGTCGCACGCTGCACGCAACCACACCAAGGAACCCTTCCATGAAGCATGCCATCGCCACCGCCGCCGTCTGTCTCGCCCTCGCCGCCTGCAGCAGCACGCCGGTGGCCCAGGTGCAGCCGATCGACGGCGTGATTTCCGGCCAGTGCCACAGCGACAGGGTGCGTGGTGCGCTCGGCTTGGCCGCCTCCGCCGCAACCGTCGAGCGCGCGCGCGTGGACAGCGACAGCCTGCACGTGCAGGTGCTGCGCCATGACGGCCCGCGCGTGCCGCCGGCACACGAAGGCGGTGACCGCCTGACCATCGAGAAGGGCCGCACCAACAACATCACCGCGATCTATTGCGGCTGACGTCTGCGGCTGAGCCGGCGCGCCCTGCGCAGCACGCGCAGGGTGGCCTGCTCCCACTGGCGCGGCCCACGCAGGCCGGCCAGTTCCGCCAGTTCACCGCGCTCCCAGCCGGCGAACACGCAGGGGTCGATGTAGGCCTTGCGGCACACCGCAGGCGTATTGCCCAACTGGGTCGCCACCTTGCACACCACCTCACGCTGTACCTTGGCCAGCGCACGCTGGCTGGCCGGTTCGGGCAACTCGGTGGCCGCGAACGCTTGCACCGCGGCCAGGGTGCCGCCCCAGGTGCGGAAATCCTTGGCGGTGAATTCCTCGCCCATCACCTCGCGCAGGTAATCGTTGACCGCACCGGAGTCGACCGGCTGGATGGCACCGTCGTCGTCGCGATACTGGAACAACGCCTGGCCCGGCAACTGCTGCACGCCGCGCACCAGCGTGCCCAGCCGGCGGTCACCTACCGTCACTTCGTGCAGCTGCCCGGATTTGCCGCGGAAGCGCATCCGTACGCGCCCGCCGCGCAGCAGGTCGAGGTGCCGGTTGCGCAGCGTGGTCAGGCCAAAGGATCTGTTTTCCTTGGCATAGGACTCATTGCCTACCCGCACCAGGGTGTCGGCCAGCAGCGCGACCACGACCGCCAGCACCTTCTCGCGGGGGAAGCCGCTGTGCTTGAGATCGCGGCTGAGCCGGCGCCGCAGCGCGGGTAGTGCTTCACCAAAGGCGATCACCCGGTCGAACTTGCCGGCGTCGCGCACTGCGGCCCAATCAGCGTGGTAGCGGTACTGCTTGCGCCCGCGGGCATCGCGGCCGGTGGCCTGCAGATGGCCATTGGCGTGGGCGCAGATCCATACGGCGGTATAGGCCGGTGGAATCGCCAGCGCGCGGATGCGCTGCAGGGTGGCGGCATCGCGCACCGCATGGCCATCGGCATCGCGGTAGCTGAAGCCCTTGCCGGCGCGGCGCCGGCTGATGCCCGGCTGGGTGTCATCGACATAGCGCAGGCCCGCAGCGCGCGCGGCCTGTCGTTCGGGGGTAGAGGGTGTCGGCATGCGTGCAGTGTCGCTGCCGCGCTGCCGCGATCCTGTCGATAACACAAGACAAACACGTGAGGATCGGTTCGCCGCTATGCTCGGGCTTTCACAATCCCTTCCGGAGTCATGATGTCGTTCCCGATTCGCGCCCGTTCGCTCTCCGCCCTGCTGCTGCCGGCCGTGCTGGCCCTGACCGCCTGCCAGGCACCGGCGCTGGATGAACAGGATTCGGCCACGGCCCATGCCCAGCAGGCTGCCGAAGCCGCCAAGGCACCGGCCGACGAAGCCGGCAAGGCCACCGAGGCACCGCCGGTCGGCACCTGCGATGCCAGCCAGGTGCAGAGCCTGGTCGGCCAGGCCTACGCCGACGCGCTGGGCAAGCAGGCGCAGGAAGATGCCGGTGCCCACCAGCTGCGCGTCATGAAGCCCAACGACGTGGCCACGATGGAATTCCTCGGCGACCGCCTGAACATCGAAGTGGACGACAAGGGCCTGGTCAGCGGCGTGCGCTGCGGCTGAGGGCGACCCCGCGCCGGCACGGGGTTGCCGGCGCGTTCTGTTGCACCTGCAACCGTGTATTGCGGCGCTGCAGCAACCTGTGATCTAGTCGAGGCATCCGGTGGCCTCACGATGCGCTCCAGGGAATGAGCGGGGACGAGTGTCGCCGCCAACCCTATACGCATCGAGGTAGAGATGGCCCCCCGCAACCGCCAAGGGCTTTACGACCCGCGCTCCGAGCGCGATGCCTGTGGATTTGGCATGGTCGCCCAGCTCGACGATCAACCTTCGCGCCTGTTGGTTGATACCGCCATCGCCGCGCTTTCGCGCATGACCCACCGTGGCGGCGTCGCCGCCGATGGCCTGACCGGCGATGGCTGTGGCCTGCTGCTGCGCCGCCCCAATGCATTCCTGAAACTGCTGGCCAGCGAAGCCGGCATCACCACCGCCGCGCGCTTCGCTGCCGGCCTGGTGTTCCTGCCGCACGACAGCGAGGCCGCCGACGCCTGCCGTACCCAGCTGCAGGCGCAGGTGGAAGCGGTCGGCTGCAAGGTCGCCGGCTGGCGCGAGGTACCCACCGATGACAGCGTCTGCGGCCAGCTGGCGCGCGATACCCTGCCGCGCATCGAACAGGTGTTCGTCGATGCCGGTGTCGGCCAGGACGATGCCGGCTTCGCGCTGGCGCTGTTCCTGGCCCGTCGCCGCAGCGAGCAGCAGCTGCGCGATCACGCTGATTTCTACGTCACCACCCTCACCCCCGATGCGATCAGCTACAAGGGCATGGTGCTGCCGGACAAGCTCAGCCGCTTCTATCCCGACCTGCAGCGGCGCGAACTGGCCTCCAGCGCGATCGTGTTCCACCAGCGCTTCTCGACCAACACGCTGCCGCGCTGGCCGCTTGCCCACCCGTTCCGGATGCTCGCCCACAATGGCGAGATCAACACCATCGAAGGCAACCGCCGCTGGGCCCAGGCGCGCAGCAAGGTGTGGAAGACGCCGCGCTTCGACATCGCCGAATTCGACCCGGTGATCTCCATGCACGGCTCGGACTCGCAGAGCCTGGACAACATGCTGGAACTGATGGTCGCCGGTGGCATGGAGCTGATCCAGGCGCTGCGCATCCTGGTGCCGCCGGCCACCCAGTCGCTGGAGTTCAAGGACCCGGACCTGGCCGCGTTCTACGAGTTCCACGGCCTGAACAGCGAGCCGTGGGATGGCCCGGCCGGCATCGTTGCCTGCGACAGCCGCTACGCCGTCTGCACCCTCGACCGCAACGGCCTGCGCCCGGCACGCTGGATGCTGACCGCCGACCGCCACTTCCTGGTTGCCTCTGAAGCGGGCGTGTGGGAAGTGCCCACCGAGCGGGTGGTGCGCAAGGGCAAGCTCGGCCCCGGCGAAATGATCGCGATCGACCTCAAGCGCGGCGACCTGCTCGACTCCGATGCGGTCGACCGCATCAACCGCGGCCGCGCGCCCTACAAGCAGTGGCTGCAGCAGGGCGTGACCTACCTGCAGACCGAACTGATCGACCCGTCGCTGGTGGAAGAGCCGTTCGACGAAGCCACCCTGCGCAGCTACCACAAGCTGTACCAGCTCAGCAGCGAGGAAGTGGAGCAGGTACTGCGGCCGCTGGCCGAGACCGAGCAGGAAGCCACCGGCTCGATGGGCGACGACACGCCGATGGCGGTGCTGAGCCAGCGCAGCCGCCCGCTGTACGACTATTTCCGCCAGGCCTTCGCGCAGGTCACCAACCCGCCGATCGATCCGCTGCGCGAAGACTGCGCGATGTCCCTGTCCACCCAGCTCGGCAAGGAGACCAACATCTTCCATGCCGGTCCGGAGACGGTGAACCACGTCATCCTCAATTCGCCGGTGCTCAGCCAGCGCAAGCTGCGCCAGCTGCTGAAGATGGAGCAGTACGTGCAGGCCAACCGCCTGCTCGACCTGTCCTACAGCGAAGACGAGGGCCTGCGTGCCGGCATCGAGCGCATCTGCGCCGAGGCCGAACAGGCCGCGCGCGACGGCATGGTGATGCTGCTGCTGTCCGACCGCTACCCGGTGGCCGGGCGGCCGATGGTGCATGCGCTGCTGGCCACCAGCGCCATCCACCACCACCTCTCGCGGCTGGGCCTGCGCTGCGACGTGAATCTCATCGTCGAGACCGGCACCGCGCGCGATCCGCATCACATGGCCTGCCTGCTCGGCTTCGGCGCCACGGCGGTGTATCCGTACCTGGCCTACCAGACCCTGTTCGACCTGGGCCGCCGCGGCATCCTCAAGCTCAGCAAGGGCGGTGAGCAGTCGCAGATCGGCCGCCGCTACCGCAAGGGCGTCTACAAGGGGCTGTCGAAGATCATCTCGAAGATGGGCATCTGTACCGTGGCCAGCTACCGCGGCGCGCAGCTGTTCGAGATCATCGGCCTGGAACCGGAGGTCGTCGATCTGTGCTTCCCGGATACCGCCTCGCGCATCGGTGGCGCGGGTTTCGCGCGCCTGGATGCCGACGCGCGCGAGCTGTGCGCGCAGGCGTGGGACGCGCAGCAGGACGTGGATGTCGGCGGCCTGCTGAAGTACGTGCACGGCGGCGAGTACCACATGTACAACCCGGACGTGGTCACCACCCTGCAGCGCGCGGCGCGCAGCGGCGATCCGCGTGCCTGGCAGCAGTACTGCGATGCGGTGCATGCGCGCCCGCCCTCGGCACTGCGTGACCTGCTGGAACTGGTCCCTGCCGCCACGCCCGCACCGCTCGATGAGGTGGCCCCGGCCAGCGAACTGTTCCCGCGCTTCGATACCGCGGCGATCAGCCTCGGCGCCCTGTCACCGGAAGCGCATGAAGCGCTGGCGATTGCGATGAATCGCCTGGGTGGCCGCAGCAATTCCGGCGAAGGCGGTGAAGACCCCGCACGCTATGGCACCGCCAGGCGCAGCAAGATCAAGCAGGTGGCCTCCGGGCGCTTCGGCGTGACCGCCGAGTACCTGGTCAATGCCGAGGTGCTGCAGATCAAGGTCGCGCAGGGTGCCAAGCCCGGCGAGGGTGGCCAGCTGCCCGGGCACAAGGTCAACGAACTGATCGCGCGGCTGCGCTATGCGCGCCCGGGCATCGGTCTGATTTCGCCGCCGCCGCATCACGACATCTATTCGATCGAGGACCTGGCGCAGCTGATCTACGACCTCAAGCAGGTCAACCCGACCGCGCTGGTGTCGGTGAAGCTGGTCAGCCATGCCGGCGTCGGAACGATTGCGGCGGGCGTGGTCAAGGCCGGTGCGGATCTGATCACCATCTCCGGCCATGATGGCGGCACCGGTGCATCGCCGGTCAGCTCGATCCGCTATGCCGGCGTGCCGTGGGAGCTGGGCGTGGCCGAGGCGCACCAGGCGCTGCTCGCCAACGACCTGCGCGGCCGTACCCTGCTGCAGACCGATGGCGGCCTGAAGACCGGGCTGGACGTGGTCAAGGCCGCATTGCTGGGCGCCGACAGCTTCGGCTTCGGCACCGCGCCGATGATCGTGCTGGGCTGCAAGTACCTGCGCATCTGTCACCTCAACAACTGTGCCACCGGCGTGGCCACCCAGGACGAGCGCCTGCGCGAGAACCACTTCACCGGGCAGCCCGAGCGCGTGGAGAACTTCTTCCGGCTGCTGGCCGAGGAAGTGCGCGGCTGGCTGTCCTACCTGGGCGCGCGTTCGCTGGAAGAGATCGTCGGCCGTACCGACCTGCTGCGCCAGATCGAATCCGCGCCGCGCGACGGCGTGCGCGTGGACCTGTCGCGCCTGCTGGCCGACAGCCGCTACGAGGGCAGCCACTGCGCCGCGCAGCGCCTGTACGAATCGCCGGACAGCCTGGCCACGCAGATGGATGGCCTGCTGGCGCCGTCGATCCAGCACAAGCGCGGCGGCGAGCATCGCTTCCTGATCCACAACACCGACCGCAGCATCGGTACCCGCCTGGCGGGTGCGGTGGCACGCGCGCACGGCAACCAGGGCATGGCCGAGGCACCGCTGGAACTGCGCTTCCGTGGCAGCGCCGGGCAGAGCTTCGGCGCCTTCAATGTCGGTGGCCTGCACCTGGAGGTGGAAGGCGAAGCCAACGATTACGTCGGCAAGGGCATGGCTGGCGGCCGGCTGGTGGTGCGGCCGCCGCGTGGCGCGCGCTTCGAGGCACGCAGCACCGCCATCATCGGCAACACCTGCCTGTACGGTGCCACCGGCGGTGAGCTGTTCGCTGCCGGCCGCGCCGGCGAGCGCTTCGCGGTGCGCAATTCCGGCGCACTGGCCGTGGTCGAAGGTGCCGGTGACCACTGCTGCGAGTACATGACCGATGGCGTGGTGCTGGTGCTGGGCAAGGTCGGGCTGAACTTCGGCGCCGGCTTCACCGGCGGCCTGGCCTACGTACTGGACGTGGACCGTGATTTCGTCGACCGCTACAACCACGAGCTGATCGACATCCATCGCGTGTCCGCCGAAGGCTTCGAGAACTACCGCCAGCACCTGCACCGCCTGATCGGCCGCCATCGCGAGCTGACCGGCAGCATCTGGGCACAGCAGATCCTGGACGAGTTCCGCGATTACATCGGCAAGTTCTGGCTGGTCAAACCCAAGGCCGCCAGCATCGAGTCGCTGACCGAAACCCTGCGACGCGCCGCGTGATGTTTTCCGGTAGTGCCGGCCGCTGGCCGGCAACGTTCCCCCTCGCATTCCAGAGCCCGCCATGAGCCGCAAGCACGCCTTCCAGTTCCTCGACCTGCCCCGCACCATGCCGCAGCGCATCCCGGTGGAACTGCGCACGTCCGGCGACTGGGGCGAGCTGTACGGAAAATTCGGCAAGGAGGACGCCCAGTACCAGGCGGGCCGCTGCCTGGACTGCGGCAACCCGTACTGCAGCTGGAAGTGCCCGGTGCACAACGCCATTCCGCAGTGGCTGCAGCTGGTGCAGGAGAACCGCATCCACGAAGCCGCCACGCTGTGCCACAGCACCAACCCGCTGCCGGAGGTGTGCGGCCGGGTCTGCCCGCAGGATCGCCTATGCGAGGGCAGCTGCACGCTGGAAGAGTTCGGTGCGGTCACCATCGGTGCGGTGGAGAAGTACATCGTCGATACCGCGCTGGCCAGCGGCTGGCGCCCTGACCTGGGCGCGGTGCAGCCGACCGGCCGCAGCGTGGCGGTGATCGGGGCCGGTCCCGCGGGCCTGGCCTGCGCCGACCGCTTGGCCCGCGCCGGCATTGCCGCGGTGGTCTATGACCGCTACGAGCAGATCGGCGGCCTGCTGCAGTTCGGCATTCCCAGCTTCAAGCTGGACAAGGACGTGATCCACCGGCGCCGCGACGTGCTGGAGGGCATGGGCGTGCAGTTCCGCCTCGGCGTGGAGATCGGCCGCGACCTCAGCGTGCAGCAGCTGCTGGACACCCACGATGCGGTGTTCATCGGTACCGGCGCCTACCGCTACACCGATGGTGGCCTCGACGGCCAGGACCTGAAGGGCGTGCTGCCGGCGCTGCCGTTCCTGGTGCAGAACAGCCGCATCGTCGGCGGCGATGACCCGAAGGGCCGGCCGATTGCCGGCTGGGAAGACACCATCGCCCTGCCCGACCTCAACGGCAAGCGGGTGGTGGTGCTCGGTGGTGGCGATACCGGCATGGACTGCGTGCGCAGCGCGGTGCGCCTCGGCGCGGCCAAGGTCACCTGCGCCTACCGGCGCGACGAAGCCAACATGCCCGGCAGCGCTCGCGAAGTGGCCAATGCGCGCGAAGAGGGCGTGCGCTTCCTGTTCAACCGCCAACCGCTGTCGATCGAAGCCGGCGCCGACGATGAAGTGATCGGCGTGACCGTGGTCGAAACCCGGCTGGGCGAACCCGATGCCAATGGCCGCCAGAACGCCGTGCCGATCGAAGGCAGTGAATCCCTGCTGGAAGCGGACGTGGTGATCATCGCCTTCGGCTTCTCGCCGAGCGTGCCGGCGTGGCTGGCGGACCTGGGGGTGGAAGGCCAGCCCAACGGCCGCATCGTCGCCGGGGGCAAGGACCGCCTGCCGTTCCAGACCGCGCATCCACGCCTGTTCGCCGGTGGCGACGCGGTACGCGGTGCAGACCTGGTGGTGACCGCCGTGGCCGAAGGCCGCGACGCCGCTGCCAGCATCGTCCGCCTACTGGCGCACTGAGTCCGGCAACAGCAGCTCCTCCAGCAGCGCGCGCAGTTCGCACGGCGCCACCGGCTTGGCCAGGAAATGGTCGATGCCCGCATCACGGCAGGCCTCGCGTGTGCGTTCCAGCACACTGGCAGTCAGCGCGACGATCGGCACCTGCGCACGGATGGTGCAGGTATCGCCACGGATCGCCCGTGCCAGCGCGAAGCCGTCCATGTGCGGCATATGGCAGTCGGTGATGACCAGATCAAAGGGCTGCGCCTGCCAGGCCTCCCATGCCTGCTGGCCGTCGTCGCAGGCGTGTACCTGCAGCCCCAGCTCGCGCAGGCGCTGTACCAGCAACTGCAGGTTGGTCGGATGGTCTTCAACAACCAGTGCCCGCGCCGGCGGCAGCGGCCGTTGCACGGCCGTCGTGAGCACCGGTACCACCGTCGGTGCCGCACAGGCCGCCAGCACCAGTTCCAGCCATACGGTGGTTCCCTTGCCCGGCGCGCTGCGCAGGTGCAGCTGGCCCCCCATCGATGCCGCCAGCTCGCGGCAGATCGACAGGCCCAGCCCACTGCCACCAAAGCGGCGCGTGGTCGAGGTCTCGGCCTGCTCGTAGGCAGCGAATACCGCCTGTTGCCGCTCCATGCTGATGCCCACGCCCGTATCGGTCACCTGCAGGCGCAACCGCTGCCCGCCATCGCGCTGCTGCAGCACATGGGCCTGCAGCACCACGCTTCCCTGCAGAGTGAACTTGAGTGCATTACCGGCCAGGTTGAACAGGACCTGGCGCAGGCGCAGCCCATCGGCCAGCGACCACTGCTGCAGCATGGGGTCGATCTCGCTGTGCAGGTGCAGGCCGCGGCTGGCCGCGACGGGCATCAACAGCTGCTGCACCGCGCGCACCAGCGCCGCAAGATCGGTCGGCCGCAGCTGCAGTGGCGCTGGCTGCAGGCGCTGGCTGTGCAGCACATCGTCCAGGATCTGCCGCAGCATCTGCGCGGCATCACCCACGGTGGTCAGCACCTGCCGCTGGCCCGCATCCAGGTCACTGGCAGCCAATCGCTCCAGCATGCCCAGCAGGGTACTCATCGGCGTGCGGATCTGGTGGCTCATGGTCGCCAGGAAATGGCTCTTGGCCAGCGCCGCCTGCTCGGCCGCGCGGCGCGCCTCGGCCAGCGCTACTGCACGCGCCTGTGCTTCACTGACATCCAACCAGTAGCCGCTCCACTCCACGCTGCTGTCATCGCACTGCAGCGGTCGTCCCTGTGAGCGGACCCAGCGCCAGCCCTGCGCCGACCGGGTGCGGAACGTAACGTCGATGGGACCGCGCACCAGCGCGGCCGCTTCGATGCACGCCATCACCCGGCTGCGGTCGTCGGCATGCATCGCGGCCAGCAGTTGCAGATGGTCGATCCGCGCAGTCTCCACGCTTACGCCGAACAACGCCTGCACGTCACCGGCGATCTGCGCCAGGCTGTAGTGGCCGGTTGCCGAACGGCGGGCCTGGTAGACCACCGCCGGCAGGTTCGCGGTGACGTCGTGCAACCGCTGCTCCAGCACGCGGCGACGCACGCTCTCGCGATGCACGCGCCAGTAGCCGAAGGCATGCAGCAGCACGAGCGCGAGCAGGATCAGCGACGCCGGCACCAGCCAGCGCAGCGCCGAACCGGTGAGCCGCGCGCGTGGCCGGTCCGGCAGCCAGGCGCTGCGGCTCGACGCGCGATGTGCATCGCTCTCCTGCAGGAGCCGCTGGTCGAAAGCAGCGACCACCTCGGCACAGGCCGGCACGGCCGCGAGTACCAGTGCATCGCCGAAGCCCGCGGGTGCCGCGATCACCACAGCATCACCTGGCTCCGCGCGGAGCGCGGCCTCCAGTTCAGCGAGATTGGCGACCACGGCGTCGACCAGCCCGGCACGCAGCAGTGACAGCGCGTGGTCCAGCGGCGCAGGGGCCAGCAGCTGCGCCCCCGGGGCCTGCTCGGCCAGCAATGGCTCCAGCGGCAGCCGGTCCGGGCTGGCCACGCTGCGGCCACGCAGGCCCTCCAGCCCCAGCACCGCAGCGGCGCCCTCGCGCCGCACGATCACCTGCGGCACCTCCAGGTAGGCCCTGCTGGCCACCCAGCCTGTCGGCAGCTGTGCGCGCGGCCAGCCCAGCAGCACCTGGGTGCCGGCCGGCAGTGCTCCCTCGGTAAGTACCGTCGCAGGCAACGGCTTCGCATGCTGCGCCGCCTGCATGCCCAGCAGCGGCAGGTAATCCGCGGCCAGTCCCGCAACCTCGCCCTGCTGGCTGTATGACAGGGGCGGCCGGTCGGAGCGCCATGCCACCTGCAGGGGGCCCGTACAACCGGATGCAGCGGCGATGCCGGGCAGCAACAGCGATGCCATGACGGCGGCGACGGCGCGGCGGCCGGCGACATTCACGGTAGACGTCCTCATTTCGCGGGCAGGAACCACGGCCGCGCAGCGGTACCGCTGCCAGCCACGCTAGCGAGGCAGGCTTCCGCGACAATGAGAAAAATTGGAAAAGCATCCGCATCGGCGAATGCCGACATACACTGCCGCTTCTACCCGTCCTACGGAGCGCTCGATGCGTATCGGCCTGGCTGCCAACCGTCTCCATCACCACGATGCGCGCGCGGCGCTGTTCCGCTGGCTGCGTGCCAGCGAGGCAGGCCTGCGCGAACTGGGGGTGTCACTGCACGCGGTCGGGCGCACCCACGATGCGATCGAACGGCAGGGATTCCTGGCCGGCTACGGCGGCCTGCACCGGTATCCCTACGGGCGCGAGGGAGGCCTGATGAAGCTGGTGGCCGAAGTGGTCGGCATGGGGCCGGAGCGGACACTGGACGGTGCGATCTACCTGATCGACCCGGTCGATCCGTCCTCGGTGTTTCCGGAAGCAACCGCGCTCAAGCGGCAGTGCGTGATCCACGGCAAGCCGTTCATTTCAACCGTGGCCACTGCACGCGACTGGATCGAGGTGGAGCGCATCCACGCCGGGCTGGCTGCCGACACCGGTGCCGACGACCTGCATGCCTTCCAGGGGCAGACGCTGGCGCTGATCGCGCATGATGCGATGAAGCCGGCGATGCTGGCCTTCGCTGACGAGTACTTCGATGTGCTGGCCCGGTTTGGCCAACGCGTTGCGACGGGCACCACCGGGCAGCGCTTGAACGAGCTGGCCTGGAGCCGGGGTTGGCCCAGCGATACGCCGTGGGTGACGCGTTACCAGAGTGGCCCGATGGGCGGCGATGCACAGATTGCCGACCGCGTGCTGGAGGGGCGCTGCCAGCGCGCGATCTTCTTCGAGGACCCGCATGTGGCACGCCAGCACGAGGCCGATATCCAGCTGCTGGAGCGCGCGGTGACGACGGTGACCGACCAGGCGGTGTGCATCACGGCGCCGCGGGTGGCGGCACGCTGGGCGGCAGCGGCGGCGTTGCGGGCGGGGTGAGGGTTTCGGCCAACGGCTGAGCCCCTCGTGGTGGGTCGTTCAAATCAGAAGCCGTGCTCTGCCGGGCGGGGTGGATTGCGCAGGGGTCGCTGCAAGTACGTCCTTGTAAGCTCGGTCGCCGCATCCATGCGGCTCACGCCCCTGCGCAACCCACCCCGCCCGGCCACGGACAGTTTCCTGTGTGCCCATCACGGAAGAAAGAAGGAAGAGCAGGAGCGGGTCGCGCGCTGCGCGCGCTTTTGTAGAGCCGAGCCATGCTCGGCTGCTGTCGATCGCGAGGGCTGGATATCCGCGCCACGCGCGTCAGCCGAGCATCGGCTCAGCTCTACAGCAGCTGGCGAAGCATCGCCTTCAGCCTGCGCCCTTCCAGCTGGAAGTAGTCGCGCTGCTCGCGCCACGCGGGGAAACGTTGTTCGACTTCATGCCAGAACGCGGGCGAATGATTCGGCTGGATCAGGTGGCAGAGTTCATGCACCAGCACGTACTCGAACGCTTCCGGACGACCGAGCACCAGGGCCAGGTCCAGTGCCATGCTGCCGTCCGGCGCCAGCGAGCCCCACTGCGAAGACATCACCTTCAGCCGCAGGCGGCTGGGTGCACGTGGCAGGGTGGGCAGGTACTTCGGCAGCCAGCGGCCGACATCGGCGCGGGTCTGTGCTTCGTAGAACTCGCGCAGCAGGCGGCGCAGGGTGGCATCGCCGGCACGGGTCGGCCACTGCACGCAGGCGCCGTGTTCGTCGATCTCCAGCCGCGCATAGCGGCCTTCCTGCCAGCGCAGCGGCAACAGGTCGCCGCGCAGTGGCAGCACGCCGTCCTCGCCCGGCTGCAACGGGGCGGGCAGGCCCTGGCTCTGGTACTGGCGCAGCTGCAGCGCCAACCAGTCGCGGTGCTGTTCCAGGAATCGCTCGCCCATCACCAGGCTGGCCCGCGGCGGCAGCGTCAACCGTGCGCCGCGCTCGTCCACGCTCAGCTTGATCCGGCGCGCGCGCGGATCGCGCACGCGCAGCACCTCGATCTCGGCATCCTCCAGGCGCAGGCGAACGGTGTCGCGCTGCACGGTAGCGGGCGGGGTCGGGCTGATCAGGCGGCGCAGCAGACGGCTCATGCGCCCAGCATAGCGCTGCTTCGGGCCGCCGGATGACCGGCGGCCCACAGGGTGCCTGTTCAGTCAGCCTTGCTGAGCTTGAACGCTTCTTCCAGCAACAGGAACAGGCGGCGGATCTCGGCGCTCTGCAGGGCGAAGCGGGCGTCGAACTCGGCGCGGCGGCCGTCTTCGTCGGCATGCTCCAGCTGGTCCAGTGCGCCGTCGAGGAACTTCAGCTTGCGCACGATCAAGTCGTCGCCGATCACGAAGGACAGGTTGTCCTCGAAGATCAGCGCCAGCTTGGTCACCTGCTTGCCGGCGTCCAGATGCTTGTCGATCTCGTCGCAGCGCAGTTCCTGGTGCTGGCACTTGACCACGGCGCCGCCTTCCACCGGATCCTTCATCTCGCACTCTTCGCCCAGGCTCAGCCCGGTCGGCAGCGGCTCGCCGGCGATCCAGCCGGTCAGGATCGAACGCGGTGCGACTTCGGCGTTCAGCGGCATCGCCGGGAAGCTGCCGAGCAGGCCGCGGATGTCGGACATGAAGTACTCGCCGGTCTTGCGGCTGGAGGTATCCACCGCCACGTAGCCGTGCTGCAGGTCGATGAAGGCATCATTGCGCGAGGACTTCACGAAGGCGCGCGGCAGCAGTTCATGCAGCAGGTCGTCCTTCATCCGCTTGCGCTCGCGGCCACCCGGGCGGCGGCCTTCCTTCTCCTCGATCTCCTCCAGCTTGCGCTCGAGCAGGTCGTTGACCACCGCCGCCGGCAGGATCTTGTCCTCGCCGCCCACGGTCAGCCACAGGTGTTCGGCGATGCGGTGGGAGAGCAGTTCCTTCTCCTCGCGGCCGAACGGCGAGATGAAGCCGCGCGAATTCATTTCCAGCGCACCGACCGGCTTCAGCAGGGCGTGCGGCAGCAGGGTGTCGACTTCGGAAAAATCGGTGGTGGTCGGGAAACGGAAGAACGTCAGGTTGCGAAAGAACATGGAATTCCGGATGGCGAAGAGGAAGGGCGCCCGACCTTAAACGGTGGGCGTCTCGGGATCTGCGTCGGCGTCGGCCGGGGAGCCGGCCAGCCAGGCATGGGCGTCGGGCAGCGGCGCGTCGTCGCGACGGCCTAGCGCCATGAAGTCGAACAGGGTGGTGTCGGCCAGCTGCGAGGGCCGGACTTCACCCATGGCGCGCGCGATCTGCTCGATGCGGCCCGGGTGGTCCTTTTCCCATTGCTTCAGCATCAGGCCGACCTGGCGGCGCTGCAGGTTCTCCTGGCTGCCGCACAGGTTGCAGGGAATGATCGGGAACCGGCGTGCCTGCGCGTACTCGACGATGTCACTCTCGCGCACGTAGGCCAGCGGCCGGATCACCACGTGCCTGCCGTCGTCGCTGCGCAGCTTCGGCGGCATGCCCGACAGCTTGGCGTGGTGGAACAGGTTCATGAAGAACGTGGCCACCATGTCGTCGCGGTGGTGGCCCAGCGCGATCTTGGTGAAGCCGTGGATCTCGGCGTAGTTGTACAGCGCGCCACGACGCAGGCGCGAGCACAGCGAACACATGGTCTTGCCTTCCGGGATGACCCGGCTGACCACCGAATAGGTGTCCTGCTCGATGATGTGGTACGGCACGCCCAGGCCTGCCAGGTATTCCGGCAGCACGTGCTCGGGGAAGTCCGGCTGCTTCTGGTCCAGGTTCACCGCCACCAGCTCGAACGGCACTGGCGCCTTCTTCTGCAGCTGCAGCAGCACGTCCAGCAGGGTGTAGCTGTCCTTGCCGCCGGACAGGCACACCATGACCTTGTCGCCGGCCTCGATCATGCCGAAGTCGGCAATCGCCTCGCCGACCTGGCGGCGCAGGCGCTTGGCCAGCTTGTGCTGCTCGCGCTCGGCCACGCGCGGATCGCGGGCGGCGCGCGGTGGGGGATCGGGAAGGGAAATCACGGCACTCATGGGTTCCATTCTAACGGCTCGGAGCCGCCCCGGCCGGGGATCGGGATTCCCCTCTCCCGGCGGTCATCATCGCTGTGTATGCTCGGAGGCTGTGGACACCTACAGCCCCGCCGAGATCGTCGAGCGCCTCGTCGCCCTGCGCGCCGAGCACCGCCTGCTGGATGAACAGATCACCCGCATGGCCGCCAACGGCGAGGACGAGCTGGAGTCCAAGCGCCTGAAGCGGCGCAAGCTGCAGCTGAAGGACTGCATCGCCAGGCTGGAAAGCCTGCAGATTCCCGACGAGCCGGCCTAAAGACCGTCCTGGTGGGTGCCAACCTTGGTTGGCACGGCTGGGAGGTGTGGACCAAGGTCCACACCCACCGCAGGACCCGGCGCTGCCTTCAATCCTGCGGCGCAGGCTCGTCCGGGCGGGCCGCTTCCGGGCTGACCCGTTCGATGGTGTGGCGCAGCTCACGGCCCAGGATGAACTTGGCATCCTTGGCCCAGGCATCCAGGCGCTCGTCGAACAGCAGCTTGCTGTTCTCGTCCGGCCACACCAGGCGCAGTTCGCGCAGCTTCTGGATGAAGCCACGGAACAGGGACTTGTCGAAGAACTCCGGCGCGGCCGGCGCATAGAGCAGGCTCAGCCGCTGCGCGGCCTGCTGGCACAGGCTTTCCAGCTCGGCAGCGCCGAGCACGCCGGGGCCGTTCTTCACCAGCACCGAGATGGCAATGTAATAGCGCTCGAACGCCTGCTGCAGCGAATGGCCGATCGCGCGCAGGCGGAACACCTCGTCGGTCTGCCCGGTGTTGCGCGCCAGGATGCCGCCGTCGTCATCGTTGACGTTCTGCAGCAGGCCCTCGCGCACGAACACATCGATGGTCCGGTCGATGCGCTGGGCGAACTCGTCCTCGCTCCACGGCAGGAACAGCTCGGCCTGGAGGAACGGGTACACCGTACGGCCCAGCTGGACCAGGCCGGTGCGGCTCATGCGGCGGTTGTTCTGGAAGCAGCAGGCCACCCACGACGAGGCGGTGAACAGGTGCACCACGTTGTTGCGGAAGTAGCTCAGCAGCACTGCGGTGTCGCCGCTGACGCTGAGCACATCGCCCAGCGGGTGCTTGATGCGGGTGAGGACGTTGATTTCCTCGGCGTGGGCGATGATCCGCTCCGGCGAGTGCGGCGTCACCGTCACCCGGTCCGAGTACGGCATCTCGACCAGCAGGGTCTTGCACAGTTCGATCTGCGCGATCAGGTCGGCCTCGCCCATCGCGTGCTTCGGCGTGGACAGCAGGGCCAGCGCCAGCAGGTTGATCGGGTTGACGTCGGCGGCGCCATTGATGCGCACCTGGATGCGTTCGGCCAGCGTGTCCACCGTGGTCGACAGCCAGGCCGGCTTTTCGTCCTCGGACACCGCCTCGCCCTTCCACTCCGGCGCCTTCTCGGCCAGCACGTCGTTCAGCGCGATCGGCTCGCCGAAGTTCACCACCACCTGGCCATAGTTCTGCTTGAGCACCTTGGGGATGCCCCACAGCAGCGACCAGATCGATTCCTTTTCCTTCGGCCGGCCGGACAGTTCGTCCAGGTAGCTGCCGCCTTCCATCAGCTTCTCGTAGCCGATGTAGATCGGCTGGAACAGCACCGGCTTGCGCGGCTGGCGCAGGAACGCGCGCAGCGTCATCGAGATCATGCCGCCCTTGGGCTGCAGCAGCCGGCCGGTACGCGAGCGGCCGCCTTCGACGAAGTACTCCAGCGAGTAGCCGCCGGCCACCAGCTGCGCGACGTATTCGCTGAGCACCGCCGAGTACAGCGCGTTGCCACGGATCGAGCGGCGGATGAAGAATGCACCGCCCTTGCGCAGCAGGGTGCCGACCACCGGCAGGTTCAGGTTGATGCCGGCCACGATGTGCGGCGGCACGATGCCACGGTCGTACAGCAGGTAGGACAGCAGCAGGTAGTCCATGTGGCTGCGGTGGCTGGGCACGTAGACCACTTCGTGCCCCGGCGCGGCGGCCTTGAACTTGTCCAGGTGGTGCACCAGCACGCCCGCATAGATGCGGTTCCACACGTGGCTGAGCATGAAGCTGGCCGAGCGCACTACCGGGCTGGAATAGTCCGCAGCGATTTCCCAGGCGTAGGCGTGTGCCTTCTTCCAGGCATCGGCCGGCTTTGAGTTGTCGCGCTTGGCCTGTGCGGCGATCGCTTCGCGTACCGGCTCGGCGGCCAGCACCTGATCCACCAGCAGGCGCCGGGTCGACAGGTCGGGGCCGATCACCGATTCACGGATGCGTCGGAAGTGCGTACGCAGCACGCGCTGCAGCTTGCGCACCGTGCGCTCCGGCTCCAGGCCTTCATCCACGGTGTTGCGCAGGGAGATCGGCGGGGCGAAGCGGACGATGGTGCTGCGGCCGTTGAGCAGCACCGCCAGCAGGCGACGGAAGCGGCCGACCAGTGCCCAGTTTTCCGAGAACAGCACCGCGAACCAACCGCTCTGCTTGTCCGGGGCGCGGCCGACGAAGATCGACACCGGCACCAGGTGCACGTCCAGGTCATCGCGCACGCGGTGCGCCTGCAGGACCTTGGCCAGCGAGTCGGAGTGGGTCTTGGCGCCGCGCTGCTCGGGAATCAGCGAGTTGCTGGAGCTGCGCCGCGACAGCGCCAGGTAGGCGCGCTTGCGGCCGGTCGGGTCACCGGCCAGCGGCACCAGCGGCGACGGCAGGCCGGCCTGGCGGCAGGCCTTGTCCAGGATCAGCGCGTTGGACAGGCCGTAGTCTTCCAGCACGTACATGACCGGGCGGCCATCGTTGTACTGGCCCGGGTCTTCCGGTTCGATCTTCAGCGACAGCCACGGCTCGACCAGGCGGCCGAGCAGGCGAGCCCACAGCGGGCGGCGGCCGGCCGGACGCGCGTGCGCGGGCGGCGGTACCGGGTTCGGGCCGGTACCGGTCGAGGGGGACGCCGGCACCGTATCGGCGGGCGTCGACTGGGATTCTTCGCCGGGGAACGGCAGCGGGTTCTGTTTCGACATCGGCGCCATTATGGCTTAGGCGGCGGCGTTGCCGCTTCCCCACCTTCGGCGGGGGCTTCAGCGGCTGCCGGCGACGCAGCCGCGCGGGCCGCGTCGGCCTTGCGCAGCAGCGCGTCGGTGTCGGCCAGGGTACGGGTCAGGTACCAGTGGCCCTCGCGCCGGCTCAGTGGCAGCTGCAGGCTCATCTCGCGGCCGGCCAGGTCGTAGTGCAGGCGTACCAGCGCATTGTCGCCTTCCACCGAGAGCAGCTCGCCCCGTACGCTGCGAAGCGCGTCATCCACGCCCAGCCCGTAGCTGCCAAGCACCGCCTTGAGGGTGTGGATGAACGGCGCCAGCTGCTGCAGGCTGCCCTCCATGCCAGCCGCCTGCAGGCCAGCCTCGTCATCGAAGCCGACCTTGCCGGCCGCGCCGACCAGCGCGGCGATGGTGCTGCGTGCACGGGCGCGGTCACTGATCGGCGCGCCCTGCGCCCAGACAGCAAGGGTTTCGACCAGGGCGATGTAATGGGCCTGCTGGCCGGGCGTGTAGCCCTTCTGATGGCGCAGGTACTGCACCCCGAAATTGCCCATCGACTGCGCGGCCTGGCGCACGGCGCTGGCCTGGCCGGCCAGCTGGCGGTCGAAGCTGCGCTGCAGTTCGGTGCTGGCATCGGGCTTGCGCAGCGCGGCCAGCATCGGCAGCAGCTGGTCCCCCAGCGGCAGCTCGGTCAGCGGCCACTGGCTGTGTCCCTCCGCCCAGGCCTGCTGCAGCCGCTGATACTGGCCTGGCGGTACCGACAGCTTTGCGTAGCCGACCAGATCATCTTCGGCCAGGCGCAACGCCATCGCCTGCACCGCAGCCACCGGCTCGGCCGCCGGCCTGGCCGGATCGTTCACAGACTCGCGGCATGCCGCCACGGCCAGCAGCAGCATGGCCGCCAACCCCCATCCACGCGCAGACCTTCCTCGCACCGCCACGCTCATGCACTCGGACTCCCCGGACCGGCCCGCATCTTGCGGCCTGCGACGTGACAGCGGCAAGCCGTGCGGTCACGTTTCCAACCAAGGGGGTCAGATCCCTTCTGCCGGCAGGCAGAAGGGATCTGACCCCAGAACCACCAGCGGGATAAAAAAAGAGCCCGGATAACGGGGATCACAGGCTCTTCAAACCGGCACGGGGCCGGAGGACAGTGTTGTGGCACATGTCCGGTCCGAGGACCGGATGGCGGCGATCCTACGCTGCCCTTCAAGTTAAGGCAACACTTCACGTAATGCCATGTATGCATTTGATTTTATTGAATCAATCGTGCTGCCAGACGGATTCAATGAAATCTACGGCGTGTTTTTCGGCGATTCGGGCATAAATCCCCGGATAGCCGGCCAGCGCGCAGCCCTCGCCCCAGCTGACGATGCCGAACTGGGTCCAGCCCTCTCGCAGGCGCAGCAGCAGCGGCCCGCCGGAGTCCCCCTGGCAGCTGTCGATGCCCTCGCGGCCGGCGCAGATCACCTTGCCGCGCGACAGTTCCCCGCCGTAAGCCTGCTGGCATTCATCGAATGCCACGAACGGCACCTGCACGGTCTGCAGCTGGGTCGGGTAGACCCGGCCATCGCCGATGTCGGTGTCGCCCCAGCCGATCACGGTGAATTCGCGACCCGGCTTGAGATAACTGGCGTCGGGCCGCAGCCGCAGCGCCACCGGCTGTGCACCGTCCAGGGGGGCGTTGAGCTGGATCAGGGCCACGTCGTGCTCCAGCGAGTTGCCGCTGTTGAATGCCGGATGGACGTGGATCGCCTTGACGTTGGAGGCGCGGGGCGAGGCTTCGGTGGACAGGGCCGCCGCGTTGCCGACGATGGCGATGCCGCCCGGCGCTTCCCCCTGCATGCAGTGCGCGGCGGTCAGCACCCACGAGGGCGAGATGAGGGTGCCCCCGCAGAAGTGGCGGTCATGATCCGAATCGCCGTCGAAGATGCCCTGGATGCTGACCATGAACGGGTACTCCCCAGCCGGCGCTGCTTCACCGCCGATGATGCGCGGTGCTTCGCGCACCTGTGGCGCAGCGAAGGCGGGTACGGCGGACGCGGCCAACAACAGGCCGATGAACAAAGAGGTGCTGCGATACATATCCATGTACTCCTCTATCAATGGTTGGAACCGGCGCGGCCGCGGTCCGTGCCGGTGCATCGATTGGGGAGCAGGGATGAAGCCTGCAGCGCGAACGCGCGCACAGTTTCGGTGCAATGCGCTGCCTGCGACAGTCGCAGGCCAACAATTGCGAACGCCATCCCGCATGGATCGGAATGGCGTTCGTGGTGCCGGCGTGACCGGCGTCAGCGGTGGGCTCAGCGTGCAGCCAGAGCCGACGCGATTTCCTGCTGGATTGCCCGCGCAGCGGCCTGCGGATCAGCCGCCAGGCGGATCGGGCGTCCGACCACGATGGCGTCGGCGCCATCGGCGAAGGCCTGGGCCACGCCAACGGTGCGCTTCTGGTCATCGCCGACCGGACCACCGGGACGGATGCCCGGACAGACGATCGAGAACCCGCTACCGGTCGCGGCGCGGATCGGTGCAGCCTCCTGGCCCGAGGCGATCACGCCATCGACGCCCGCTGCCTGGGCGGCCAACGCGCGTTCGACCACCACGTCCACCGGCTCGCGGTCGACGCCCATCTGCGCCAGATCGGCGCGCCCCATCGAGGTCAGCACGGTCACCGCCAGCAGGCGCATGTCGCTGCTGTTGGCGGCCGCGCAGGCCTCCATCATCGCCGGGTGCCAGCCATGGATGGTGGCGTAGCTGACCGGCCACTGCGACAGGCGCTTGATCACCGCTGCAGCGGTCGCCGGGATGTCGAAGAACTTCAGGTCGACGAACACGCGCTTGTCGCGGCGGGCCAGCTCGTCCAGCACCTGGAAGTACTCGCCGGAGGCGAGCAGTTCCATGCCGATCTTGTAGAACGCCACGCTGTCACCAAGGCGATCGACCCAGTCCAGTGCCTGCACGCGATCAGGCACGTCCAGCGCGAAGATCAGGCGCTCATCGGCGCGCAACGGCAGCGGTGCGCGGCTCACGGGGCGTAGTCCAGGGCGGCGCGCTTGGCGTCGTGGCGGGCCTGGCGCGACTGGCTGTAGTCGTTGTTGAACTGCGCCGGCTCGAAGCCGCCGTAGGTCGGGTTCGGCAGCATCCACCAGCGCTCGCCGAACCAGTCGTGGTACTGCTGCAGCAGCGCGTCACGGCCGTCGTTGGTGTTGGCGGTCACTTCGACGAAGTCACCCAGCTGGTCGCCGAACTGCATCAGCACGCGGTACTTCTGCCCTGCCAGGCGGCGGCGGCAGTTCTTCTCGCTGCCGGCCTGCTCGCAGCCCGGCACCACCGTGCCCAGGCCAAGGAACACGCTGTCGTCGGCCACCGGCAGGCCCTGCTCGCGCAGGTTGGCCAGGGTCGCGTCCTTCAGGTGCACGGCGCGGTTGGAGATGTAGAGCAGGGTCACGCCCTTGGCATTGGCGGCCTTGGCGAAGTCGACCACGCCCGGGATCGCCTTGGCCTTCTTTTCGGCTACCCACTGGTCCCAGGTCAGTTCGTCGTATTCCTTGCCGTCGCGCACCAGGCGCGCCTGGTAGGGCGAGTTGTCCAGCACGGTCTCGTCCACGTCCAGCACCACGGCCGGCTTCAGGCCCTTGGCGTCGTTGCCGCGCTCTTCCGGCACCAGCGCATCCCAGTGGGCTTCCTTCAACGCCGCATCCAGGTGGTCGGCGGCGGCGCGGTAGGTCTGCTCGGTGATCGCCCTGTACTCCTGCGCGCGCTGCATCCACAGCACTGCGTTGAGGTTGTCGTTGGCGGTGGCATCGAGCGCGCCGTCGGCCTTGGCGGCGGCAGCGGGCGCCTGCGGGGCCGCGGCTTCGGCGGCGGGCGCCTCCACGCGCTTGCAGGCGGACAGGCCCCACGCCGCAGTGGCGAGCAGGATCAGGGACAGGGAAACGGGACGACGCATGGATTCACCGGCAATCAGATATACCGGCGCATTTTACCGGCAAAGCCGGCCCCGGGACGGCTATGCTTGGCGGTTGACCCGTTGCCCTTCCGGAGGCCGCCATGACCGATTCCGCCCAGACCCCTGACGTCCCCCTGCTCGACGCCGTGCAGGCCCGCCTGCTGGGCTGCCTGGTGGAGAAGGAGGCGACCACCCCGGACACCTACCCGCTGACGGTCAACGCCGCCCAATCGGCGGCCAACCAGAAGACCGCGCGCGAGCCGGTGATGAACGTGGACGCTGGCAGCGTGCAGCACGCGCTGCGCCAGCTGGAGGCGTTGGGCCTGGCCCGCCAGCACTTCTCCTCGCGCGCCGATCGCTACGAACACCGCCTGCAGGCCGCGCTGGACCTGACCCGGCAGCAGACCGTGCTGCTGGCGCTGCTGCTGCTGCGTGGGCCGCAGACCCTGGGCGAACTGATCACGCGCAGCGAGCGCCTGTACCGCTTCGCCGACGCCGACGAAGCCCGCCACGCCATCGAGCGCCTGCAGCAGCGCGCGCTGCTGGTGGTGCTGCCGCGTGCCAGTGGGCAGCGCGAAGACCGCTACATGCACCTGCTGTGCGGTGAAGTGGATGGCGCGGCGCTGGCGGCGAAGTACGCCGGCAGCAGCGGCAGCAGCGATGCGGCCGAACCGGGCCTGGCCGAGCGCGTGGCCCAGCTGGAAGCGGCCGTGGCCGAACTGCAGGCACAGCTGGCCGAACTGCGCGTCTGAAGCAATCTACTGGGGTCGGATCCCGCAAGGCGGGCTCTGACCCCAGTGCTATCCCGGGTTGCCGGCCAGCGGCCGGCACTACCGGATGTCCTGCCGATGCGGTGCCGACCAACGGTCGGCACCCACCATGATCAAACCTCGGCCGCGCCCGGCGTGGCATACAGCCGGCTCGGGCTGTCCACGCCCGGCAGCTGGATCACCCCGCGTTCCTGCATGCCCAGGCCCAGCAGGATCTTTCCGGACACCACGTTGTCCAGGTCGGTGATGCCATACAGATCGTGCAGGCCCAGCGCTCCGCGTGCATGCGCGAACACCGCCCGCGCCGCCTCGCCGGCATAGCCCTGCCCGGCAAATTCCGAAAGCACCGCATAGCCGATATCCGGCCCCGGCAGGCCATCACGCCGCACCAGCCCGGCGTTGCCCAGCCAGGCACCATCGGACAAGCGCTCGATGGCATACATGCCGAACCCGTTCAACGCATAGCTGTGCAGTACCCGCAGCGCGATGTACTCCCGCGCCTGCGCCTCACTGCGCACATCACGGTCGCCGATGAAGCGCAGGAAACCCGGATCGTTCAACAGCGCCAGCATCGGCTCCGCATCGCGATCAGGTTCGATCGCACGCAGGCGCAGGCGTTCACTTTCAATCGGATGCACGCGCAGACCTCCAATGGAAAAACCGATTGTAGAGCCGTGAGCTGGGATCGGATCCCTTCCCATCGGGAAGCGGTCCGGCCCCGGTCAATCGAACAACGCCTCGATCGCCGCCAACCCGGCACTCGCCCGCTCCTTCTTCCGCGCCGCATCGGCCACCGGGTCCGCACCATCGCGCTGGATCTCCTCGGCCGGGATCTCATCGAAGAACCGGCTCGGCTTCAGCCGCACGTGCTCGCCAAACTTGCGCGTGAGCTTGCTGTAACTCATCCACAGCTGGATCTTGGCGCGGGTGATGCCCACGTACAGCAGGCGACGTTCTTCCTGCAGGTTGCCCTCGTCCAGGCTGACCTGGTGCGGCAGCACGCCGTCCTCGCAGCCGACGATGAACACGTACGGGAACTCCAGGCCCTTGGAGGCATGCATGGTCATCATGCGCACCTGGTTGCCGCCCTCGTCCTTGTCGCTGCGCGACAGCAGCGCCAGCTGTCCGGCCAGGTCGGCCGCAGTGGCACCGCGCGGGCCGCCCTCGAACCACTGCGCCAGTTCCTCGATGTTGTTGGCACGGCGCTGGTAACTGGCTTCTTCCTTGGCCTGCTGGCGAAGTTCGCTGAGCAGGCCGGACTCCTTGGCCACCTTGCGGATCATGTCGCCGGAACTGACCTGGCGCATCTGCGCACGCAGGTCGCGCAGGATGTCGGTGAAACGCGCCAGGCTGTTGGCCGCACGCGGCGGCAACTGCTGCAGGGCGCCGATCGCCTCGGCGGCCTGCGCCATCGGCATGTCTTTCTCCTGCGCCAGTTCGGCCAGCCTGGCCAGCGTGCCGGCACCGACATCGCGCTTGGGTGACTGCACCGCACGCATGAACGCGGTGTCGTCGTCCGGGTTCACCAGCAGGCGCAGCCAGGCCAGCGTGTCCTTCACTTCCTGGCGCTCCAGGAACATGGTGCCGCCGGTCAGGTGATAGGGAATGCGCAGTAGCTGCATCGCCTTTTCCAGCGGGCGCGACTGGAAGTTGCCGCGGAACAGGATGCAGAAGTCACTCCACGGCACGTTGCGCGATTGCGCCACGAAGGCGATCTCGGCGGCGACCTTCTCCGCTTCATGTTCGCTGTTGCGGCATTCCCAAACACGGATGCGTTCGCCGTCGGCCTGGTCGCTCCACAGCTTCTTCAGGTGCTCATGCGGGTTGTTGGCGATCAGCGCATTGGCCGCACGCAGCACGCGGTTGGAGCAGCGGTAGTTCTGCTCCAGCTTGATGATTTCCAGCGCGGGGTAATCACGCCCCATCTGCTGCAGGTTTTCCGGGTTGGCGCCGCGCCAGGCGTAGATCGACTGGTCATCGTCGCCCACGCAGGTGAAATTGCCCTTCTCGCCGGCCAGCTGCTTGAGCAGGCGGTACTGTGCGTCGTTGGTGTCCTGGCATTCGTCCACCAGCAGGTAGCCGATGCGTTCGCGCCAGGCCAGCGCGATCTCCGGGTTCTCTTCCAGGATCTGCACCGGCAGGCGGATCAGGTCGTCGAAGTCGACCGCATTGAACGCGGTCAGCCGCAGCTGGTAGCGCTCGTAGACGCTGGCCGCTTCCTTCTCGCGGTTGCTGCGCGCGGCGGCCATCGCCTGTTCGGGCGACAGGCCAGCGTTCTTCGCGCGCGACACCAGGTTCTTCATGTCCTCGATGTCATCGGGCTTGGCGCCGTACATCAGGTCCTTGATCTGCGCGGCGGCATCATCGGCATCGAAGATCGAGAAACCGCGCTTCAGGCCCACGGCGGCATGTTCGATCTGCAGGAACTTCAGGCCCAGCGCATGGAAGGTACAGATGGTCACCTCGTCGGCGTCCTGCTCGCGCAGGCGCTTGGCCACGCGCTCGCGCATTTCCTTGGCCGACTTGTTGGTGAAGGTGATCGCGGCGATGCGGCGGGCCGGGTAGCGGCCACAGCCGATCAGGTGGGCAATCTTCTCCACGATCACGCGCGTCTTGCCGCTGCCGGCGCCGGCGAGCACCAGCAACGGGCCTTCGACGTGCAGGACCGCGGCAGCTTGGGGAGGATTCAGACCGTGCATGGGGACAGGATTGTAGCGGGGTGCCGGCAGGCCCACCTGACTTGCATGGCGCCCGCCCGTAAGGTATTGAATCGGCACCGGAACACAGGAGCGTGGTCCATGTCCCCGACTGTCATCGCCCGTCCGCTTGCGGCCGCCCTGCTCGGCCTGCTGGCCCAGCCTGCGGCCGGGTCCGGCCCGCCGCCGCGCACGGATGCCTATGAAGCGATCGTGCTGCAGTCGCACGAGTTCCTCGTCTACCATCCGGACCTGCGCTTCCGTGGGCTCGGCATGCAGGCCCGCGAACGGGGCCGCCACGAAGAAGCCCGCATCGACTTCCGCAATGCCGCGCGCTACGGCGACAAGCTGTCACAGGCAGCGCTGGCCGACATGCTCTGGAACGGGCAAGGCGGCCCGGCTGACCGCGCCCTGGGCTACGCGTGGATGGACCTGGCGGCCGAGCGCGGCACCGAGTGGCTGGTGGTGCAGCGCGAACGCTTCTGGGAGGCGCTGTCCGCCGACGAACGCGAGCGCGCGGTGCGCGAGGGCCGCGCGCTGTACGCCGAGTTCGGTGACCCCGCCGCCACACCGCGGCTGGAACGCGAACTGCGCGCCGGCAGCATGCAGCAGACCGGCAGCCGCGCCGGCTGGAGCGGCGCCATGCGCAGCCAGGGCCGCGGCGATGCCGGGCCGCGCGTGCTGCAACCGGAGAAGCACCAGCTGGCCCGTTACTGGGATCCGGTGGCCTACCGGCAATGGCAGGACGAGGCGTTGGCGAAGTCGGGGCGATGACGTTGGTTTTTTTCCATGGCCATGGCCAGGAGGGCCATCATGAAGGCGAAACACGCTCCACTCTGCCTGTTGCTGCTTCTGTCGACGGCCGCTGCCGTCGCCGCAAAGGAATGTCCGGTTGAGGCCCCGCGACGGATTCCGCCCACCGTCCTGACCGGAGGGTTTTTCGATTCGCACCCGGACCTCTTCTGGCGAAGCATGGCCCAACGGGCCGAACAGGATAAACAGCCCGCCAGGGCCCTGGTCTACTACAAACGCTCGGCACGCTACGCCGACAAGTTCTCCCAGGCAATGGTGGCAAGGCTGTACCAGGAGGGTATCGGCACTGCGCCGGACCCGGTGATGGCCTACATCTGGATGGACCTGGCCGCCGAGCGCATGTACCACGACTTCCTGGTCCTGCGGGAACACTACTGGGCACGCCTTGATCCGCTGCAGCAGGCACAGGCGATCGAGCGCGGCCAACAGGTATACGCCGACTATGGCGACCGCGTAGCCAAGCCCCGCATGGAACGGGCGCTCAGCGACGGGCGCCGGCAGATCACCGGCAGCCGCGTCGGCTACGTGAGCTCGGCCCTGGTCGTCGTGCAGCGCCGCGGCGACGAGCAGGGCATCGCAACGCCAGGCAACATCGTCTACGACAACGACTACTGGAAGGCCGCCGACTACTGGTGCCTGCAGGACAACTACTGGCGGCCAGCGCTTGCGCCCAGCATCGAGATCGGTGCGCCGCAGCAGATCCGCGACGGCGGGCCGGGGGGCGACTAGAATTGCCCGATGGCCAAGCTCTACTTCTACTACTCGGCGATGAACGCCGGCAAGACCACCACTCTGCTGCAGAGCGCACACAACTACCGCGAGCGCGGCATGCGGGTGGCGATCCTGACCCCGCGCCTGGACGACCGCGCCGGCGCCGGCGTGGTCGCCTCGCGGATCGGCCTGCGCGCCGATGGCATGGCCTTCGACCGCGATACCGACCTGCAGCGCTGGGTGGAGCAGGATCTGGCGACGAACGGGCCGATGGGCTGCGTGCTGGTGGACGAGGCGCAGTTCCTGACCCGGGCCCAGGTCTGGCAGCTCAGCGAGGTAGTCGACCAGCTGCGAATTCCGGTGCTGTGCTACGGCCTGCGTACCGACTTCCGCGGCGAGCTGTTCGAAGGCAGCCAGTACCTGCTGGCCTGGGCCGACGAGATGCAGGAGATCAAGACCATCTGCCACAGCGGCAAGAAGGCGACCATGACCGTGCGCGTGGACGAGCATGGCCACGCCGTGCAGGATGGCCCGCAGGTGGAGATCGGTGGCAACGACCGCTACGTGTCGGTCAGCCGTGCGGAGTTCAAGAAGATCACCCGCGGCGAAGGGCGGATCGACCCGGCGCAGGCGCCGCTGCCGCTGTAAGGGGTGTTCTTTTGCAGGGCTTGCAGCCCTGCACCTGCAGAGACAACAGCAACGGCAACAGCGGGCATTCCGTGGGATGGCGGGGCGGTGTCGGAGTGCGGGGACGCTGCAAGTACGTCCCTGTAAGCTTGTCAGCCGCATCCATGCGGCTGACACCCCGCACTCCGACACCGCCCCACCTCTGACAGTTGGCCGCGGCTGTTGGTAGGTGTCGACCTTGGTCGACACATCTGTCAGATATCGAAATTCATCTATCGAAATTCATCTGGGGTCAGAGCCCGTTGCGCAGCAACGGGATCCGACCCCGTGCTCGGACAGATCGCGGCGATCTGTCGAAGGCGGGGTGGGTCCGGTGGCGGGAGTGTTCGCGGCATGGATGCCGCGACCAAGCCCCCAGGGACGGGTTTACGGCGTCTCCCGCCACCGGACCCACCCCGCCTACCCTCAGGAAACCAGCTTCTGCTTCGGCTGTTGCTGTTGCTCTGGCCTCTGCAGGTGCAGGGCTGCAAGCCCTGCAAACCCAACCCCCTCTTAGTACAGCGTGCGCTCCGGCGCACCCGCCGGCGGCGGGGTGTACTGGTACAGCCAGGTTTCCGTAAGCGTCTTGCCGCCACTGCGCAGGAACAGGCGGATGTCGATCTGCTCGGTACTGCCTTCCGGGGGCACCAGGTCGAACATCGCGCGATAGCCGTTGATCTCGCGCAGCGGGCGCGCCGACACGATCTCGACCCGGCCACGGCTGGCTTCCACCACCGCCTCGACCTCACCCTTGTCGATCAGGCTGGCCAGCTCGCCCCCTTCGAAGTCCACCGCGAAGCGCCAGCTGAAGTACTCGCGCTTCTTGCCGACCACACCGCCCAGGCCGGTGCGGCTGGCCACGCAGTGCGCCAGCGGCGGGCGCGCCGGCGGTTCGGCGCCCCAGTACAGGCGGTAGCCGACCAGCAGCTCCTGGCCCGGCTGCGGCTTATCCTTCGGGTTCCAGAACGCCACGATGTTGTCGAACGTCTCGTCCACGGTGGGAATCTCCACCAGCTGCACCGAGCCCTCGCCCCATTCGCCCTTCGGCTCCACCCACAGGCACGGGCGCTTCTCGTAGAACACGCCGTCGTCCTGGTAATGGTCGAAATTGCGGTCGCGCTGCAGCAGGCCGAAGCCGCGCGGGTTGCGGTCCACGAACATGTTGAAGCGCAGGTTGCGCGGGTTCAGCAGCGGCCGCCAGATCCATTCGCCAGCGCCGGTCCACAGCGACAGGCCATCGGTATCGTGGATCTCCGGGCGCCAGTCCCATGCCATGCGGCGGTCGTTCTCGCCCACCTGGTACATGCTGGTGCACGGTGCGATGCCGAGCCGCTCGATCGGCTTGCGCGGGTACAGCGCGCTGTCGATGTCCATCAGCAGCACGTCGCCATTGGTGATCGCGAAGCGATAGGCGCCAGCCACGCTGGGTGAATCCAGCAGGCCGTAGACCACGATCGTGTCCGAATCAGCCGATGGCTGTTCCAGGTAGTAGGCGATGAAATCCGGGAATTCCTCCGGCTTGCCCATCCCGGTGTCGATCGCCAGGCCGCGCGCGGACTGGCCGTACTGGCCTTCCTTGCCTACCGCGCGGAAGTAGCTGGCGCCGAGGAAGGCGGCGAAGTCGCGGTCAGTGTCCTTGCGGGTGTTCAGGCGGAAGCCGGCGAAGCCGAGGTCGGCCGGCAGCTCGCCATCCTTGATGCCGCTCTTGCCGTAGTTGAACGCCGCGCCGTCATAGGCCAGCTCCTGCGCCTTGCCGTCGACCACGTCGAACATGCGCACCGGCGAATGGAAGTACAGGCCCAGGTGGAAGAACTTGGCCTGGAACTTGCCGGGCTGGTCGGCCCACAGCGCATGGTCCTGGCGGTAGCCGATCGACTGGTACTGGTCCCAGTCCAGTCCTTCCAGACGGCCCGGCAGCACCCGCTTGTGGCTCTTGTAGGGCGCCTGCGCCAGCGCGCGCGCCTGGCCCTTCAGGGTGGCGAAGTCGAACGGTTGCGGCTGGCCGAGGCGGCGCAGGCCCATCTGGCCGCTCCTGCTGGCCGCGCACGCGGGCAGGGACGGCAGGCCGAATGCAGCCAGGGCGAGGGAGGCATTGCGGATGAAGTCGCGTCGTTGCATGCAGGCGCGTCAGGCACAGGGAGGAAGGTCGGCCATCATAGGCAGACAAACGTTAACGGGCAGCGGAGACGCGCCCTGCCCGTTCAGCTGCCGCTGGCAGCGGCTCAGCGCTGGCAGTGGCTGCACCAGACGCTGGCGCGCTGGCCGATGGTGGCGTGCTTCAGCGCGCGGCCACAGTTCGGGCAGGGCAGCCCGTCACGGCCGTACACCAGCAGTTCCTGTTCGAAGTAGCCCGGCGCGCCATCGGGGCTGATGAAATCGCGCAGGGTGGTGCCGCCACGGGTGATGGCATAGCCCAGGATCTCCTTCACCGCGTCGGCCAGCCGCTGGTAGCGTTCGCGCGAGATCTTCCCAGCCTCGCGCAGCGGACTGATGCCGGCCTTGAACAGGCTCTCGGCGGCGTAGATGTTGCCCACGCCCACCACCACCGCCTGGTCCATCAGGAAGGTCTTCACCGGCGCACTGCGGCCACGGCTGCGCGCAAACAGGTAGTCGCCGTCGAATCCCTCGTCCAGTGGCTCCGGGCCCAGCCCCTGCAGCAGCGGGTGGATCTCACCGGCGGGCTGCCAGAGCAGGCTGCCGAATCGGCGCGGGTCGTTGAAGCGCAGCAGGCGGCCGTTGTCCAGACTGATATCCACATGGTCGTGGGCGCGCAGCGGTGTGTCACCGGGCAGCACGCGCAGGCTGCCGGACATGCCCAGGTGCAGCACCGCGCTGCCGATGGCGGTATCCAGCAGCAGGTACTTGGCGCGCCGGCGGATGTCCTCGATGCGCTGCCCCGGCAGCAGCTCGGCCACTTCCGGTGGAATCGGCCAGCGCAGGTCGGCGCGGCGCAGGATCACGCCATGCACGCGGCGGCCCTGCAGGTGCGGCGCCAGGCCGCGGCGGGTGGTTTCGACTTCGGGCAGTTCAGGCATGCAGGGATTCTATCCCCGCTCTGCGGCCGGCACCTGGCCGTCGATGCCGGGGAATGATCCCCGGCATCGACCGGTGTCAGGCGCCCTGGCCGGCGCGCACAGGCTCCGCCGGAACCGGTGCCGCAGCGGCGGGACGGTCCGGGAACAGCGACGGCAGCGTTTCCACGAACCGGGCCAGGCACTGGTCGCTGTAGCGCTCGGCCGTCTGCTTGACCAACGCATAGTCGTCGGCCTGCCAGGCTTCCAGGGGTGCGGCCACCGGTGCGTCGACCTGGCACTGCACGCCTTCGCCACCGACCAGGCGCAACAGCTTGCGGGTATACGGGAAGCCGACGTGCTGGGTCTGGCGCAGCTCGTACTGGGTATCGGCATCGCCCAGTTCCTTGTAGATCAGGGTGAAGCCATCGGCGGTGATCTGCACCGGCCGTACCTCTGCCGGCACGGCGCCCGGATGCGCGGTGAAGTACTCGGCCAGGCGCATGCGCACCTGGTCCTGCAGGTAACCGAAGGCCGGGTTCGGAACGGTCTCCACCCGGGTTCCCTTCAGCTGGTCCTTCTTGAACGAGCTGCCGCCGAGCGTGCCGGAAAACAATGACACGGCAACCTGCGCGGCCACCAGCTTGCCGGTGGTGGAACGCTGCACCAGGCGCAGCGTCTTGTCGCCGACTGGCTGGCCATCCGCGCCCATCTGCAGCTTTACGCTCACCGGCACCCGGCTTTCCCAGGCAGGCAGCTCCGCCACGGCGGCGACAACGCCAGCATCAGCGGCGGGAACGTCTGCAGCCGTCGCCGTGTCGGACGGGGCGGTCGGGGGTGGCTCATTGGCCAGCACAGGCGAGGCGATGACGAGGCTGCCGAGCAGCGCGGCCGCCAGCAGGGGTGGGTTCGATTTCATGGGGGATCCTTGGGTCGTGTCGGGCCAGTGCAGGCGATTCCGTTCGGCATCGATCATCGCAATGGCACCGCACTCCCTTCCATGTCCTTCCCCCTACCGCGATCCATCGCGGTCGACATGCCAGATCGCCTTACCCGTGCGGATCGACCGGTACCCGGGATCGCGTCGAACCCACCATCGGCAGCACGCCGGGAATCTTTAGCGCGGAGGCGCCGCCAGTTCGCGCGCATCCAGGAAACCATCACCGTTGGCATCCTGCTTGTGGAAGCGCTGCACGATCACCTGCCGCTGCTGCTCGCGGCTGATCGCCCTGCCCTTGCCACCGGGCAGCTCCTCGGCCGTCAGCACACCATCACCGTTGCGGTCCATGCGGTCGAAGGCATACAGCATCCACTGCACGTACTCGGCCTCGCTGACCCTGCCGTCGCCATCGCTGTCCATCCGCTGCAGATAGCTGGCGGTGTCGGTGACCTGGGCCAGCGCCGCGCCCGGCAGCAGCGCCGCCAGCAGAAGCCCGTACCCTGCCCTCACGCGCCCACCAGGCTGTAGCCCTTCAAGCGTGCGGCGTAGGCCTGCAACGCCGCGATACCGCTTTCCTCGGCCTCGCGGCACCACGCCTGCAACTGGTGCAGGCGCTCGGCGGCGTCGTGGCCTCGGGCTTCCAGCAACGCCGCCAGCCGCGCGCGGTACTCGACCAGGGTGCGGATGCGCGGGCGCTGTGCCACCCATGCGCTGAGCTGGGCACGGCTGTCCGGCTTCAGCCAGCGACCATCGTTGACCAGTCCACGGCGCAGCCGGCGCGGCAGCAGGCGGCGCAGCTTGGCTCCGGCCTGGGCGGCTTCCTCGCGCAGGGCCGGCATGAACACATTGCGCTGGTAGTCGGTCATCGCCTGGAAGCGGTGCGACAGCAGCGCCTTCAGGGTCTCGGCATCGGGCACGGCGATGTTCGGACGCACGTCCATGGCCGGTGCCACCCGCAGCACCTTGGCCAGGCGCAGCGCCTGCAGCAGGCGGATCGCACTCCAGCCGATGTCGAATTCCCAGCGCCGCATCGCGAAGCGCGCCGAGCTGGGGAAGGCATGGTGGTTGTTGTGCAGCTCCTCGCCACCGATCCAGAACCCCCACGGCGTGAGATTGGTGGAGGTATCGGCAGACTCGTAGTTGCGGTAGCCCCACCAGTGGCCCAGGCCGTTGACCACGCCGGCCGCCCAGAACGGGATCCATGCCATCTGGATCGCCCACAGGGCCACGCCGGGCAGGCCGAACAGCACGCTGTTGATCACCAGCAGCAGCACCGGGCCCAGCGTGGCGTGCGGGGTATACAGGTGGCGCTCGATCGCATCGTCCGGGGTACCGCGCCCGTACTGTTCGATGTCCGCGCGCATGCCGCGTGCCTCCCGGTACAGCTCCACGCCGTGCCAGAACACCCTGCCGATGCCGCGGGTGACCGGGCTGTGCGGGTCGTCCTCGGTCTCCACCTTGGCGTGGTGCTTGCGATGGATGGCCACCCACTCGCGGGTGATCATCGAGGTGGTCAGCCACAGCCAGAAACGGAACACGTGGGCCAGCGCCGGGTGGAAATCGACCCCGCGATGGGCCTGGCTGCGGTGCAGGTACAGGGTCACCGAGAAGATGGTGATCTGGGTGAAGACCAGCAGCACTGCCAGCATGGCCCACCACCCCAGGCCGAGCACACCACCGGTCAACAGGGACATCAGGGCATCAGGCATGACGGCTCTCCGGATCGACGCGGGGATGGCAGACATGATGGCCGCTTGCGTTGCAAACTGCATCCCTGCGGCGATGTATCGCATCGCCATCCGTGGCACCGTTCACAGTTGGGGACCTGAGTTGTCGAGCCTTGATCCACGCGCCAGCGCCATGACCGCCGCCCCGCCCGTCGCGGAGCTGCCCCCCTTGATCGAACTGGACCGCGCCACCGTGGTGCGCGGCCAGGTGAAGGTGCTGCACGGGCTCAGCCTGCGCATCGCGCAGGGCCAGCACACCGCCCTGCTCGGCCCCAACGGCTGCGGCAAATCCACCTTCATCAAGCTGATCACCCGCGAACTGTATCCACTGGCGCAGGGCGACGGCACGGTGGCGGTGAAGGTGCTGGGCCAGAACCGCTGGCAGGTGGACCGGCTGCGCTCGCAGCTGGGCATCGTCACCGGCGACCTCAGCAGCAACCTGGCCGACATGCCCGGCCTGACCGTGGAACAGGCGGTGCTGTCCGGCTTCTTCGCCAGCTACGTGGTGCCGGCCTTCCGCGAGGTGACCGCCGACATGCGTGCACGCGTCGGTGAAACGCTGGCGATGACCGGCGCCCTGACGCTGCGCGAGCGCGCCTATGCCGAGCTGTCGGCCGGCGAGACCCGCCGCGTGCTGATCGCCCGCGCGCTGGTCAATCGACCGCAGGCACTGCTGCTGGACGAACCCTCCACCGGGCTGGACCTGGTCGCCCGCGAGCAGCTGGTGGCGACCATGCGGGTGCTGGCGCAGCAGGGCATCACCCTGGTGCTGGTGACCCACCACATCGAAGAGATCATTCCCGAGATCGAGCGCGTGGTGCTGCTGCGCGATGGTCGCGTACTGGCCGACGGCACCCGCGCCGAGCTGCTGCGCAACGAACCGCTGTCGGCGGTGTTCGGCGGCGCGATCACCGTATGCGAGCAGGAAGGCCGGCTGACCGCGTACGCGGGGTGATCGACATGCCACTGCAGAGCCGAGCCGATGCTCGGCTGCTCCTGATCACGACAAACAGCAGCCGGGCATCGGCTCGGCTCTACAGGATGCAATGCAGCGGGCCGGATATCCCGGCCCGCCACCGCCGTGCTCAGAACCGCAACGCCAGCGCGCGCGACTCGATCGGTGCCATCCGGCTCTGGTCCTGCAGCTGCAGGTCGCGCAGTTCGTACGGCGCACCGAAACCGGCCGGCAATGCGGCCTGGTCGAACGGCAGCACCAGCTGGCCTGCACCGGGGCCATCGAACCACGCCGCCGCATGTGCCTGCGCGACCGGCTTCAACTGGCCATCGCGGGCCGTGGCGTACAGCGTGCCGCGTGCTTCGTAGCGGCCAGCGGCGGCCACCTGCAGCGGCAGTGCCACCTGGCGGCTGGACGGGTCCGGTGCCGCCTGGCCACTGAAGCGCGCGGTCGGCCGTGCCACCGCGAAAGCCACCTTGCCGTCGCGCAGCACGCCATCGGCCTGGGCGAACACCTGCAGTTCCCACAGCCCCTGCACGCTGCCGAGATCGGCGGGGATGCGCACCTGCGCGCGCAGGCTGCCGTCGGTGGTGCGCAGCAGGCGCTGCGGCCAGCTGCGGCCATCCGGTGCGACCAGCAGGGCTTCACCGCCCAGGCCGCCACGGCGCGATGCCAGCTGCGCGGTGGTGGCGCCGTCTTCCAGCAGGCGTGCCTGCAGCTGCACGTTGCCACCAGCCAGCACCTGCGCCTGGTTGGCCTGCACTTCCAGCCGCAGCGGGCTGTTCGGCTCAAGCACCTGCACCACATAGCGGCCCTGCGCCTGCGTGCTCTGCAGCGTGTACGCACCGGCCGAACTGGTCGCGCCGGTGCGCAGCATGCTGCTGCCATCACTCACCGGCATGCCGGCATCCTGCAGCGCGCGCGCATCGACACTGCGGGCCACGCTGCTGCGGCCGGCCGGGTCGCGCACCTGCAGGGTGTTGGCCGGCAGCGCGCGGGCACCTGCGGCCGGGCTCAGCTGTATCACCGCATCGGGCGCCGTCAGCGGCAGGTCCAGGCCGCGTTGCAGCTGCGTGCCATCGACCTGCTGCCAGTAGCTGCGGCTGACCGAGGCATACGGCGTGGCCGCCTGCAGCGGTTGTGCCGGGTCCAGCGCCCAGGCAAAGGACAGCGGCGCGTGCTCGCTTTCATCGGCGGGCAGCGGCGCGGCCACCAGTGCGGCAGGCACCTGATCGCCCGCGCGGGCGGCCTGCAGCGGCTGCGCGGCCTGCGCTGCGGAAAGGGACAGCACGGCCAGCAAAGCACTGGCCAGCAGGGTGGAATGGTTCGTCATGGTCATCTCCCTCACTGGTTCAGGTCGTTGCGCAGCAGGGTGCCGAGGCCGAAGCACTCGCGCCGGCTCTGGTTGTGGCTGAGTGGTTCGGCGCCCTGGGTGCGTGCCTTGTCGGTGAACCAGGTGGTGCCGGCAGCCTTCTGGCTGCTGCACTCCAGGAAGCCATCGGAGCAGGACGACAGCCAGCTCTGGGTGAACTCCAGGCCGACATTGGCGGCGTAGCCACCGCAGTAGCTGTTGCTGTCCCACACCGCCGATTCCACATCGCTGCCGACCACCGCACGGAACGGTTTGGGCAGCGCCGGGCGACCGGCCGTGCCGTACAGGTTCTGCGCGTTGTAGGTGGCCATGCTCGCCACCTGCTGCTGGCGTACCGCGTCGTTCTTGTAGCCCAGCAGCCAGCCCAGCGACGTTTCGAAGGTATTGCCGTTGAGCACCGCATCGGCCAGCGGCGTGCCCGCCGAGGACGGAGCCAGTGCATTGACCTTGCGCACCGTGCGGATGATCTTCGGATAGCGGCTGTCGTAGGTCGGGTTGGACAGGATCCAGCGCATCACATTGCCGCCGTTGGAGTGGGTGATCACCACCAGCTGGGTGATGCCACGGCTGTCGATGAAGCCGGTCAGCTGGTTGGCCAGGCAACCGGCCGCTTCCGGTTTCCACATGTACTGGGTGAAGTCACAGTTGATGACGACGTAGTTGCTGCTGTTCGGCAGACCCTGGCGCACGGTGTCGATGATCGCCGGCTGCCAGTAGTCCTGGGTGGCATTGGTCTGCGCGCCGGTGCCATGCACGAAGGCCACGCCGACCACGTCGGCGGCCTGCGCCGGGGCGGTTGCCAGCCCGAGGAGCAGGGCCAGGACGGTACTTCCTGTTGCGGTGCTGCGCATCGCTTCTCTCCCTCTGTCAGTGGATCCCCCCGACCCGGCTGGAACTGGACGGCCTCTCGACCCCGTTGTGTCGATGCTCGCGGCGCAGGCGCGTGAAAGTCCGTGCGCTGCGCCCGGATTCAGGAGACTGACGACACTCGATGACGTTTTTCATACTGCCCCGATGACCATGCCGGGTCTGGCCGTATGACCGATGGCCACTGCGGTGTCGCATACGGGCTGCGATCATGACGCGATGTTTTTCCTCTGGAGCCGTCCATGTCGCTGATTTCCCACACCGCCCGCCCACTGCTCGGTCTCACCGTTGTCGCGGTCCTGGCTGGCTGCGCAGCCACCGCCAGCAAGCCGACCGCCGTCGAAGCCAACATCACCACCAAGGCGGTGGGCTATCTGGACACGAGCGCGGTTCCGGCCAGCCTGGACCTGGTGCCGGCACCACCGGCGGCCGGTTCGGCCGCCCTCGCCCTGGACGAACAGGTCAGCCGTGAAGCCCGCGCGCTGCGTGGCAGCCCGCGCTTCGCCCAGGCCGGCGTCGATGCGGAACTCGGCTTCCCCGAAGGCGCCAACCACTTCTCCTGCGCCGCCGACATCGACGTCGATGCAGTGAAGACCCCGGCGCTGTACCGACTGCTGGAGCGCAGCCGGATCGACGCCAGCGCCGCCACCAAGGCGGCCAAGAACCACTACCAGCGCCCGCGCCCGTTCATGGTCAACGGTGAGCCGACCTGCTCGCCGAAGGACGAGGACGGCCTGCGCAAGAACGGTTCCTATCCGTCCGGCCACACCTCGATCGGCTGGGCCTGGGCCCTGATCCTGTCGGAGATCGCGCCGGACCGCGCCGATGCCATCCAGGCCCGCGGCCGCAACTACGGCGAGAGCCGCCTGGTGTGCAACGTGCACTGGCAGAGCGACATCCTCGAAGGCCGCTTCATGGGCGCGGCCGCCGTGGCCCGCCTGCATGACAACGCTGCCTTCAACAAGGACCTGCTGGCCGCACGCAAGGAGATCGAGGCGGCGCGCAAGGCCGGTCGGCACTCCAGCCGCGACTGCGCCACCGAGAATGCGGTGTTGAAGATCCGCCCGCAGAGCGCGCTGTAAGTGATGGTCCGGGGTCAGAGCCCTTCCCTGCGGAAAGGGATCTGACCCCGGCGCGGAATGCCGACCCCATCGGGGTCGGATCCCTTTCCGCAGGGAAGGGCTCTGACCCCGCACAGCAGAAGGGCCGGCATTGCGCCGGCCCTTCTGCATTGCATCAACGCAGCCACCGCATCAGAACTTCGCGGTGAACTCCACGCCCCAGGTACGCGGCTCGTTGAGGAAGCCGGTCAGGTTGTTGAAGTCGATCGCGCCGACCACGCGGGTCTGGTTGGTCAGGTTGCGACCGAACACCGCCACGTCGTACTGGCCGTAATCCCAGTTGTAGCCCAGGCGCAGGCCGCCTTCCAGCGAACTACGGCCGCGGAATTCCGGCGACTCGTAGATGAAGAAGTTCACCGCACTGCGGTAGGCCCAGTCGGTGTAGGCGTACAGCTCGCTGCCATCGCTGAGCGGGAAGCCCACGCGCAGGGTCGCGTTGTGGATCCACTTCGGCGCCTGCGGCAGCGGGTTGCCGTTCACCAGCGCATAGGTCTGGCCGTTGATCACCGTGGTCGGGTCGGTGATGGTGCAGCCACCGCCGCAGATCGCCACCGCCAGGTTCTTGTCCTTGATCTCGGTGTCGTTGTAGCTGCTGCCGAAGGTCAGCAGGACGTTGTCGGCCAGGTAGGCCTCCAGGTCCAGCTCGACGCCCTGGCCGATGGTCTTGTCGGCGTTGAGCAGGGTGGCGGTGTTGTTGCTGCCGCCCACCGCGATCAGCTGCTGGCCATCGACGTTGTAGCGGAACACGCTCAGGCCCAGGCGCGCGCGGCGCTCGAACAGGTCGGCCTTGATGCCGGCCTCGTACGAGATCACCTTCTCCGAATCGGCCTGCGACAGGCCTGGCGCGAAGGCCAGGCGGCCCTGGATCGACGGCGCGCGGAAGCCCTTGGCCACGCGGGCATAGGCGTTGATGTCGTCGGTCAGCTTGTAGACGCCGCTGACATCCCAGCTGACGTCGTTGACGTCGGTGTTGGCCAGGTACGGGCCACTGACCGGGGTGCCGAACGGAACGGCCTGCAGCACGCTGGCGCTGAAGTCCTTCTTGTCCTGGGTGTAGCGCACGCCGGCACGCAGCTTGAAGCGGTCGGTGACATCGAAGTCACCCGAGGCGAACACCGCCCAGGCCTTGTTGCGCTGGTTCTGCACCACGTGGCCGGTCTGCGGATTGCCCGGGGCCAGCGAGTCGTAGTTGAAGTTGTTGATGGTCACGTCTTCATCGAAGTAGAAGACGCCGGCCTGCCAGTCGAAGCGGCCCCACTCGTTGGACTCGATGCGGACTTCCTGCGTCCACTGGCGGTGATGCGGCAGGCCGTCAGCCGACTCCGACGAGAACGGAATCAGGCCGGGGCCGTAGTTGCCGGCGCCAAGGAACGCCGCGCCGTAGCCACCGTCGATGTCACCGCGGTTGAGCGATTCGGCGGTTTCGTAGCCGGTGATCGAGTGCAGCGTCACCGAGCCGAGGTTCCACTGCAGGCGCGCGCTGCCACCCCAGGTCTTCAGGTCGGAGAAGTTGACGCCGTCGTTGGCCACCTTGTCGCGGTCGAAGTTCTCGACCAGCGAGTTGCCACCCTTCTCGATGATGTTGGCGCGGAACAGGCGGGCGGTGCCATTGAGCTTGCGCTTGTGCAGGTTGAACAGCGCTTCGAAGTCATCGCCTTCGTACAGGAACTGCACGCGGCCGGCGGCTTCGTCATAGCCTTCGAAGCCACTGTTGGGAGCGCCGACGCGGGTGTTGTCGACCCAGTCATCGCGGCGCTGGTAGATCGCCGAGACGCGTGCCGACCAGCGATCGGTCAGCGGGCCGCCGTAGGCGCCCTGTACGTTCCAGCTGTTGTAGCTGCCGTAGCCGACGCGGATGTAGCCATCGGCATCCTGCGACGGACGCGCCGAATCGAACTTGACCACGCCGGCCGGGGTGTTGCGGCCGAACAGCGTGCCCTGCGGACCACGCAGCACTTCCACGTTGGCCAGGTCGAACAGCGGGAAGCCCTTCAGCAGCGGGCTTTCCTGCACCACGTCGTCGTACACCAGCGAAACCGGCTGCGACGCATTGAGGTCGAAGTCGGTGTTGCCCAGGCCGCGGATGTAGAAGCGCGGGAAGGCACGGCCGTAGGACGACTCGATGTTGAGGCTGGGCACGCGTGCGGCCAGGAAACGGATGTCATCGCCGGCCGAACCGAGCACATCCAGCTTCTCGCCCTGGATCGCGGAGAGCGCGACCGGCACGTCCTTGGCGTTCTCGACACGGCGCTGCGCGGTCACCTGCAGGGCGTCGAGGGCAACCGGATCCTTGGCAGCGGGGGTTTCCTGGGCGGCTGCTACCAGCGGCAGCAGGGCGGAAAGAGCGGCAACGAGGGGGCGCGCGACCGGGAATCGGCCACGGGAAGTGCGGGTCGGGGACATGGCGGTAGGCTGTGTTTGGAGGGGTGGTAAAACGGCGCTACCAGATAATTGTTGCAATACAGCACCTACGCCGCAAATGCCCGCCGTTCATGGCCCCGTCGCCGGCACCCCCGGGCGCTCGCTAGACTCGGGGTTTCCACGCGACGGACCCGCCGCCATGACCCAGTGGTACTTCCATGCCTCCGCCCAGGCCGAGCGCATCGGCCCGCTTGATGACGGGGCCGCACGCCGCTACGCGCAGGCCAATCCACGCGCCCTGGCATGGTGCCAGGGCATGAGTGGGTGGACGCCGATCGCCGAGGTGGCCGAGCTGCAGGCTCCAGCCCCGGGCATGCCCAACACGCCGCCGCCGGTCCCGGTCCCCGCCGGCGCCGGCGGCCGCGCCGACGACATCGAGTTCCGCATCGTCGGCCATGAAATGCAGTTCGTGGAGATCGAGCTCGACCCCGGCGAGAGCGCCATCGCCGAGGCCGGCGCCTTGATGTTCAAGGACGCCACGGTGCAGATGGACACGGTGTTTGGCGCTGCCAACGGTGACCAGGGCGGCTTCATGGGCAAGGTGATGGCCGCCGGCCGCCGTGTGCTGACCGGCGAGAGCCTGTTCGCCACCGTCTACACCCAGAGCGGGCATGGCAAGGGCAAGGTCGCCTTCGCCGCGCCCTACCCCGGCACGGTGCTGGCGATGAAACTGGACCAGCACGGCGGCCGCCTGATCTGCCAGAAGGACAGCTTCCTGGCCGGCGCGCGCGGCGTGCAGATCGGCGTGCAGTTCCAGCGCAGGATCATGACCGGCCTGTTCGGCGGCGAGGGCTTCATCATGCAGAAGCTGGAAGGCGACGGCTGGGTGTTCATCCACGCCGGCGGCTGCGTGATCGAGCGCGAGCTGGCCGCCGGCGAGCGCCTGGACGTGGATACCGGCTGCGTGGTGGCCTATCACTCCAGCGTGGACATGGACGTGCGCCGGGTGGCCGGCATCAAGAGCATGCTGTTCGGCGGCGAAGGCGTGTTCCTGGCCACGCTGACCGGCCCCGGCAAGGTCTGGCTGCAGTCGCTGCCGTTCTCGCGCCTGGCCGGCCGCATGTGGATGGCCGCACCGCAGGGCGGCGGCCAGAGCCGCGGCGAAGGCTCGGTGCTGGGCGGCCTGGGCCGGATGCTGGATGGTGACAACCGGTTCTGACCCACTCATTTGGTAGGTGCCAACCTTGGTTGGCACATTCCTTCAGCGCGCGACCAGGCATTTGTGCGGACCAAGGTCCGCACCCACCAGAAGCGATTCACGTTTTTTTGCTGAATAGGGAGTTCCCCCCACCCTGCCCGCCCCGCCACGGCTTCGGTATGCTGGCGCCCTTTCCTGAATCCAGCGCCGCGAGCGCACTGCCGATGAGCCTGTTCCGCCCCCGCATGCTGCTGTCCGTCGCCCTGATCGGCCTGCTGGCCGGCTGCGGTGGCGACCCGGTCCGCCCCACGCCGCCACCGGCGCCGACCGTGGTGCCGCAGGCCAAGCCGATCAGGATCGGCATCGCCCTCGGTGGCGGCGCGGCCAAGGGCTTCGCGCACATCGGCGTGATCAAGATGCTGGAAGCCAACGGCTTCGAGCCGGCCGTGGTCTCCGGCACCAGCGCCGGCAGCGTGGTCGGTGCGCTGTATGCCAGCGGCATGGACGCCTTCCAGATGCAGAGCAAGGCAGTCGCGCTGGACGAAGCCAGCATCCGCGACGTACGCCTGTTCTCCGGTGGCCTGGTGCAGGGCCAGAAGCTGCAGGACTACGTCAACGAGCAGGTCGCCAACCGTCCCGCCGAGCGCCTGAAGAAACCGTTCGCCGCCGTTGCCACCCAGCTGGAAACGGGCGAGCGCGCGATCTTCGTGCGCGGCAACGTCGGCCAGGCGGTGCGCGCGTCGAGCAGCATCCCCGGTGTGTTCGAGCCGGTGAAGATCGGCGGCCGCAATTACATCGACGGCGGCGTGGTCAGCCCGGTGCCGGTGGATGCCGCGCGCCAGCTCGGCGCCGACTTCGTGATCGCCGTGGACATCTCCAGCAAGGCCAGCGGCAAGGCACCGACGGACATGCTGGGCATCGTCAACCAGTCCATCTCGATCATGGGCCAGCGCCTGGGCGAGCAGGAGCTGGCGCGCGCCGACATCGTCATCCGTCCGAAGGTACTGGACATCGGCGCCGCCGATTTCAGCCAGCGCGGCACCGCGATCCTGGAAGGCGAGAAGGCCGCAATGGCGGCCATGCCGCAGATCCGCGCGAAGATCCAGCAGTTGCAGCGCGCGCGCGCCGCCGCGGCGGCACCCGCGCCGGTGGCCGCACCAAAGTGCGAGGAAGCCTCGCGCCTGGGCAAGCTGATGGGCCGCAAGGACAAGTGCTGATCCATTGATGCCAGGCCACCGGGCACGCCTGGTGGCTGCTCAGGGCTCCAGCTGCGACAACGGCAACGCCTGGAAACCCTTCACCGTGCGCAGCACGAAGCTGGAATTGGCATCGGCCACGCCGCCGGCGTTGAGCAGCCGGTCCAGCAGGAAGTGCGAAAAGTGCTCCAGGTCGCGCACGTAGACGTGCAGCAGGTAGTCCATGTCGCCGGTCAGCGCATGGCAGGCCACCACTTCATCCCAGCCCTGCACGCTGTCCACGAAGTGGCCGATGGCGGCCTGGTCATGCTTTTCCAGTTGCACGCGCACGAAGGCCTGCAGGCCCAGGCGCAGCTGGCGCGGTTCCAGCCGCGCGCCATAGCCGACGATCACGCCCTCGCTTTCCAGCCGCTGCAGGCGGCGCAGGCAGGCCGAGGGCGAGAGGTTCACCCGTGTCGCCAGCTCGGCGTTGGTGGCGCGCCCATCCCGCTGGATTTCAGCCAGTAGACGTATATCCGTGCGATCGAACTGGACTTCTCCGGCCATTGTTGCCCCGCAACATGGTGAGTACGCAAGGATATTGCGCCAACAAGGCCAATCGACGCAACTTTTGCAACCCTGTTGCGCGCGCCCTGCCCTAGCATCGTGGGTATCCCGTCAAGGAGTGCCCCATGGACCTCGCCCAGCCCCGCCGCGTCGAACACCAGCAGACCGACAAGGGCTACGTGCCGGTGTATACCACCGCGCTCGTCGAGCAGCCGTGGGACACCTACAGCGCCGATGACCACGCCACCTGGAGCACGCTGTACCAGCGCCAGCGCGAACTGCTGGTCGGCCGCGCCTGCCAGGAGTTCCTGGACGCGCAGGACGAGATGGGCATGAGCGCACACATGATTCCGCGCTTCGACCAGCTCAACGAAGTACTGGGCGCCGCCACCGGCTGGACCCTGGTCGGCGTTGAAGGCCTGCTGCCGGAACTGGATTTCTTCGACCACCTGGCCAACCGCCGTTTCCCGGTGACCTGGTGGATCCGTCGCCCGGACCAGATCGACTACATCGCCGAACCGGACCTGTTCCACGACCTGTTTGGCCACGTGCCGCTGCTGATGAACCCGGTGTTCGCCGACTACATGGAGGCGTACGGCCGTGGCGGCGTCAAGGCCCACGCGATCGGCCCGGATGCACTGCAGAACCTGACCCGCCTGTACTGGTACACGGTGGAATTCGGCCTGATCGATACGCCCGACGGCCTGCGCATCTACGGCGCCGGCATCGTGTCGTCGAAGGGCGAGTCGCTGTACTCGCTGGAGTCGCCCGCGCCCAACCGCATCGGTTTCGACCTGCAGCGGATCATGCGCACCAAGTACCGCATCGACACCTTCCAGAAGACCTACTTCGTCATCGACAGCTTCGAACAGCTGATGCAGGCGACGTCGCCGGATTTCACCCCGATCTACGCGGCACTGGCCGACCAGGCGCATCTGCCGGCCGGCGAGGTGCAGGGCGATGACCGCGTGTTCCAGAAGGGCACGGGTGAAGGCTGGGCCGACGGCGGCGACGTGTAAGCGCGTAACGCACACCGCTTCGCAGTGGAAACGGCGCACCCTGGTGCGCCGTTTTCGTTGTTGCCTGCACCGTTCTGTCGCGACGGCGCAGGCGAGGGCAGGACACTCAGCCGTCCACGGCCCGGCAGGAACCGCGCACCATCAGTTGCGGATGCACGCTGGCCGCAGCCGGCGCCTCCGGTACGTCGGTCTGCACCAGCATCGCGGCAGCCATGCGGCCGATGTCGGAGACGTGGCGGCGTACCGACGTCAGCGGCGGCCACAGCCGCGACGCCAGCGGGCTGTCGTCGTAGCTGACGATCGACAACTGCTGCGGCACCGCGATGCCCGCACGCAATGCCACCTGGTAGACGCCCGCGGCGATTTCGTCGTTGCCGGTGAAGATCGCACTGGGGCGTTGTCCGCCCATCAGCAGGCGTTCGGCGGCATGCACGCCGGACTCGAAGGTGTCGCCCGCTTCCAGCACGCGCTCGCCCGGCAGGGTCACGCCGACCTGGGCCAGCCGATCAAGGAAGCCGTGGGTCCGCTCCCGGGCAGCGCGCCGGTCACCGGGACCGGCAATCACCGCGATGTCGCGGTGGCCGAGCGAGAGCAGGTAGCCCGCCGCCGCCGCCGCACCATCGCGATCGTGGGTGACCACCGCCTGCACGTCTTCTTCCGACGCATGCGCGTTGATGCGGATGTGGCGGCAGTCGATCGCGTCGAGCATCTGCGCCAGCGCCATCGATTCGGAGGCGCGCGGGCCGAGGATCACGCCATGCAGTTTCTGCTGCTGCACGAAACGGCGCACGCCGTCCGCACAGTCCGGATCCTGGCTGTTGCACGGGTGCACCACCAGCTCATAGCCGGTGCCGCGCAGCGCTTCCAGCGCGCCGTGCTGCAGGTCGACAATGCATTGGGCGCCGGGGTCGTCATACACCAGGCCGATCAGGAAGGAGCGGCGGAACGCGAGTCCGCGCGCCAGCGGGTCGGGCACGTAACCGACCTCGCGCATCAACGCCTCGACCTTGTCGCGGGTGTCTTTGCGCACCAGCGGCGAGTTGTTGATGATTCTTGAAACCGTTTTCTTGGAAACTCCCGACAGTCGTGCGATGTCGTTGATCGTGGCAGCCTTGCCTTTCGATGCCGGCAACGCGGCATCGCTCATATTTCGCACTGACATGTATAGAACCAGGTAAGTCGGAGAATTCTAGCCTTGCACCCGTCGGATGCGAAGTTGCGGAACGTCGCAGCGGATCTGAATCGCGTCGTGTTCGACACGTTTTGCTTCGCGAGGTTCCCTTGTGATCGCTCTAGTGCCTCTGCATCTGAACCGTTCTTCTGCGCGTGTTCACCCTGAATGCGGACGCGACGCGCGCGAACGCCAACATTCCCTTAACCATGCTCCGCTACAGTCAGGTGCATGGACCTGCAGACCTCTCCGTTTCCGCCGTTCCGTGGCCGCGACCGGTTGATCGCTGCAGTCGACGCGGCGGTGACCGCCGGTGATGCCGGGCGCATCACCGCCGACCTGCAGCTGGCGCTGCAGGAAGCCATAACCGACAGCCGCATCGAATTGCCCGAATGCGTGCATCGGCCGGTCAGTGATCATTACGCGCGACGTCCGCTGTACCACAGCCGCGAACACGGCTACAGCGTGATCGCCATGAGCTGGGGCCCAGGGCAGGGCACGCCGCTGCACGACCACGATGCCATGTGGTGTGTGGAGGGAGTGTGGTTGGGCGAACTGGAGATCACCCGTTACGAGCTGCTGGAGCGCGCCGGCGAGCGCTGGCGTTTCCACCGCCACGCCACGCTGCGCGGAGGCTGCGGCAGTGCCGGCAGCCTGATCCCGCCGCACGAGTACCACACCCTGCGCAACGCCAGCGACGACGCATTGGCGATTTCTGTGCACGTGTACGAGTCGCAGATGGAGCGCTCGGCGGTGTTCGACCCGCTCGGTGGCGACTGGTACCAGCGCCGCATCCAGGCGCTGCAGGCCGACCCGGCCTGACCGGGGCAGGGCGGGGCGACGCTGCCAGCACCTTCGTGAGCCACGTGGCATCATGCGCCGCTGCGCTGCCGTACCCGGCGGCGATCCGCGATGCCCCGTCGGGCAAGGAGCAAGACCATGTCCAGCGCTGATCCGCGCCTGCGCGCGCTGTTGAAGCTGGCACCGGTGATCCCGGTGTACACCCCCGAAGATGTGAATGAAGCGGTCGACGTCGCCCAGGCACTGTTCCGCGGCGGCCTGCCGGTAATCGAGGTGACGCTGCGCACGCCGCAGGCGCTGGATGCGATCAAGGCGATGGTCGAGGCCGTGCCGGACGCGGTGATCGGTGCCGGCACCGTACTCGACGCCGCGCAGATGCAGGCAGCAAAGCAGGCCGGCGCGCGCTTCGCGGTGTCCCCCGGTGCCACGCCGGCGTTGTATGCGGCCGCGCGTGATGCCGACCTGCCGTACCTGCCCGGTGCCGCCACCGCCTCGGACCTGATCCTGGGCCTGGAGCATGGCCAGGACACCTTCAAGTTCTTCCCGGCGGTACAGGCCGGCGGCGCCGCGCTACTGGCCGCCTGGCACGGTCCGTTCGCCGATGTGCGCTTCTGCCCGACCGGCGGCATCAGTGCGCAGACCGCACCGCAGTTCCTGCACCTGCCCAACGTGCTGTGCGTGGGCGGTTCGTGGCTGACCACCCCGGCACTGCTGCAGACCCGCGACTGGGAGGCGATCGAACGCCTGGCCCGCGAGGCGTCCGTGCTGGCCAGCTGAACCTGCTCCGCGAATCTTCAAAGGTTTGATCGTGATCAAAGCGCCGGCCTCGTGCCGGCGTCATTCTTTGGGCAAGCGCACTACGGAGATCCGAACATGAATTCGACCATGAAGGCCGCTGTCGTGCGTGAGTTCGGCAAGCCACTGGTGATCGAGGAAGTCTCGGTACCACGCCCGGGGGCGGGCGAGGTACTGGTCAGGATCGAGGCCTGTGGCGTCTGCCACACTGACCTGCACGCCGCCGAGGGCGACTGGCCGGTGAAACCGAACCCGCCGTTCATCCCCGGCCACGAGGGCGTGGGGCACGTCGTGGCCGTGGGAGGCGGGGTAGGGCACGTCAAGGAAGGCGACAGGGTCGGCATCCCCTGGTTGTACTCGGCGTGTGGCCATTGCGAACACTGCCTGGGTGGCTGGGAAACGCTGTGCGAGACACAGCGCAATACCGGTTACTCGGTCAACGGCGGCTTCGCCGAGTACGCACTGGCCGATGCCAACTATGTCGGCCTGCTTCCGAAGGATGTGGGCTTCGTCGAGATCGCACCGGTGCTGTGCGCCGGCGTGACCGTCTACAAGGGCCTGAAGGTCACCGACACCAAGCCCGGCGACTGGGTGGCGATTTCCGGCATCGGTGGCCTGGGCCACATGGCGGTGCAGTACGCCCGTGCGATGGGCCTGAACGTGGCTGCGGTGGACGTGGACGACAACAAGCTGGCATTGGCCCGGCAGCTCGGCGCGCAGATCACCGTGAACGCGCGTACCACCGATCCGGCCGCCTTCCTCAGGAAGGAGATCGGCGGCGCGCACGGCGCCCTGGTCACGGCGGTCTCACCGAAGGCGTTCGAGCAGGCGCTGGGCATGGTCCGCCGTGGCGGCACCGTCTCGCTCAACGGCCTGCCGCCCGGCAATTTCCCGCTGGACATCTTCGGCATGGTGCTCAACGGCATCACCGTGCGCGGCTCGATCGTCGGCACCCGGCTGGACCTGCAGGAGTCGCTGCAGTTCGCCGCCGAAGGCAAGGTCGCGGCCACGGTCAGCACCGACCGCCTGGAGAACATCAACGACGTGTTCGCGCGCATGCACGCGGGCACCATTGAGGGCCGCGTGGTACTCGACTTCGCCGCCTGACCGCCCGTGCATGGCCGCCGTCGCTCCGTCCCCCTCTCCCACGGACGCGGCGGCCATGCCGATTCATCGGTAGTGCCGGCCGCTGGCCGGCAAACCCCAGGCGGTTCGGTAGTGCCGGCCGCTGGCCGGCAACGCGGGCACTCTGTGGCCGCCGTACAATGCGCGCATGCCCGGCCTGCTCAAGACCCTGTTCCTGTCCATCGTCGCCCTGATCGGCGGCGTCCTGTCGCTTGCGCTGGTCAGCAGCGTCGCCAGCTGGCTGCCCCCGTTGCTGGGCCTGTCGCCGGACAACAACAGCGTGCAGCTGGGCTGGGACCTCACCTTCAGCGTTCTTGGTGGCATCGCGGGCGTTTCCTTTGCCACCTATTACGCCCCCTGCTGGCCGCGTTCGCATGGCTTCTCGATCTGGTCGCTGATCGCGCTGGGCTGTGGCTACGCGATGTGGACGGCCGGTGCGGATTTCCCGTTCTGGTTCGTCATTTCGCTGCTGACATCGCTGCCGCTGCAACTGCTGGCCGGTTGGTGGTTCGGCCGTCGCGCCTCGCGCGATCCGCGCTGAGCGCATGCAGGTAGTGCCGGCCGCTGGCCGGCAACCTCGGCCATCCTGCCGTTGCCGGCCAGCGGCCGGCACTACCGCTTCAGCGACGGCAGCGTCTGCTTCAACTGCGTGATGCCCTGCCATGGGTCACTCTTCAGGCGTTGCGCCCTCGCCAGCGCCTTGCCCATGGGAAAGGCGTCGGCGGCCCTGATACGCGCCAGTTCCTCCCAGCGCAGCGGCACTGCCACACCGGCGGAATCGCGCGCGCGCAGCGACCACGAGCACACGCTGGTGGCCCCACGGGTGTTGCGCAACCAGTCGATGAAGATGACGCCACTGCGCTTGGCCTTGCTCATCGTCGCCACATAGCGATCAGGTTGCTCCTTTGCCATTGCCTGCGCAAAGGCCTCGCAGAACGCCTTCGCCTCGTCCCAGCCAGCCTTGGGCTGCAGCGGTACCACCACATGCAGCCCCTTGCCGCCAGACAGCCGCACGAAGCTCTCCAGGCCCACCTGCTGCAGACGATCACGCACATCACGTGCACCCGATTTCACCTGTGCCCAGCTGACGCCGTTGCCAGGATCGAGATCGAATACCAGTCGATCCGGATGCTCGGTGTCTGCTACGGTCGCACCCCACGGATGCAGCTCCAGCGTGTTCATCTGCACCAGCTGCAGCAGGCCCCGTGCGTCGTCGATATAGACGTAGTCCTCGCGGCCGCTCTTCTGCTGCAGGGGCACCGCGTGCACCGCGTCGCCCAGGCCGGGGCCATGATGCTTCTGGAAGAAACAGGCCTTGCCCACCCCATCGGGGCAGCGCAGCAATGACAGCGGCCGTCCCGCAATTTCGGGCAGGATCCAGCGCGCCATGCGCCGGTAATAGTCGGCCACGTCGCCTTTGCCCAGTCCCTGACTGGGAAACACCACCCGCTCCGGATGCGTGATCTGGACCTCGCCCCCGGCTTCAGCAACTGCCGTTGCGTTGCTCATTCCCAGGTCCTCCTTCTGCTTGTCGCTGCGCAGCCGCTTGAAACTGGCCTGGCGCAGCAGGCCTTCCTTGCCCCAGCCACGGAACGCCACTTCCGCCACCGTCACCGGCTTCACCCAGCGCACGCTGGCGGCGCGGAACGGCACATGCGCCGGAAGCTGCAGCACGGGCGTCTTTACTGCCAGTGGCTGCAATGCCTTGAGCAGCGCGCGCAGGTTCTCGTCGTCGAAGCCGGTACCGACGCGGCCCACATAGCGCAGACCCTCCTTGTCCGGCGTTGCCAGCAACAATGATCCGAAACCCACCCGCGAGCCCCTGGGGGCCGTGTAGCCGACAATCATGAACTCGTCGGTGTCTTCGTGCTTCACCTTCACCCAGCTGCGCGCGCGGGTATTCACGTACGGGGCATCCACCTGCTTGCTGACGATGCCTTCGAATCCGGCCTGGCCACTGGCATCGAACACCTGCGGGCCCTGGTCGATCACATGTTCGCTGAAGGCCAGGATGCCGGGCACCGGTCCGATGAGATCCTTCAGCAGCGCTTTGCGTTCCAGCAATGGCGCACGACTGATGTCCGCGTTGGCCACACCCGGAAGATCGAACACGATGTAGCGCAGCGGTTGCTTCGAGCTTCCATCGATCACGCGCTGCAACGCTGCGAAATCGCTGCGCCCTTCCTTGTCCAGCACCACCAGCTCACCGTCCAGGCGCGCATCGCGCACCGGCAGCGCCTGCACGGCCTGCACGACCTCGGGGAAGTCATCGGTCCAATCCAGGCCATTGCGGGAGCGGAGCTTCACCTCGCCGTCGTGCAGATCGGCCAGCAGGCGATAGCCGTCCCACTTGATCTCGTGCAGCCAACGCGCGCCGTCCGGCGCGCTGTCGCGATGATCGGTCAATTGCGGTTTGAACCCATGCGGGTAGGGCGTGTCACGTGCGCCGTCCAGTTTCAGCGCGCGCGCATGCCAGCGTGCATCGGCCTTGCGGGTAGCCGTGCGTGCGGCGGGCACAGCACGCCCTGCCTTCCCCTCAGTGCGCTTCATCACGGTGGATGCGCGCTTGGGCACGTGCGCGTCCAGCAGATCGTCTGCTTCGGCATCGCGCGCCTGCTCGTCGTCGCGCTTGATCAGCAGCCACTGCACCTGGCGTCCCTTCATTGCCGTGCGCACCAGCTTCCAGCCACCGGCCAGGCGTTGTCCATGCAGTACGAAGTCGATCTTTCCAGCTGCCAGCGCCTGCAGTGGATCGCCTTCGCAGGCCCAGGTGCCCTGATCGAACACCTCCACGTGCCCCGCGCCGTAGTGGCCTTCGGGAATGTCGCCCTCGAAGCCAGCGTAGGACAACGGGTGATCTTCCACTTCCACGGCCAGCCGCTTCTCGCCGACGCGAAGCGAAGGACCTTTCGGCACCGCCCAGCTCTTCAGCACGCCGTCCATCTCAAGGCGGAAGTCATAGTGGCGCGAACTGGCATGATGCAGCTGGATGACGAAGGTTGGCCGCCGCTGCGGATCACCGCGTGCGGGTGTGTCGTCAGGCTCCGGCGTCTGCCCTGTGCCTCCGCCAAGCCGGCGCTTGCGCCGGTACTGGTGCAGCGACATGGTTCAACCTGCCTTGCGCCGTGGTGCGGCCTTCTTTGCAGCCTTCTTCGTTGTCTTCTTTGCGGCCTTCTTCACCGTCGACTTTGCGGCTGCCTTGCGCGTTGCGGTCTTCTTCGCCGGCGTGCGTTTGTTCGCATCCAGGCTCTTCTGCAGCAACGCCATGAAGTCGACAACGTTCGTTGTCGCATCCTCGTGTGGTGCGGGCTCATCTTCCACCCGCGTGGTGCCGCCCTTGGACTTGATGCGCTTGTTCAGCACCCGCTGCAGGCGCTCGCGGAATTCATCGTGGTAGTGCGATGGGTCCCAATCGCCGGACATCGACTCGATCAACTGCTCGGCCATCGCCGTTTCCTTGCTGGTGATGCGGTAGTCGGACAGCTTGCCGGCAGGCAGCTTGTAGTCCTCGGGATCCACCAGTTCCTGCGGATAGCGCAGGATCATCAGCACCAGCGCGTCCGCATGCGGCATCACCGCACACAGGTACTCGCGCGTGCGCACCACCACCCGGGCAATGCCTACCTTTCCGGTACTGCGCAGCGTTTCGCGCAGGAGCACGTAGCCCTTTTCGGCCTTCTTGCCGGGCACCAGCAGGTACGGCTTCTCGTAGTAGCGCGGGTCGATCTGCGCTGCGTCCACGAAGGATTCCACCTCCACCGCTTCGTGGCTTTCCGGCGCCGCCGAGCGGATGTCGCCTTCCTCCAGCACGACATAACTGCCCTTGTCGTACTCATAGGCTTTGACGATGTCCTTCCAGGGCACTTCCTCGCCGGTGTCGGCGTTGACCCTTTCGAAACGGATCGGCTTGCGATCGCGCGAGTCGAGCATGCGGAACTGCAGGTCAACCTTGCGTTCGCCGGACATCAGCGACACCGGCACATTGAGCAGTCCGAAGGACAGCGTACCGGTCCAGATCGGGCGGGCCATGGACGCACCTTTGATGGGGCAGGGCACCCAGCTTCGGATGGGCGGTGTAAACCACCCGTGTCGATACCGTGCACGTGGGTTCCACGCAGGTGCGGTAGTGCCGGCCGCCGGCCGGCAGAGCTCGCGGCCTGAAGTGTCCTGGGGTTGCCGGCCAGCGGCCGGCACTACTGCAGCAACGGCCTCACCGCCGCCGCCGGAATATGGTCCAGCGCGCGCCAGGCGTCCTCCACCACCGGCCGCGCCTGCGACCAGCCCAGCCGCGACTGCCCGCGCATCTGTTCCCAGTGCTCGGCCAATTCCTCGCAGGTATCGGCAGCGTCACCGCGCGGCCAGTCGGCAGCATGGGTGGTCAACGCGAAGGCATAGACCGGGCACAGGTCACGCCAGTTGCGATGACTTTGCCCGCGACGTTCCTCGTAGTCACTGAGCATGTACTGCAGATAGTCCTGGGCCACCGCCTGCGGATCCTCATGGCGGCGCGTGCGGCGCTGCGCGGTACGTTGGCCGAGCGGATCGAGCAGGGCGTTGAACACGGACGGTGCGGGTCGTTCAAGACGGGGCATGGCCGGCTCCTGCAGCGGGGGCGGGTGGGCAGGAATACGCGCGGTGCCGTTACCAGCGGGTGAGCGAGATGTTCATGACGCCAGGTTCGCGGCGGCTTTACCTGCGTCGCGGTGTAGTGGGAACCCCGAGCGCAGGTAGCCAGACCATGAGCCGAGAGACCTCCCGCGACCCGCTGCGCGCGAACCACCCGCCCATTCCGGGCGAGCAGCGCGGCAAACGCGATGCCGACAACGCCGACTACCGTGGCACCGGCGCACCGTTCTTCGATGCCGAGCACGGGAGCGACCATCTGCCGGTGAAGCACGAGGCTGAACAGGCAGCGCAGGACCGCAAGGATGGCGGTGACCGCCATCGCGGTGGCCAGGAAAGCCCGCTCAAGCGCCGCGAACGCAAGCAGCGCGCCAGCGACAACCAGGACGAAGCGCTGGAGGAGACCTTCCCGGCCAGCGACCCGACATCGCCGTTCGTGCCAGCCAAGGCCCCCGACTGACGGGTAGTGCCGGCCGCTGGCCGGCAACCTCCTGACGTCCTGCACGGCGCGATGCCGGCCAGCGGCCGGCACTACCCCTTCAACGCCACGACCATTGCAGGCCGACGTTGGCCCGCCGTCCCGGTCCCGGTTCGTAGAAGCGCCCGTTGCCATCGTTGACGATCACCGAGCCAATGTAGGCGTGGTCCAGTACGTTCTCCATCCGGGCGAAGGCGCGCAGCTCGCCACCCGGCAGGGCCCAGCGACGGCCGCCTTCCAGATGCAGCAGGGCGAAGCCGGGCGCGCGTTCGGTCGCCACGTCGTTGACTACGGTATCACTGCCGGCGGAGGCCTCCAGCGCCCACTGCCACTGGCCGGGCGACCATTGCAGCCGGGCAAAGGCCTGCTGGCGCGGTACCCCGGGCAGGCGGCTGCCGGCGGCAACCAGGGTGTTGGAGGTGAGGTACGGCGAACGCGCCTGCGCCTGCAGCCAGGTCCACGCCAGCTGCAGCTCCAGCTGCTCGGCCAGCGGCTGGCGATACTGCAGTTCCACACCCTGGCGGCGGGTGCGGCCGATGTTGCGATACGTGCTGCGACCGCCGATGTTGCTGGCAACTGCCAGCTCATCGTCGGTATCTGCACGGAACAGGCTGACATCGAGCTGGGTTCCATCCTGTGCGTGCCACTTGCTGCCTAGCTCCAGGCTGCGGCTGCGGGCGGCCGCCAGATCCAGCGCCAGGCCCGCCTGACCATCGGCGCGATACCCCAGCTCGTTGAAGGTGGGGGTCTCGAATCCACGCCCCACGGCGGCATGCAGGCGCCACTGCGGGCTGGCCTCGAAGCTGACGCCTGCCACCGGCGTGGTCGCCTGGTAGCGCCGGTGGCCGCTGTCATCCGGGTTGCGGGTGGTGATGTAGCGATCGTCCGAGTCGAAACGCACCGCGCTGTGGCGCACCCCGGCCAGCAGCGACCAGCGCGGACTCCATTGCCACCAGGCCTGGGCGAACTGGTCCACGTTCTGCACGGTATCGATCTGGTCACGGCGCAGGCGCCCGCGCACCCCGGGGGCGCTGCCCACGAAGTTCTCGTAGCCGGTGCGGTGCTGGCGCTGGCGGTCGGCGCTGAGCCCGGCCACCAGGTCCAGCGGCCGGCCGGCCAGATCGCCGTGCCAGCCCCAGCGCGCGTCCAGCCCGCCATACCCGCCCTGCAGATCGATCACGCCGCCGGCATGCAGCGGGCTGTTGGTCTGGGGTGCCGGCGGAATCGGCAGGTATTGGGTCACCGTGCGTTGGCCGGCATAGCCCATCAATTGCCAGCGCTCTGCCCCGGTCTCCCGGGTCCAGCGCAGGCCAGCCTGCTGCTGGCGCACCGATTTGCGGGTGTTGTACTGGTGCGCGACTGCCGTGGCCTGGCGCGGATCAGCCGCCACCTGGGCACGGCTCAGGCCCAGCGGATCCTGCGCATCGGGGGCATCCAGCGCATTGAGCAGCAGCTCCAGCCGCCCACCGCCCAGATCACCACCAATGCGTGCGTTGAGCGATTCGCGGCGCGCACGGCTGTGGTCCCGCCAGCCATCGGTGCGGAAGTGATTGGCCGCGATGTTGTAGTCCAGCGCTGGGCCGGCACCCTTGAGCTGTGCGCCGACACTGAGGGTGTTGTCGGCGCCGGCATTCACGCGCAACCGCCACGGGTCACCGGCCTGGCCCTGCGCGCTCCAGACCTGCAGCACGCCGCCGGAGGAATTGCCGTACAGCGCCGAGAACGGCCCGCGCAGCACCTCGATGCGCTCGGCGCCCAACAGGCTGGCATGCGACAGCTGGCCCTGGCCGTCAGGCATGGTGGCCGGCACGCCGTCGATCAGCACCCGCACCCCGCGCACGCCGAAGGTCGAGCGTGCGCCGAAGCCACGAATCGACAGCTGCGTGTCCTGGGCGAAGTTCTGCCGGTCACGTGCCAGCAGTCCGGGGACCCCGGCCAAGGCCTCAGACAGCTGCGCACCGGTGCCCGCGCGGCTGGCGTCGATCCAGACCGTGTCCTGGCTGGCCGGCAGCGCGAACGGATCGATGCCCGGCACCCGGGCGGCCTGTACCTGCACCGCAGGCAGGGCGGTGGGCGCAGGCTCGGCCACCGCCGTCCAAGGCGACAGCAGCAGGGCGGACAGCGGCAGGCAACGGCGTCGTGCGGCGGGATTCATGATTCAGGTTGATGGATCGGGCGGCAACGCACGCCATGGTACGGGGCCGCGGATGACGATGGCGGCGGCCAGCCCCGGCAGGCTTTGTTACGATGGGCTGTTTCCGGCCGAAAAGCCGCGGACCGCGTAGCGCACTTCCTCCCCCTTTCCGTCTACCGAACGAGTACCGCCGTGTCCTTCTTTGCAAACGTGGAACTGGTCCCAGGCGACCCGATCCTGGGCCTGACCGAGGCGTACAACGCCGACAGCCGCCCGACCAAGGTCAACCTGGGTGTGGGCATCTACTACGACGAGAGCGGCCGCATTCCGCTGCTGCGCGCCGTCAAGCAGATCGAGCAGCAGCTCGCCGCTGAAGCCAAACCGCGCGGCTACCTGCCGATCGATGGCCTGCCGGCGTACACGCAGGCGACGCGTGAGCTGGTGTTCGGCAAGGATTCGCCGCTGCTGGCCGCCGGCCGCGTGACCACCGCGCAGACCGTTGGTGGCAGCGGTGCGCTGCGCGTCGGCGCCGACGTGCTGAAGAAGCTGCTGCCGCACGCCACCGTTGCGCTGAGCAACCCGAGCTGGGAAAACCACCGTGCGGTGTTCAGCGCCGCCGGTTTCGAGGTGCTGGATTACACCTACTTCGACCCGGGCACCCATGGCGTCGATTTCGACGGCATGCTGGCCGACCTGGGCAAGCTGGAAGCCGGCACCGTGGTGCTGCTGCACGCCTGCTGCCACAACCCCACCGGCGCTGACCTCACGGTCACCCAGTGGAAGCAGGTCGCGCAACTGCTGAAGGACAAGCAGCTGTTCCCCTTCATCGACATGGCCTACCAGGGCTTCGACAAGGGCATCGAGCAGGACGGCGCAGCGGTGCGCATCATCGCCGAAGCCGGCATCGACAGCTTCATCGTCGCCAACTCGTACTCCAAGTCGTTCTCGCTGTATGGCGAGCGCGTGGGTGCGCTGTCGATGGTGGCGCCGACCGCCGCTGACGCCAAGGCCGTGCAATCGCAGGTCAAGCGCGTGATCCGCACCATCTACTCCAGCCCATCCACCCACGGCGCTGCACTGGTGGCCGGCGTGCTGACCAACCCGGAACTGCGTGCGATGTGGGAGCAGGAGCTGACCGAGATGCGCGAGCGCATCCACGCCCTGCGCCACGGCCTGGTCGAGAAGCTGGCCGCTGCCGGTGCACCGCAGTTCGGTTTCATCAACGAGCAGGCCGGCATGTTCTCCTACTCCGGCCTGAGCCGTGAGCAGGTCGAGCGCCTGCGCGACGAGTTCGGCATCTACGCCGTCGGCACCGGCCGTATCTGCGTGGCCGCGCTGAACCAGAACAACCTGGAATACGTCGCCAAGGCCGTGGCCACCGTCGCCAAGGGCTGAAGCAACGCTCCAGTAGCTTGAGGACAAAGGCGCCGAAAGGCGCCTTTGTTTTTTGCTTTTGCTCTTGCCTTTGCCATCCCCACCGCGCTCGCGGCGAACCCTGAAGCGCGTGGGAGGGGGAGGTGATGCAGGACCGTTGGCGCCATGGATGGCGCCATCGAGCTTACATGGACGTACTTGCAGCGTGTCCTGCATCGCCTCCCCCTTCCACGCGCCTCGACAAAAGGAAGGCGCCACAAGCGCAACGCATCTGGAAACGATTACGCCTTCCCGCGCTCACGCACGCCCCCGCCAGACGGGCGACAATAGGCGTTTTCCCGCTGCCGAGACCTGCCCGCTCATGTCCCGTACTTCGTTGACCCGCTTCCTGATCCAGGAACAGCACGCCGGCCGCATCAATGCCGACCTGCGCCAGCTGATCGCGGTCGTCGCCCGCGCCTGCACCAGCATCTCCATCGCCGTCAGCAAGGGCGCCCTCGGTGGCGTGCTCGGCGACGCCGGTACCGGCAACGTGCAGGGTGAAGCGCAGAAGAAGCTCGACGTCATCAGCAACGAGATCCTGCTCGAAGCCAACGCCTGGGGTGGCCACCTCGCCGCCTGCGCCTCGGAGGAAATGGACCACAGCCAGCCGGTGCCGGACATCTATCCCCGCGGTGATTTCCTGCTGCTGTTCGATCCCCTCGATGGCAGCTCCAACATCGACGTCAACGTCTCCGTCGGCACCATCTTCTCCGTGCTGCGCTGCCCGACCAATGTCGAGCTGCCGGGCGACGACGCCTTCCTGCAGCCGGGCAGCAAGCAGATCGCCGCCGGCTACTGCATCTACGGGCCCAGCACCCAGCTGGTGCTGACCGTCGGCCATGGCACCCACGCCTTCACCCTGGACCGCGAGAAGGGCGAGTTCGTGCTGACCACCGAGAACATGCAGATCCCGGCGGCCACCCAGGAATTCGCGATCAACATGTCCAACCAGCGCCACTGGGAAGCGCCGATGCAGGCCTACGTCGGCGACCTGCTGGCGGGCAAGGAAGGCGTACGCGGCAAGAACTTCAACATGCGCTGGATCGCCAGCATGGTGGCCGACGTGCATCGCATCCTTACCCGCGGCGGCATCTTCATCTACCCGTGGGACAAGAAGGACCCGTCCAAGGCCGGCAAGCTGCGCCTGATGTACGAAGCCAACCCGATGGGCCTGCTGGTCGAGCAGGCCGGCGGTGCCGCCTGGACCGGCCGCGAGCGCATCCTCGACATCCAGCCCGACCAGCTGCACCAGCGCGTGCCGGTGTTCCTCGGTTCGCGCGAGGAAGTGGCCGAGGCCGTGCGCTACCACCACGCACACGACGACGCACAGGGCTGACAACCGATCGCCTGACAGCGGTCATGGCAGATCGATGACATGACCGTGGGGTGACACCGAGGGCGGCAAACGGCACCATCAAGCCGTTGCCGCCTAAGGAATGCACGCATGCACGAGCAGGGCCCGGTCGATTTCGTCGAAGTCATCCACAACGCCGTCCCCAGCGAGGTCTGCGCGGCGATCGTCGAGCGCATGCGTGCCACGCGTGGCCTGCTGCCCGGTGCGGTGGGCAGTGGTGTGTTCCCGGAACTCAAGCACAGCAAGGATCTGCGCATCAGTGGCCTGGACGGCTGGCAGGATGTTGATCAGCAGCTGCAGATTGCGGTGTTCAACGGCCTGCTGACTTATCTACGCCGTTATCCACAGGCGTTGATCGCGCCGCTGATGTTGCAGATCCAGGACAGCAACGGCCAACCGCGACGCCTGTCTGCCGAGGACTTCCCCGACATGCCGCAGCAGCAGCTGGCCGATCTGGCCCGCACCTGCCTGCGCCCGGGTGCGATCAACCTGCAGTGGTATGCGGCGGGCGAGGGCGGCTACCCGTACTGGCACTGCGAGCTGTACCCGAAGGATGCGCAGGCCGAGACACTGCACCGGCATGTGCTGTGGACGCTGTACCTCAACGACGACTTTGACGAAGGTGAAACCGAGTTCCTGTTCCAGGGCCGCAAGATCGCGCCGCGTACCGGCAGCCTGCTGATCGCCCCGACGGCGTTCACCCACACCCATCGTGGCAACCGGCCGCAGGGTGGCGACAAGTTCATCGCGACGAGTTGGATCCTGTTCCAGAGTGCGCAGAAGTTGTTTGGGGGGTAATGCCGAGCTGCTCGTCGGCCGCGTATGTAGAGTCGAGCCATGCTCGACTGACGGACTCAGAACAACGAGCCCTGCGGCGACTCCTTCTTCGGCGGCAGCGGCTTCTGGAACCGGCTGCAATCCAGCTTCGGCCAATGGCTGTTCTGTGCATTGAAGCCCAGACGCTTGCGTGCCAGCTTGAAGCGGTTGTTCAACAGATCGGCATACACGCCCTGGCCACGCATACGCGTGCCGAACTGGCTGTCGTAGTCCTTGCCACCGCGCAGCTGCTGGATGGTGCTCATCACGTGCGCAGCGCGATCGGGATGGTGCGTATCCAGCCAGTCGCGGAACAGCGGTGCCACTTCCAGCGGCAGGCGCAGCAGCACGTAACCGGCGGTGCTCGCACCTGCGTCGTGCGCAGCCTCCAGCACGGCTTCCAGCTCGCTGTCGTTGATCCAGGGAATCACCGGCGCCACCATCACACCGACCAGAATGCCGGCGTCATGCAGGCGCTTCATCGCGCGCAGCCGTGCATGTGGCGCTGATGCACGCGGTTCCAGCTTCGCGGAAAGATGCGGGTCCAGCGAGGTCACCGAGAAGTGCACGCTGACCAGGTTCTCCGCGGCCAGCGGCGCGAGCAGATCGATGTCGCGCTCGACCAGTGCGTTCTTGGTGATCAGCGAGAACGGATGCCGGGTCTCCAGCATCACTTCAATCAGCTGGCGGGTCAGCTTGAACTTGCGTTCGATCGGCTGGTACGCATCGGTGTTGATGCCCAGTGCGATCGGCTGCGGCACATAGCCCGGTTTCGACAGTTCCTTGCGCAGCAGCTGCGGCGCATTCGTCTTGGCGAACAGCTTGGTCTCGAAGTCCAGCCCCGGCGACAGGTTCAGATAGGCATGCGAAGGGCGGGCGAAGCAGTACGAGCAGCCGTGCTCGCAACCGCGGTAGGGATTCACCGATTGACTGAAGCCGACGTCGGGCGAGTTGTTGCGGGTGATGATGCTGCGCGCGGTTTCGGCGCGTACTTCGGTGCGCAGGCGCGGGGCCAGGAACTCTTCGCTTTCGTCGACCGCCCAGCCGTCGTCCACCGCCTCGCTGACGGTGCTTTCAAAGCGCCCGGCAAGGTGGGACGTGGAACCTCGGCCCTTGATCGCAATACCCATTGCGGCAGGGTACGTCGTGGCCGTCTCAATGGCTGCGACGGCCGCCTGAAGGGTTCAGGGCGAGGCTGAGCCGAGCATGGGCTCGGCTCTACAGTTGATGCAGAGACCTTGTGGAGCCGAGCCTACGCTCGGCTGCAATGCATCAAAGCAGCGCCAGGTACCCGCGCACGGTGGCATCCAGCCCGTCGTACAGTGCCTCGCCGATCAGCGCATGACCGATCGACACCTCCAGCACCTCCGGCACGTGGGCCAGGAAGTCGCGCAGGTTGTCCTGCGACAGGTCGTGGCCAGCATTGACACCCAGGCCGACGGCCTGCGCTCGTCGGGCAGCAGTGGCGAACAGCGCCAGCATCGCATCGGCATCGCCCGCCGCATGCGCCTCTGCATAGGGCCCGGTATACAGCTCGATGCGGTCCGCCCCCACCTCGGCTGCCTGCTCCAGCAATGGGTTGCCCGCGTCAACAAACAGGCTGACCCGACACCCCATGGCCTTCAGCGCAGCCACCAGCGGACGCAGGCGCTCGGCATCGCGTTCGAAGTCGAAACCGTGGTCGGAGGTGATCTGGCCATCATCATCGGGGACCAGGGTGGCCTGCGCCGGACGGGTCTGTTCGCACAGCGGCAGCAGCCCCGGGTAGCCCTCGCGCGGCGGCGCGAACGGATTGCCTTCGATGTTGAATTCAACGCCACGCGCGCGGGTCAGCGTGGACAGGGCCAGCACGTCCTCGGCGGTGATATGCCGGCGGTCCGGCCGCGGATGCACGGTGATGCCATGCGCGCCGGCATCCAGGCAGGCCTGGGCGGCGCGCACCACGTCCGGTTCGGCGCCGCCGCGCGAATTGCGCAGGACGGCGATCTTGTTGACGTTGACGCTGAGCTGGGTCATGGAACGGGACTACTTGGAAAGAGGGGACGGGTCGTGGTCGTTGTGGTCGTCAGTGCGGCGGGCCTGGGCCTGTTCGCGCAGGCGGCGCAGCTCCTCGGCATCGATCAGCGTGGCCGGGTCGCGCTGCAGGTCACCGAAGCGGGCCACGTAGCGGCCGCGCACCCAGGCCAGCAGGAAGCCGAGCGCCGCCAGCAGGCACAGGGTCATCAACCCCGCGCTCGGGGTCTTCAGGGCGAAGGCAAAGCAGCCCAGCGCCAGCAGCAGGTACAACCAGTACATAGTCGGGCTCCCCGGATGATCGCCGCAGTGTAGCGCTGCGTCAGAGCAGCGGCGAGGCCAGCCGGGCGAAGGCCTCGGGCAGGCGGTGCAGCCACAGCGAGCGGCCGGCCTGGTCGTGCACCCGCGTGGAACGGTCGAATTCGCCCTGCAGCAGTTCGGCCAGCGCAGCGACGCGGTCACGGTCGCTGATCATCATCGACAGTTCGAAGTTCAGCCGGAAGCTGCGGTGGTCGAAGTTGGCGCTGCCGACGATGCAGACATCGTCGTCGGCGATGAACGCCTTGGTATGCAGCATGCGCGGGCCGTACTCGTAGATCTTCACGCCCGCGTGCAGCAGTTCGTCGAAGTAGGACCGTGCGGCCTGGGTGACGAACCAGGAGTCGCTCATCTTCGGCACCAGCAGGCGCACGTCCAGGCCGCCCAGCGCGGCCGAGGTCAGCGCCATCCTCGCTGCTTCACCGGGCACGAAGTAGGGCGTCACCAGCCACACGCGCTCGTGTGCTTCCTGGATCGCCGCCACGTGCAGGCGGTGGATGGTCTCCCAGCCCGAGTCGGGCCCGGACACCAGCACCTGGGCGCTGATCGATCCATCCGCACGCAGCGGCATGTCGGCCGGCCACAGGCGGGCGATGTCGAAACGCGAGTGGTCCTGGCCACTGGCATAGAGCCAGTCCTCGGCGAACACCAGCTGCAGGCTGCGCACCACGTGGCCGCGGATACGCATGTGCAGGTCGCGGTAAGCGTCGGGCCTGCGGCTCTCGTCTTCCTCGTCAGTGATGTTGATGCCGCCGGTGAAGGCGAGGCGACCGTCGACGATCACCAGCTTGCGGTGGGTGCGCAGGTTCAGCCACGGGCGCTTGAACGGCTTCAGCAGCTGTCGCGGATGGAACCAGATCGCTTCGCCGCCGGCGTCCAGCAGTGGCTGCAGGAAGCGCCGGGGCAGGGCGGAAGAGCCCACCGCATCCAGCAGCAGGCGCACCTGCACACCGGCCTGCGCACGTTCGACCAGGGCATCGCGCAGTGCGGTGCCGGCATGGTCGGGGTTGAAGATGTAGTACTCCAGGTGCACGTGGTCGCGCGCCTGCGCGATCGCGTCGAGCAGCGCGGCATAGGTGGCTGCGCCGTCGACCAGCCAGGTCACCTCGGTGGCACTGCTGGGCGCCAGTCCGGTGGTGGCCTGGGCAACCTTGGCCAGCTCGGTGCAGTCCGAATCGGGCGGGCAGACATCGCTGTAGTGCTCCATGCCCGAGCGTGCACGGCCACGACGCAGCCGTTGCCGCTTCACCTTCTGCGGCCCCAGCAGGTAGTAGATGAAGAGCCCGAGGTAGGGCAGCAGTGCCAGCGAAAGGATCCAGCTCAGCGTGGCCACCGGCTCGCGCTTCTGCAGCATGATCCAGCCCGCCAGCGCGAACAGGTAGAGCAGGTAGGCCACCGCCAGGATCGTGCCGAGGTGGGCGATGCCGTCGAGCCAATGGCGCAGGGAGTCGAAGAGGGCGAGCATCCGCCGATCATAGCGGCGCCTGCTGCCGGATGGGGTCGGATGGGCTCAGATCCCTTTTCCTCAGGAAAAGGGATCTGACCCCAACCCGTGCGCCACGACGAGAACACAAAAAAACGCCCCTGTTTCCAGGGGCGTCTGCAGTCGCGTCATGACTGTTGTATTGCGGTGTAGCGTTTACTGCTGCACAAATCCGATCTTCTTCATCTGAGCATTCTTCGCGGCGGCCAGAACCTTGGCCATCACGTCGTACTCGGAATCCGGGCTGGCGTCGATGCGCAGTTCCGGCTGGTTGGTCGGGTCACGCTGGACCTCCTGCTCCATCCGCTGCTGCAGCTCGCTGGTATTGATCGGGCTGTTGTTCCACGAGACCTGGTTGCTGGCGTCGATCTTCAGTTCGATCGGCGGCGGCGGTTCGACCAGCTGCGGCGGTGGGTTGAGCACGCGCTGCGGCAGGTCCACGGCGATCGGGTACGTCATGATCGGCGCGGTCACGATGAAGATGATCAGCAGAACCAGCATCACGTCCACGAGGGGCGTGACGTTGATGTCTGCCATGGGGCCCTTGCCACCACCACTACTGAATGCCATGGCTTATTGCCCCTTTTCTTTGGTCGCAACGAAGCCGACGTCCAGCATGCCCTGTTCCTGCGCGACCTTGGTCAGGTCGTTGATGACGCGCATCTTGGTGGTGCGGTCACCACGCAGGTTCAGCGGCGGCTGCGGGGTCTGCTGTGCGGCGGTCGCCAAGCGGGACTCGAGAGTCTGCTTGTTGATTTCTTCGTCGTTCCAGTAGATCGAGCCGTCTTCCTTGACTGCCAGCGTGATCGGGTTCGGACGCTTTTCAGCATCTTCCGGCTTCTGGATCAGGTTGGCTTCCGGCAGATCCACCTTGACCTTGTGGGACATCAGGGGCGCCGTGATGATGAAGATGATCAGCAGCACCAGCATCACGTCCACGAGGGGCGTAACGTTGATGTCGGCCATGGGGCCGCCGCTGTTACCACTACTGAAAGCCATAACGGGCTCCGTCTAGATCTTGGTGACTACTTACTTCGTCGCTGGGTGACGCGCGCCGCAATTAGCGGACGCGCGAACCGGTGGCGAAGAAGTCGTGCAGGTCGTGCGCGAAGGTATCGAACTTGCTGATGGTCGCGCTGTTGATCTTGCTGAAGAAGTTGAAGGCGAACACGGCCGGGATTGCGACGAACAGACCGATCGCGGTCATGATCAGCGCTTCACCCACCGGGCCGGCAACGGCGTCGATCGAAGCGGAGCCGGTGGCACCGATCTTGATCAGCGCGCCGTAGATGCCCCACACGGTACCCAGCAGACCGACGAACGGAGCGGTCGCGCCGACGGTGGCCAGCAGGGTCATGCCCGACTGCAGCTTGTTGCTTTCGCGGGTGACGGCCTGGCGCAGAGCGCGGTCGACGAACTCCGAACGGCTCAGGTTCTCACCGACGCCGCCGGTAGCACCGCCTTCAGCGCGCTGGTGGTGGGCAGCGGCCTGGGCAGCGTCCAGGGCGATCTTCGAGAACGGCTCCGAAGCCGGCTGCTCTTCCATCGCACGGATGGCGTCCTGCGCGTTCGGGGTGTCCCAGAACAGGCTGACGACGCGGTCAGCGGCGCTCTTCAGGCGGGTGGCACGGAAGATGTTGATGACGGTCCAGTACCAGGACATGGCCGACATGGCGATCAGGGTCAGCAGCACGACCCAGGAAACCGCGAAATCACCCGGCTTGGTGGTCATTTCGTGGATCAGGTGCTCGAAGCCCATCTGCGACAGGGCGTTGGACGGATTGCCCCCGGCAGCAGCGGCGATGAAAATTTCCTGCAGCATGACGCTTACCTTTGTTGTGTGTGGTGATAAAGGATGTAGCTAAGCTAAACAATCGAACCGGGAGCGGGGGTGGCCGGAGGGCCACCCGGACGCATCAGTTCAGCGCAAAGTTGACCGGGACGCGAACGCGACCTGCCGCCTTCTTACCGCCAGATTCAGCGGCGTTGAAGCGCCACTTGCGAGCTGCTTCCATCGCAGCACGGTCCAGGTCGCGGTTACGGCTGGACTTTTCCACCGTGACATTGGTGACGTTGCCGTTGGCATCGACATCAATGATCAGGATCACTTCGCCCTGGATACCCGCGCGGAAGGCGGCCGGCGGATAGCGCGGCGGATTCATGGCCTTCGACGAGATGTCCACGCTGGCCTCGATCGAGGTCGGCGGAGCCGGCGGCGACGGGGGCGACGGCGGGGTGACGATATCGTTCGGGCGCGGCTCCGGCACGTCCACGACCGGCGCCTGCGGCGGCGGCGGTACGGGCGACGGCTTCGGCGGCGACAGATTCTTCACCGGCGGTGGCGGAGTATCCTGCGGCGGCGGCGGCGGCGGCGGCGGTGGGGGCGGCGGCGGCGCGTCGACGATGGTCACCATGACGTTGCGCTCCTTCTCCGCGACGGCCTTGGGAGCCACGGCGGGAATGAGGAGCATCATGAAGGCGGCCAGATGCAGGGCAATTACAAACGCGATGCCGACGATGCGAGGCCAGCTCAGCCCCTTGTCATCGGGTTGTTCGTACCGGTGAACGACTAGTTGTTCCGTCATGCGCCAAGAGCTCAATAGTGGGGCCGGAATCCCGGGGGCGGGATCCCTGATCAGCGGTGCATGACACCGCAGGAACCTCCAAGCTTATACCAATCCTGAGCGCCTGCGCATCAACTGAGCAGGCATTCAGGCGTTATTCCTACTTACTTCAGGTTGATGATTTTTTTGGCATCCGCCTGGTTCTTCACGCCCTTCGCCAGCGCCTGCTGGGCGGCCTGCTTGGCCTCGGGGACGCGACCTTCGGCATGCAGGACGCGTGCCAGGTTCAGGTAGGTCTCACCGTCCTTGGAGAGCGGGGCAGCCTTCTGCCACGCATCGATCGCCTGCGGCACCTGGTCGGAGTAGTAGTAGGACTGGGCCAGCGCCAGGTAGACCTGGTAATCCGGCTTCAGGATGCCCTTCTGCAACCCTTCGTTGATGACCGCGATGACGTCCTTTTCCTTGTTCTCGGTGTTGGCATAGATCGAGTACAGCTGCTTGTACTCGCGCTCTTCGGTGAGCTGGCCGCTGCTGCGCAGCTTGTCCATCACCGCGGCGGCCTTCGGCATCTGGTCAGCCTGCATGTACATGTTGGCCAGATTCAGCTGGGCCTTCTTGTCCGTCGGGTTCTTGGCCGCCAGCGCTTCTGCGGCCTGCACGGCCTCACCGGTCTGGCCGGCTTCGGACAGGGCCGCCATCAGCAGCTGGTTCCAGTTGTCCTTCGGCTCGGCGGCGCCGGCGATGGCCTGCTTCAGCACCGGGATCGCTTCCTGGTAGCGCTCCAGCTGGTACAGCGCCTGGCCCTTGGCGATCAGCTCTTCCGGCTTGGTCGACTTGCTCTCTGCGAAGTACTTGTCCAGGGTGGCCAGGCCTTCGGCGGTCTTGTCTTCCTGCAGCTGCAGCTGGCCCAGCATCAGCATCGACTGGAAGTGGCCGTTGTTGTCCAGGCCGTTGAACTGGATCACCTGCTTCAGGTACGCGATGGCGCCCGGCACGTCGTCGGTCTGGTAGGCGGCCTGCGAGGCCAGCTGCGCGGCCAGCGACTTGTCGTACTCGTTGGAAGCGCTGTCGGCCAGGATCGCGTCAGCCTGTTCGCGCGTCTCCGGGAACTTTTCCTTATTGTAGCTGTCGATCATTTTCTGCAGCTTGCTGCCCATCTTGGCCGAGGCCTTGGCGGTCGGCTCCTGGCGGGTCGCATTCGGGTACAGCGGTTCGGCCTTGGCCTGCTTGCTGCTACCGCCGCGGCTGCCACGGTCGGAGGAACGCGAGGACTGCGCAAAGGCATCGGTGACCACGGCGCCGGTCAGGGCGGTCGCGACGAGGACGGAAAGCACAGCTTTGTGGTTACGGAAAATCATCGTTCACCTCGATCGAACCGCCGGATAGCGGCAAAGTCGGACTGTCAGAAAAATCTGAGCCGCCAAACGTATCAGAAACAGATGGCGTGAGAAATCGTTTTATGTGCTGCAATACAGCATAGAACTGCGCACTCATCCGCACTTTGGCCGCAGCCCGGCCGCCTGCGCCTGCTGGTAGACCGGCGTCAGGCCCGGTGCATCACGTCGCAGCTCCTGGATCCGGTTGGCCGGATCGGGGTGGGTGGACAGCCATTGCGGGCTGCGACCGCCGCTGGCGGCCATCATGTTCTGCCACAGGTCCACGGCCTGGGCCGGGTTGAATCCAGCCTGCGCCATCAGCCGCTGGCCAATCACGTCTGCCTCGCTTTCCTGCGTGCGCGAACCCGGCAGCAGGAAGGCCGCCTGCGCGCCCATCCCACCCAGCTGGTTGACCGTGCTGGCGGCGCCATCGCCATAGGCGGCACCGGCCAGCGCGCCCAGCACGGCCAGGCCGGTCTGCGCGCCCATCTGCCGGGTGATGCGTTCTTCGTGGTGACGCGCGATGACATGGCCGATCTCATGGCCGATCACGGCAGCCAACTGGTCCTGGTTCTTGGCGACGGTGAAAATGCCGGTGTTCACGCCCACTTTTCCGCCGGGCAGGGCAAAGGCGTTCGGTTCCTTGTCGACGAACACGGCGGTCTCCCACCGTACGCCACGGTACTGAGGCGGCAACTGCGCGACCAACGCGTTGACCACGCACTGCACGTAGCCGTTCTGGCGGCCATCGGTGCTGATCTTCTCTTTCTGCTTGGTCTCGGCAAACGCCTGCGCGCCGAGCTGGTCAAGCTGTGCCTGCGATACGCCGCCCACCATCTGCCGTCTTCCGGTTGGCGAGGTGGTGGTCGCACAGGCACTGACCACGGTGGTGATGACTAGAGCCAGCAGCAGTTGTTTCATGGGTCCGCCCCCGTGTTCATGTGCGCAGTGTGTAGCGTACCTGCTTAATCTTTCGTCAAGCGGGCACGGCGTTACGTTGACCCCAGGAACACCATTGCGGCGAGCGCCACCGCGTTGTTCAGCGCATGCGCCGTGATCGCCGCCCACAGGGTGCCGGTGCGGCGGTACAGCCAGCAGAAGGCGGCACCCATGCCGCCGTAGACCAGCCACAGCTGCGCCATGCCCAGCAGCGAGTTCTTGCTGACACCGGGCACTTCATGGACCAGGGCGAACGCCAGGCTGCTGAGGATGAGGCCCAGCCAGGGGCGGCCGGCCTGCCACAGGCGCCCGAACAGGACACGACGGAACAGCAGCTCTTCGTAGGCGGGGGCGAGGACGACCGCAAACAGCACCAGGAACAACGGGAAGCGCGCGATCGCGCTCTGCATCAGTTCCACGTTGGTCGGCACCGGCTCGATGCCGAACTGCTTGGAAAGGAAGGCGACGCCGTTGCTGCCAACCACGATCAGCGTGGCCACCAGCAGGGTCCAGCCCCAGGTGGAAGGACGCCGCAGCGCCTGTCGCGAGGCCAGGCGTTCGCCGGCGTTCGCCGGGCGCCGCCAGAAGTACAGCAGCAGTGCGGCACCACCGGTGGCGATCAGGGCCATCAGGATCTGGGCCAGGGCCCCGGGCTGGCCCACTGCCGCGCCGGCGCTGTCAGGTGTGAGTGCACCGCCATTGGCCGCGACGTTGGCGCGGCTGACCACGATCGCACGGTAGAAGCCCCAGAACAGTCCGGTGACCATGCTCAGGCCGACCAGGGTGACGGCGGCGATGCCCAGGTCGATGAAGAAACCTGCCAACGGTGCCACGGCGCGCGGCGGGGTAGACGGCGGCGGAACCGGAGGCGGAGCGGCGGAGACCGGGGCGGATGCGGACATCAGGTACCTGCGTTCAAGGGACGAAGGCCGGTGCAGCTCCCCGCGCACCGGCCAGGTCCCGATTGTGTCAGATATCCAGGTTGGCGACCTTCAGCGCATTGTCTTCGATGAAGTCACGACGCGGTTCGACCACATCGCCCATCAGGGTGCTGAAGATCTGGTCGGCAGCGACCGCATCCTCGATGCGCACCTGCAGCAGGCGACGGGTCTCCGGGTTCACCGTGGTATCCCACAACTGCTCCGGATTCATTTCACCCAGACCCTTGAATCGCTGGATCTGGCGGCCGCGCTTGGCCTCCTCGAGCAGCCAGTTCTGCGCCTTCGCGAAGCTGTCGACTTCGATCGACTTGGCGCCGCGGGAAATCGTTGCACCTTCGCGCACCAGCCCGTGCAGCAGCTTGGAGGCCTGGTGGATCGCGCGCAGTTCGCCACTTTCGAACGCCGACAGCGGCAGCACCTGGATGTGCTCCTCGCCCATGTGGCGACGGGTCACCAGCACGGCGGCGGGGCGCTCCTCGTTGGCCTCCTGCAGTTCCAGGCTGAAACGCGGGCTGCCCAGGCTGCCCTGGTTGAGGCGCTTGGCCAGCGCATCCAGGCCTTCGCCTTCGCCCGCATTGCGCAGGCTGTCCATGTCCATCGGCACGAAATCGACCAGCGCTTCGAGCAGGTTGCGGTCATAGCGGTGGGCATTGCGTTCGATGGAATCGAGCGCGGCGGCATAGGCCAGCAGCAGCTTTTCCAGCGCCAGGCCTTCGATGCCCGGTTCGCCGGTGGCCGGCACCAGCGCGGCGTTTTCCACCGCACTGCTGGCCAGGTAACTGTCCAGCGCCGGGTCGTCCTTCAGGTACAGCTCCTGCTTGCCCTGCTTGATCTTGTACAGCGGCGGCAGGCCGATGTAGACGTAACCGCGCTCGATCAGCTCCGGCATCTGACGGTAGAAGAAGGTCAGCAGCAGGGTGCGGATGTGGGCGCCGTCGACGTCGGCGTCGGTCATGATGATGATCTTGTGGTACCGCAGCTTGTCCGGGTTGTACTCGTCACGGCCGATGCCGGTGCCCAAGGCCGTGATCAGCGTACCCACCTGGTCGGAGGACAGCATGCGGTCGAAGCGTGCGCGTTCCACGTTGAGGATCTTGCCGCGCAGCGGCAGCACCGCCTGGTTCTTGCGGTTGCGGCCCTGCTTGGCCGAGCCACCTGCCGAGTCACCCTCGACGATGAACAGTTCGGACAGCGCCGGGTCCTTTTCCTGGCAGTCGGCCAGCTTGCCCGGCAGGCCGGCGATATCCAGCGCGCCCTTGCGGCGCGTCAGGTCGCGGGCCTTGCGCGCCGCTTCGCGTGCACGCGCAGCGTCGACGATCTTGCCGGCGATCGCCTTGGCTTCGTTCGGGTTTTCCTGCAGGAACTCTTCCAGGCGCGCGCCGAAGGCGTTTTCCACCGCCGGGCGCACGTCGGAGCTGACCAGCTTTTCCTTGGTCTGGCTGGAGAAGCTCGGGTCCGGCACCTTTACCGACAGCACCGCGATCATGCCTTCGCGCATGTCATCGCCGGTCAGGTTGATCTTGGCCTGCTTGGCGATGCCGTTCTGCTCGATGTAGTTGTTGAGCACACGGGTCAGCGCACCGCGGAAGCCGGCAAGGTGGGTGCCGCCGTCCTTCTGCGGAATGTTGTTGGTGAAGCAGTACATCGTCTCCTGGTAGGAGTCGGTCCACTGCAACGCCACATCCACGACGATGCCGTTGTGCTCGCCGGTGACCGAGATGACGTTCGGGTGCAGCGGGGTCTTCAGCTGGGCAAGATGCTCCACGAAGCTGCGGATGCCGCCTTCGTAGTGGAAGTCATCACGGCGGCCATCGCCACGTTCGTCGGCAAGGACGATCTTGACGCCGGAGTTCAGGAACGACAGCTCGCGCAGGCGGCGAGCCAGGATGTCGTAGTGGAATTCCACGTTGTCGTGGAAGGCGACCGTCGACGGCCAGAAGCGCACGGTGGTGCCGCGCTTGGTGGTGGTTTCCAGCTTGGCCAGCGCGGTCACGGCGGCGCCGTTGCTGAATTCCTGCTGGTAGTGGAAGCCGTTCTGGAACACGTCCACCAGCAGCTTCTGCGACAGCGCGTTGACCACGCTGACGCCGACGCCGTGCAGGCCGCCGGACACCTTGTAGCTGTTGTCGTCGAACTTGCCGCCTGCGTGCAGGACGGTCATCACCACTTCGGCGGCCGACACTTCGCGACCGAGCTTGGCGCTCATCTGCTCGTGCTTGCCGGTCGGAATGCCGCGACCGTTGTCGGACACCGAGACGGAGCCGTCGGCGTGGATCGTCACCGCGACATGGTCGGCGTGGCCGGCCAGCGCTTCGTCGATCGAGTTGTCGACGACCTCGAACACCATGTGGTGCAGACCGGTGCCGTCATGCACGTCGCCGATGTACATGCCGGGTCGCTTGCGGACAGCCTCCAGGCCTTCCAGGGCGGTAATGCTGTTGGCGTCGTAATTGCCGTTGTTTGCCGGGGTGTTCTGTTCGTCGCTCATTGCGCTTGCCGTAGGCTCCGCAGGTCGGCCACCGCTTGGAGCGATGTGCCGAGAATGAAAGGATTCCAACCCGAATTATACCAGCCGGGGTCGAGCGGCCCTGGTGTGCGCACTATGGCACAGCCACGATCTGTGCATGTTCCACGTGGAACCGGGCGATGTGGGTCAGTTCCTGCAGCGCCGCCGGCGTTTCGGTGGCGGTGATGAAGATCTGCGCCGGCCCACCGAGCAGACGCTGCAGAACCCGCGCTTGGTGGGTGCGATCCAGCTCCGAGGCCAGATCGTCCAATGCGATCACCGGCCATTCGCCGCGCTGTTCCGCGTAGTCCTCGGCCTGCGCCAGCAGGCAGGCCAATGCCGTCAGCTTGGCCTGACCACGCGACAGTGCATCGCGACCCGGAATGCTTTGGAAATCCACACTCCAGTCCGCCCGGTGCGGTCCAACCGAGGTGTACCCGGCCTGGCGGTCACGTTCCCGGACCAGAAGCAGCGCATCGGCCAGAGGGAGCTCGTGCCGACGCCAGCCCGGGCTGAGTTCCAGTGCCTGGATGCCGAGCTGCGGGGCCAGGCTGGAAGCCAGCGCCACGGTGCGCTGCTGCAGACGCTCCAGGTAGTGCTGCCGACGGCTGGTCAACGGTTCGCCGGCTTCAGCCAGTTCGTGATCCCAGGTATCAAGCATACGCGACGGACCACCTTGCTTGAGCAGGGCATTGCGCTGTTTCAGTGCTCGCGAATACCGGCGCCACAGGGACAGGAAATCAGGTTCCACGTGGAACAAGCCCCAATCGAGGAATCGGCGGCGGGGTTCACCACCACCGCTGACCAACGCATGGCTGCCTGGCTCGAATGTGACTACCGCAAGCGCTGCGCACAGATTGCCGAGCTGGGCCACGTCTTCGCCGTCCAGACGCCCCTTCCAATCCTGGCCACTGTGCCGCAGGCCGGCCTTTCGGCGGTGCGGCGGGTGATTGGCACGTTGTTCGTCCCATTCCACGAAGATTTCCAGCGCTTCCTGGCCCTGGCGCACCAATCCATCGCGGACACGACCACGGAAGCTGCGCCCATAGGCCATCAGGTGCAGGGCCTCGAGCACGCTGGTCTTGCCGGCACCGTTGTCGCCGGTCAGCAGGTTCAATCCCGGCTGGGGCGACAGCTCCACCGCATTGAAGCGACGCAGTTGGTGCAGGGCGAGGCGGCGGATAAGCATGGGGCGCGAAAGACCATCCGCACGGGGCGGCAGAGGGGCAGGGAATCCATCAGCTTACTGCATCGGTCAAGCCGGACGTGCCCGGCCAGCTATCCGGCCGGCTATGGAGCAGGTACCGCAGGTCTGCCTGCGCCCTGACCGCTGGTTCCACGTGGCGCTGTTTCCTCATCCCAGCAGATGCGGGTCTCGGCAAGCCCGGAAATCCTTCGATTCTGCGAAGGGTAGCGGGGGTGTGAGCCTTGGATTTCGCCGATTTCAGGCGATGCCGTGGACAGCGCTTGCCTCGTCGCCGACGAGTACCAGCGGATGAACCTGCAGATTCCTCGAAATCTACGGTCCCACGCCCTGGGCGGTTCCACAGATTTCAAAGAAATCAGACCGATCGTTCCACGCTGTCCACAGCTGCCCTGTATGACTTATACACAAGGTATGGGCAATCTGTGGATAAAAAGCCCTTTTGCTATGCCTTCGAAACTATCCACAGGTTCCCCCCCAGGCTGGGAGGCCGATATACAGGGGGTTTCAGTTGCATAAATTTCTTTTAAATCAGTCAGATAAGGTGTTTTTCCACGAGATCTGGCTCTACCATCACCACCATGCTTTAGATTTATACCCAGATTTAGAAGCTAGGCTTGCCCCAATCTGCATCGAATCTTCCCTGTGGACAGCGGCGTTTGCAGAGGGAAGTCCATCGCGCCGCGATGCAGGATCATCGGTCCCTGTCTGGCCAGATCTGGGGACAGGCGACGAGTATCGGATCCTGCACCTGGACTTTCGATCAATCGCGACTCGTCATTGCTACGATCCAGCGATCCTGTTTTCAACGATCGAGACGAACATCCCGGAAAGGCAACGGATTTCAACCGAGCCCATCGACGGAAGTGACGTCGTCCGGAGAACTGCGTCTTCTCGATGCTCCACGTGGAACCTGCAAAAAAAACGCCCGGGAAGATCCCGGGCGTCGTTCGGTTCCACGTGGAACAGCAGCTGTCAGAGACGCAGCGGCATCACCACGTGGCGCGACTTCTCGCTGCTGGACTCACGTACCAGCGCCGAGGAGTTGGAGTCGCGCAGCTGGATGATGACTTCCTCATCGCGCAGGGCGGAGAGGGCATCCAGCAGGTAGTTCACGTTGAAGCCAATGGCCAGATCGCTGACCGTGGTATCGGCTTCGATCTCTTCCTGGGCTTCTTCCTGTTCCGGGTTGTGCGCGCTGATCTTCAGGTTGCCCGGCGAGACTTCCACGCGGATGCCGCGGTACTTCTCGTTGGACAGGATCGCGGCGCGCTGAAGCGAGGCGCGCAGCGCTTCGCGATCAACCTTCACTTCACGGTCGGCACCGATCGGAATCACCGCTTCGTAGTCCGGGAAGCGGCCGTCGATCAGCTTCGAGGTAAAGGTGACATCGTCGCGCTTGACGCGCACGTGGCTGCGGCCGACTTCCAGCTCGATCTCGCGATCGCCGCTTTCCAGCAGGCGCTGCAGTTCGGTCACACCCTTGCGCGGCACGATGATCTGGCGCTTGGACCCGCTGGGCTTGGCCAGATCGGTTTCACACAGCGCCAGGCGGTGGCCGTCGGTGGCAACGGTACGCAGGGCATCGCCGCGCAGGTCGAACAGCAGGCCGTTGAGGTAGTAGCGCACGTCCTGCTGGGCCATCGCGAACGCGGTGCGCTCGATCAGCTCCTTCAGGGTCGCCTCACCGATGGCCACGCGCTCGGTGGCTTCCACTTCATCCACCGACGGGAAGTCGTTCGAAGGCAGCGTGGCCAGGGTGAAACGGCTGCGACCGGCCTGCACGGTGATCTTGTCTCCGGTCTGCGAGACGGTGATCCGGCTGCCGTCGGGCAGGGCGCGGATGATCTCGAACAGCTTGCGGGCGGGAATGGTGGTTTCGCCGTCCTGGGCATCTTCAACCGCGATCCGCGACACCATCTCCACTTCCAGGTCGGTACCGGTCAGCGACAGCTGGCCGTTCTGCACCTGGACCAGGAAATTGGCCAGAACCGGAAGGGTCTGGCGGCGTTCGACCACGTTGACGACCTGTGCCAACGGCTTGAGAAAGGCTTCGCGCTGCAGTGTGAAACGCATGTGGTTCCGTGCCCCTATGCTTTAAAAAATGTGGAATAAATCAAAAGCTTGGTGGTGCTGGTAGAGACAGAATCGCTGGAAAACAATGCTAAGTCTTTGTAATTAAAGGTATTTCAGACCTCGAAACCCTCTGCATTACCGACCCCCAAGGGGTGGGGAAAGCTGTGGATAAATCTGGCGCGATTTCAAACGGCATTTTTATCCACAACGTGTCCCGCGCTTGCTACCGGATTCTGCACCGTTTTGTGCGATGACGCCTCATCGGCATCCGTGCATCATTCGCTCAGCTTCCGGATCAGCTTGTCCCAGTCCTCGCGGAGCTTGCCGTCGGTCTCCATCAGGGTCCGGATCTGGCGGCAGGCATGCAGCACCGTGGTGTGATCGCGACCGGCAAAGGCGTCGCCGATCTCGGGCAGGCTGTGCTCGGTCAGTTCCTTGGTCAGGGCCATGGCGACCTGGCGGGGACGGGCCAGCGAGCGGGTCCGACGCTTCGACAGCAGATCCTTGATCTGCAGGCCGTAGTAGTCGGCAACGGTTTTCTGGATGTTGGGAATGCTGATCGCCTGCTGCTGGGCGCGCAGCAAGTCACGCAGGGTTTCCTGGGCGAATTCGGTGGTGATCGCGCGGCCGGTGAAGTTGGCGCGGGCGGTCAGGGTATTCAGCGCGCCCTCGAGGTCGCGCACGTTGGAGCGCATCTTCTTGGCGATCAGGAACGCAACATCATCGGGAATCTCGGCACCGCGTTCGCGCGCCTTGGCCAGCACGATCGCGGCGCGGGTCTCGAAGTCCGGCGGTTCGATCGCGACCGACAGGCCCCAGGCAAGCCGCGACTTCAGGCGCGCTTCCAGGCCCTCGACTTCGCGCGGATAGCGGTCGCAGGTCAGGATGATCTGCTGCTTGCCATCGAACAACGCGTTGAAGGTGTGGAAGAACTCTTCCTGGGTGCGGTCCTTGCCGGCAAAGAACTGGATGTCATCGATCAGCAGCGCATCCACCTGCTGGAACTGGCGCTTGAACTGATCCATGGTCTTTTCCTGCAGGGCCCGGATCATCGCGCTGAAGAACTGTTCCGAACGCAGGTACAACACCTTTGCACCTGGATTGGCCTGGCGCATGGCGTTGCCGGCGGCGAACATCAGGTGGGTCTTGCCCAGGCCCGTGCCTCCGTACAGCAGCAGCGGGTTGTGCGCCCGGTCGCCCGGCTTCTGCGCTGCCTGGAAGGCGGCGGCCAGGCCCAGCTGGTTGCTGCGGCCTTCGACGAAGTTGGCGAACGTGTAGTGGCTGTCCAGATTGCCGGCGAAGGGCACCTGCGGTTCGCTGGACACATGCGCCGAGGGCGTGGAAACCGGCGCGTTCTGCGCCTCCACAGGGCGCGGGCGCGAGCCGATTTCAAGAAAAACGTCGCTGAAACCGGCGAAATGCGCCAGCAGCTCGCGGATCCGGGCCAGGTACAGCTCGCGGACCTGGTCGACGATGAAGGCATTCGGTGCATACAGCACCAGGCTGTCCACGCGCAGATCGGCCTGCAGCGGCTTCAACCAGGTATGAACGTCTTCCGGCGGGAACTCCGCTTCGAGGCGCTCGAGACTACGGGACCAGGCATCCATCAGCAATAATCGTCCGGTGGCCGGGGCATGGACGCGACAAGGCGCCCAAACACAGGCCGGAAAGGGGGGAAATGGATGGCTCAGACTACCACCGAGCGCCCGCCTTCGGAATGCTTGTCCCCTACTTATTCACAAAAACATCCACAGCTATTGCACAGCCCGGTGAATTCGCGTAGCTGCCAGGGGTTGACGCGGGGTAGGGTACCTCTCTAGAATTTCCGGTTCTTTCCGTCCCATTCATACGAGAGGCCCCCAATGGCCACGAAGCGCACCTACCAGCCCAGCAACCTCAAGCGTAAGCGCGACCACGGCTTCCGTGCCCGTATGAAGACCGCTGACGGCCGCAAGATCCTGTCGCGTCGCCGCGCCAAGGGCCGCAAAGTCCTGAGCGCCTGATTGCCATGCCGCACCCCGCGGCAGACGCAATCCCTTCGACAGTGAATACTGCAGACCCGCGCAAGCGATTCCCTCGCTCTGCGCGGGTTCGCACGCGTGCCGAATATTCAACGGTCTTCAACGGCGCCCGCCGTGTGTCCGATCCGCTGATGACCCTGCACTGGCTGCCGGCTGACCGGCCGGCCAGGCTGGGTCTGGCGGTTTCCCGCAAGGTTGATCCGAACGCCGTGGGGCGTAACCGGATCAAGCGCGTCCTGCGCGACATCCTGCGTCAGACACGTACCGAAATCCAGCCAGGCGACTTCGTCGTCGTGGCGCGTAGTGCTGCGCGTTCCGCCAGCAACGACGAGATCCGCCAGGCCTTCCTGCGCCTGCTGCGTCGCCTGCGTGCATTGCCCGCGCCGGGCGTGGACGGCACAATGCCGCCGCCTGATGGCATCGCAACTCCTTCTTTGACCGAGCCGGCATCGCGTCCCGGCCCCGCCGAGCCTGTCCGCTGATGAACCAGACCCGCGTATTCCTCATTTTTGCCTGGCTGATGGTGGCCGTGCTGCTGTGGATGGAGTGGAGCCGTGAAAAGGCTGCTCCGACCCCGGCACCGACGACCACGTCGGCCCCGGCTGCTGCACAGAGTGTTCCGGGCGCGACCCCGGGCAGCATCCCCAGCGCGCAGGTCCCGGGTGCGCCGGGCCAGGCCGCTGTGCAGGCCCAGGCCAGCGCCACCCCGGCCAGCCAGCGCGTGACCGTCACCACCGACGTGCTGCGCCTGGTACTGGACGGCGGCCGTGTGCTGGATGCCGAGCTGCTGCAGTTCCCGCAGACCAAGGACGAAGGCAGCCCGCCGGTTCGCCTGCTGACCGAAGACCCCGCGCATCCGTACAGCGCGATCAGTGGCTGGGCCAGCGAAGACAAGAACACCCCGGTTCCCGGCGCTGACGGCTTCAAGCTGGTCGGTGATACCAAGGACTTCGTGCTGGCCAAGGGCCAGAACGAACTGCAGATCCCGTTCGTGTGGACCGCCGACAACGGCGTGACCATCAAGCGCACCCTGACCGTCTCGCGCAACGAGTACGCCGTGCGCTTCAAGGACGAAGTCAGCAATGCCGGCGCCGCACCGTGGAACGGCTACGTCTACCGCACCCTGGACCGCACCCCGACCATCCTGTCGCGGAGCATGACCAACCCGGATTCGTTCAGCTTCAACGGCGCCACCTGGTACGACAACGACAAGAAGTACCAGCGTCGTGCGTTCAAGGATTACCTGGACGACGGCGCACTGAACCAGAACATCACCGGCGGCTGGCTGGCGATGCTGCAGCATCACTTCTTCACCGCCTGGATCCCGCAGAAGGACCAGACCGCGCACTACGTGCTGTCGCAGGTGGCCGGTCGTGACCTGATTGAAGCGCGTGGCCCGGCCTTCACCGTGGCCCCGGGCCAGTCCACCAGCACCGAGGCCCGCCTGTGGGTCGGCCCGAAGCTGGTCAACCTGATCGCCAAGGAAGACGTGCCGGGCCTGGACCGCGTGGTCGACTACAGCCGCTTCTCGATGATGGCGGTGATCGGCCAGGGCCTGTTCTGGGTGCTGAACCAGGTGCACAAGCTGGTCGGCAACTGGGGCTGGGCGATCGTCGGCCTGGTGGTGCTGCTGAAGCTGGTGCTGTACCCGCTGTCGGCGACCCAGTACAAGAGCGGTGCCAAGATGCGCCGCTTCCAGCCGCGCATCGCGCAGCTGAAGGAACGCTATGGCGATGACCGCCAGAAGTTCCAGACCGCGATGATGGAGCTGTACAAGAAGGAAAAGATCAATCCGATGGGCGGCTGCCTGCCGATCCTCATCCAGATGCCGATCTTCTTCGCCCTGTACTGGGTGCTGGTGGAATCGGTCGAACTGCGCCAGGCGCCCTGGTTCGGCTGGATCCAGGACCTGACCGCACGCGACCCGTACTTCATCCTGCCGGTCATCAACGTGGCAGTGATGTGGTTCACCCAGAAGCTGACCCCGGCACCGGGCATGGACCCGATGCAGCAGAAGATGATGCAGTTCATGCCGCTGGTGTTCGGCGTCATGATGGCCTTCATGCCGTCCGGCCTGGTCCTGTACTGGGTGGTCAACGGTGGCCTGGGCCTGCTGCAGCAGTGGTGGATGACCAAGCGCCATGGCGGCGAGCCGGTTGCGGCCACCACCGCTCCGGCCCCGGTCAAGAAGAAGTAATCGGTAGAGCCGGCCGCTGGCCGGCTGACCCCAGCAAAAGCCCGCCGCAAGGCGGGCTTTTCGCATGCGGCGGTAGAATCGCCGGCACACCGTTCCTCCCACCTTCGAGTCCGCCATGCCGCGTGCGTCGTCGTTCCGCCTGTTCCTGCCCTCGCTGTTGTTGACCCTGGTTGTTGCCGGCTGCGGCGACAAGGACGCGAAGGCGCCGGCGACCACCGTCACCCAGCCAAGCGCGCAGGCCGCGGCCGCCGCCGATCCGGCCGCCGCGCCGTTGCTGGCGGCGCTGCAGAAGCAGCTCGACGGCTACCGCCGGATCATCGTGCTGCTGGCAGACGAGGAACAGCAATCGGCCGCCGACCGCGTCACCTCCACGCGTGTGGGCCAGCAGCTGTTCCACGATGGCCTGGAACAGCGCACGGCGGTCGCCGCGCATTTCGACACCCTGCTGCGCGGCTCCAGCCCGCAGCGCTTCGCCACCCTCGGCACCGTGCTGGACTACATCGAGTCGGCGTCGGAACTGTTCGACGCCGACCGCCTGGCCTTCCGCGAAGTGCTGCGTGATCTGCATGAGCGGGTCGGCACTGATTCGTCGCTGCCGGCGGTCAAGCTGCACCAGCGCATCGGCGAGGACCTGGAGGCACTCGACGAGATCGAGCGAAACTACAACCAGGAACTGACCCGCATCTTCAGCCGCTTCGAGCGCACCCGTGCCATCGAGCTGAAGCGTGAGAAGTGGGACGACTACATCGCCCACCTGCACAAGGACTACAGCCGCGAAGCGATCCTGCGCGACTACGGCGTGATCGAGCCCTACCCGATGTCGATGAAGGACAGCGACCGCGAGATCTTCGGCCGCGACCTGCCGGCCAAGACCGTGGTGCTGACCTTCGACGATGGCCCGCACAAGGCCTATACCGATGAAGTGGTGGCCATCCTCAAGCGCTACGACGTGCCGGGCGTGTTCTTTGAAGTGGGCCGCAACCTTGGCAAGGTCGAGGCCGATGGCAAGGTCAGCCTCGGCCCGATGGCGAAGATCAGCCGCAACCTGATGGAAGAGGGCTATGCGGTCGGCAACCACAGCCTGACCCACGCCCAGCTGTCGCGCACCACCGGTGACGCGCTGCGCCAGCAGGTGCTCGACACCGACACGCTGCTGAAGGATGTCCACAGCAAGCGCGCGCCGCTGTTCCGTTTCCCGTATGGCGCGCGCAACGCCGAAGGCCTGCAGCTGCTCAACGAGGCCGGGCTGAAGTCGATCATGTGGAACATCGACTCGATGGACTGGGCCGACCCGGTACCGGAATCGATCGTGCAGCGCGTGCTAGACCAGGTGAACAAGGAACAGCGCGGCATCATCCTGTTCCACGACATCCACGATCGTGCGGTGAAGGCGCTGCCGCAGATCCTCGACCGGCTGATCGCCGATGGTTACCAGTTCGCCGGCTGGAACGGCCGTGACTTCACTGTCGCCCGTGCGCGCAAGGGTGATGCCGGTGCCGCCACGGTCACCACCGGCTACGAGAAGTCCTGGGCGATCGTGGTCGGCATCGACAACTATGCCAAGTGGCCGAAGCTGGAGTACGCCAGCCACGACGCGCAGGCGGTGGCCGATACCCTGACCGGGCAGTTCGGCTTCCCGTCCTCGCAGGTGATCGTGCTGAAGAACGAGCAGGCGACCCGCAACAACATCCTCGCGGCCTTCCACGATCGCCTGGCCGATGACCGCACCGGCAAGAACGACCGCGTGTTCGTGTTCTTCGCCGGCCATGGCGCGACCCGCCAACTCGCTTCCGGGCGCGACCTGGGCTACATCATTCCGGTCGATTCGGACCCGAAGGAATTCGCCACCGACGCCATCGCGATGACCGACATCCAGAACATTGCCGAGAGCATGCAGGCCAAGCATGTGATGTTCGTGATGGATGCCTGCTACAGCGGCCTGGGCCTGACCCGCGGTGGCCCGTCGTCGTCGTCGTTCCTGCGCGAGAACGCGCGTCGCAGCGCGCGGCAGATGCTGACCGCCGGTGGTGCCGACCAGCAGGTGGCCGATGCTGGCCCCAACGGCCACTCGGTGTTCACCTGGGTGCTGTTGCAGGCGCTGGCCGGCAAGGGCGACCTCAACGGCGACGGCCTGATCACCGGTACCGAGCTGGCCGCCTACGTGGCGCCGGCCGTATCGGCGGTCTCGCACCAGACCCCGGCCTTCGGCAGCCTGCCCGGTTCGCAGGGCGGCGAGTTCGTGTTCCAGGTGCCGGACAGCCAGGAATTCCTCAACGCCGATACGCGCCAGCTGACCGCCGATGCGATCGCGCTGAACAACAAGGTGGATGCGGCCAGCGAGGCCAAGGGCAGCCAGGCGCCGGTGACGGTGGCCGACCTGCAGGGTGGCAAGGCCAAGCTGGTGGTGCCCACCGCTGGCCCGGCGTCAGACCGCCAGCGCGCGCAGCAGGCCAACGACCGCGGCCTGCAGCTGTACCGCGAGAAGCAGTACGACGAGGCAGCCGCGCAGTTCGCCGAAGCGCTGAAGCTGCGTCCTGATTTCGCCCAGGCCGCCAACAACCTCGGCTTCGTCTACTACCGCCAGCAGCGCTATGCAGAAGCCGCGCGCTGGCTGGAGAACACGCTGAAGATCGACCCGTCGCGCGCGGTGGCCCATCTGAACCTGGGCGATGCCTACTTCAACGCCGGCGACAAGGCCAAGGCGAAGCAGGCCTACACCACCTACCTGGCGCTGCAGCCGCAGGGCAGTGGCGCGGCCCAGGCGCGCGCGCAGCTGGAGAAGCTCTGAGCCATGAACGACGCGATCCGCACCGACACCATCGTGGCCATCGCCAGCGCCCCCGGCGCCGGCGGTGTCGGCCTGTTGCGCCTGTCCGGTCCGCGCGCTGCGGCGATTGCCAATGCGCTGGGGGCGCCTGCACTGCGCCCGCGCCACGCGCACTACGCGCGCCTGCGTGATGCCGACGGCGAGGTCATCGACGATGGCATCGTGCTGTGGTTCCCGGCACCGAACAGTTTCACCGGCGAAGAGGTGGTGGAACTGCAGGGCCATGGCAGCCCGGTGCTGCTGCAGCAGCTGGTCGCGCGCTGCATCGCGCTCGGTGCGCGCCAGGCGCGGCCGGGTGAGTTCAGCGAACGGGCGTTCCTCAACGGCAAGCTGGACCTGGCCCAGGCCGAGGCCATCGCCGACCTGATCGCCGCGGGCGACAACCGTGCCGCACGCGCGGCGCGTCGTTCACTGGATGGCGTGTTCTCGCGCCGCATCGATGCGGTGGTCGAGCAGCTGGTGCTGCTGCGCATCCACGTGGAAGCGGCCATCGACTTCGCCGACGAACCGCTGGATACCCTCGGTGGCGCGCAGGTACGGCGTGGGCTGGAACAGGCGCGCAGCGATCTGGCCATTCTGCGCCGCGATGCCGAACGCGGCCGTCGCCTGCGCGATGGCCTGCACGCGGTGCTGATCGGTCCGCCCAATGCCGGCAAGAGTTCACTGCTCAACGCGCTGGCCGGCAGCGAACGCGCCATCGTCACCGACATCGCCGGCACCACCCGCGACACCCTGCGCGAAACCATCCGCCTGGATGGCCTGGAGCTGACCCTGGTCGACACCGCCGGCCTGCGCGACGGCGGTGACGCCATCGAACGCGAAGGCATGCGCCGCGCCCACGTGGAAATCGAGCGCACGGACCTGGCGCTGATCGTGCTGGATGCCCGCGATCCGGCGGCCGGTGAAGCGGCGCTGGGCGAGGCCGTGGCGGCGGTACCGCACAAGGTCTACATCCACAACAAGTCGGATCTGCTGGCGGCGTTGCCGTCGCTGGATGATCCGGATCGGGTGTTCGTTTCGGCCGCCACCGGCGCCGGGCTCGACGATCTGCATGCGCGCCTGCGTTCGATAGCTTCGGCCGGTGCCGGTGAGCAGGTGGACGGCGAGTTCTCCGCGCGTACGCGCCACGTGGATGCGATTGAACGCGCGCAGGAACATGCGCAGCGCGCCGATGGCGAGCTGGCGCACGAGCACCTGGAGCTGGCCGCCGAGGAACTGCGGCTGGCCCACGATGCGCTGGGTGAGATCACCGGGCAGATGAGTGCCGATGATCTGCTGGGGAGGATCTTCTCCAGTTTCTGCATCGGCAAGTAACACGGGGTCAGATCCCCAAAGGGGCTCTGACCCTGCACGGTTCCGCCACGGGGTCGGAGCCCCTGCGGGGATCCGACCCCAGGTCCCCCACCTGTCACATTGCCGCCGCATACTGACGCCCATCACATACCGCTTGGGGAAGTCGCAGTGAAGTCGTGGGGTTGTGCGTTGCTGTTGTCGCTGGCCGTGGCACCATCGGTGGCCATGAGTGCTGAATCCTCCACCCCGGCCGTGCCCAAGGTGTCGGTCTACGGCCATCGCGGGGCAAGCGCACTGCTGCCCGAGCACACCCTGGCCTCGTATGCGCAGGCCATCGCCGATGGCGCCGACTACATCGAACCGGACCTGGTGATGACCAGGGACGGGGTGATGGTGGCCCGCCACGAGAACGAGATCGGCGGCACCACCGACGTCGCCTCGCATCCGGAGTTCGCCAGCCGCCGCACCCGCAAGGTGATCGATGGGCAGCAGGTCGAGGGCTGGTTCACCGAGGACTTCACCCTGGCCGAGCTGAAGACCCTGTACGCCCGTGAGCGCCTGCCGGAACTGCGCAGCACCGCCTACGACGGCCAGTTCCGCATCGCCAGCCTGGACGAGATCCTGGCCTTCCTGGTGCAGCAGGCCGGGCGCGCCAACCGTGGCATCGGCCTCGTGCCGGAGATCAAGCACCCGACCTATTTCCAGTCCATCGGCCTGCCGATGGAAGACAAGCTGCTGGCCGCACTGCGTGGCAACGCGTACACCAATGTCGGCCCGGTCACGATCCAGTCGTTCGAGACCGCCAACCTGCGCTACCTGCATGGCAAGATCGGCCGGGGCAGCAACATCCGCCTGCTGCAGCTGCTGTGGAAGGGCGATACCCAGCCGGCCGACATCGCCAAGGCCGGCGGCACGCTGACCTACGCACAGATGATGACCCCGGCCGGGCTGAAGGACATCGCCGCCTACGCCGATGGCATCGGCCCCGAGCTGCGCTCGATCATTCCGCTGGATGCCAAGGGCGCGCTGGGCACGCCGACCGCGCTGGTACGAGATGCGCACGCGGCCGGCCTGATGGTGATTCCGTACACCTTCCGCCCGGAAAACCATTTCCAGCCCAGCAACCTGCGCAAGGGCGCCGACAACGCGCGCAACGTCGAAGGCTCGATCGCCGAGATGCGCGCCTACCTGGCGACCGGCATCGATGCCTTCTTCACCGATGATCCGGCGCTGGGCCGGCAGGCGGTGGATGGGATGGGCACAGCGGGGAACTGAGCGATCAACGCGCCGGGCATGGCCCGGCGCTACCCGGGGGCCGGTGTGCTCTGGTAGGTGCCAACCTTGGTTGGCACGCAACAACCGCGCTGACCAAGGTCGGCCACTACCGGTTCATGAGGTTGCCGGCCAGCGGCCGGCACGACCGTCCCCTCAACCGCGCGGCTCGTCCGGGCGGCGGAACGGGATCACCACGTAGTCCTGGCCCTCGCGCGGCTGCCACAACACCGGTACGCGCTGCGGAGACGGCGGCTCCAGCTCGTCGTCGGCCAGCGGCTCTGCCTCGTCTTCTTCGTCTTCCCAGCTGTAGCGCTGGCGCGGCGGCAGCGGATCGGCGTTGCGGAACAGCAGCGCGGCGATGATGCCGGCGAAGGCGCCGCCCATGTGCGACTGCCAGGACACGCCATCGGCGTGCGGCAATACGGTCACCAGCATGCCGCCATAGAACAGCATGCCGATCAGGCCGGTGGCGATTGCCGCACGATCACGGCGCAGCAGGCCGAGGCTGGCCAGCAGGAACATCAGGCCATGGGTCACGCCACTGGCACCCAGGTGCACGCTGCCCGGATTGCCCAGCATCCACGCGCCGAGGCCCGAACCCAGCCACAGCAGGGGCAGGGCGCGCACGGTGGCTTTGGGATACACACTGCCGGCCAGGGTGCCGAGGATCAGGATGGCGATGCTGTTGGCGGCGATGTGCTCGACCGAGGCATGCAGCATCGGGCCGCCGATCAGGCCGAGCAGGCCCTTGGCTTCCAGTGGCGCAACCGCCCACGGTCGCCAGTCGAACGTGCCCTGCAGGGCGAACACGGCCACCAGCACCAGCACGGCCGCCAGGCTGACATTGAACGCCCGCAGGATGCGCGAGCGGTCATTGCGGGGGGCCGGCACGTCGCCGGCGGGCAGGGGCGTGTTGTTGTCCATACCTCAGCAATGGCGGTGGCTGGCGCGAAACCAAGGCCACTGTTGCGGGAGAGTGGGTGCGGCCGGCGGGACAATCCCGCCGGCCGCGTCTTCCCACCGCTCAGGCTCAGGCGTGGCCCGAGCCTTCCTTCGGCGGGTACTTCAGGCTCAGCACCACGGTGGCGGCGATGATCACCGCGACCACGCCCAGCGACACCGGGGTCGGGATCTTGAACAGGTCGATGATCATCATCTTGATGCCGATGAAGGCCAACACCAGCGCCAGGCCGTACGGCAGCAGGTGGAAGCGGTCGGCCATGCCGGCCAGCAGGAAGAACATCGCACGCAGGCCCAGCACCGCGAACACGTTGGAGGTGAGCACGATGAACGGGTCGGTGGTGATCGCGAAGATCGCCGGGATGCTGTCCACGGCAAAGATCACGTCGGTGACCGCGATCAGGATCAGCACCGCGAACAGCGGGGTGAACCAGCGCACGCCATCGCGCTTCACGCTCAGCGCATTGCCGGCGTAGTCCGGCAGCAGGCGCAGGTGCTTGCGCATCCAGCGCAGGGCGGGGTTGGTTTCCAGATCCGGTTCCTGGCCGGCGGCGAACCACATCTTCCAGCCGGTGAACAGCAGGAAGGCGCCGAACACGTAGAGCAGCCAATGGAACTGGCTGATCAGCACGCTGCCGGCGAAGATCATGATCGTACGCAGCACGATCGCACCCAGGATGCCGATGATCAGCACCTTCTGGCGCTGCTCCTCCGGTACTGCGAAGTAGCTCATGATCATCAGGAACACAAAGATGTTGTCGACCGCCAGCGCCTTCTCGACCAGGTAGCCGGTCAGGAATTCGAGGCCGACCTTGTTGGCCACCACCTGGCCGGCGGTCTCATTCAGGTAGTACCAGAGGCCGGCGTTGAACAGCAGGGCCAGCGCGACCCAGCCGATCGACCACCACAGGGCTTCCTTGAAGGTGACCTTGTGCGGTCCACCATGGCGCATCAACACGAGGTCGACCAGCAGGGCGATGACCACCACCGCTGCGAAGCCGCCCCACAACCACACGTTACCGATCGTCTGCATTGGGAATGTCCGTTGGAAAGATGAATGCCAGGCCGGACGGCGAGGATCTGCAACGGAGGATCGGGAGGGGGATCCAGGGACAGAGCTTCGCCAGTACGGCGAAGGTCTCGCTCGCAGTTCCAGTCGGCTGGAACTGCCGTTGCACCGGAGCCTGCGGGCTCGAAATGACGGCGACAACGTCTGGGAGCTACTCCCCTTCTGGCGCCGATTCTGCCGTCTGGCCGGGCCGCCGTCAAATGGGGGACGAGGGGTCGGATCCCCGTAGGGGCTCTGACCCCAACCCCGAGCCCGTTCCGGCCTGGTGGGTGCCAACCTTGGTTGGCACGCCGGCGGGGGTCAGAGCCCCTGCGGGGATCTGACCCCGGCGCCCGGTTTACAATGGGTGGATGAATACCCCCCTTCCGATTGTCCGCCTCAAGAATGCGTGGCGTTCCAGCCACCCGTGGATCTTCCAGAAACTGGTCGAGAAGCCGACCGTCCGGCCCAAGCCCGGTTCCATCGTCGACGTGGTCGGCATTGATGGCGAGTTCATTGGCCGCGGGTTCTACAACGGGCATTCGCGCATTGCCGTGCGCATCCTTGAGACCGACCAGAACGTGCCGGTGGATGCCGGCTGGTTCTCGCGCAAGATTGCCCAGGCGGTGTCACTGCGCCGTGAGGTGCTCAAGCTCGACGCGGTCTCCGACGCCTGGCGCGTGGTGCACAGCGAAGGCGACGGCCTGTCCGGCCTGGTGGTGGATCGCTACGGCGACCTGGTGGTGGTCGAATTCTTCGCCGCCGGCATGTTCCGCCACCGCGAGTGGATCTACGACGCCCTGCGCGAGCAGTTCCCGGGTTGCCGCTTCCACAGCTTCGCCGATGAGCACGTGCAGAAACAGGAAAGCTTCGATTTCCACGGCAATACCACCACCGAAGCGTCGGTGATCACCGAGTACGGCATCAAGTTCCGCGCCGACCCGGCCGGTGCGCACAAGACCGGCTTCTTCGCCGACCAGCGCGAGAACCGCGAGTGGCTGAGCCAGCAGGTGGAAGGCAAGCGCGTGCTGGACCTGTGCTGCAACACCGGCGGTTTTGCGGTGTACGCGGCGGCGCGAGGCGCCTCGGAAGTGGTCGGCATCGACATCGATGAAGACGTCATCCAGATCGCCAAGGGCAATTCGCGCCTGAACAACGTGCGCCCGAAGTTCGTCCAGTCCGACATCTTCCCGTGGCTGCGTGATGCGGCCAATCGTGGCGAGCAGTACGACGTGGTGATCCTGGACCCGGCGAAGATGACCCGCGACCGCGACCAGGTCATCACTGCGCTGAAGAAGTATCTGGACATGAACAAGCTGGCGCTGGGCGTGGTCAAGCCGGGCGGCCTGTTCGCCACGTTCTCCTGCACCGGCCTGGTGGCCGAGGACCAGTTCCTCGACATGCTGCGCCGCGCGGCGTATTTCTCCGGCCGCACGATCCAGATCCTGAAGGTGGCCGGCGCCGGTCCGGACCACCCGTTCATGGCCCACGTGCAGGAATCGCGTTACCTGAAGGCCGTGTTCTGCCGCGTGGTGGACTGACCGCGTCACTGCCGATCTCTGTAGAGCCGAGCCCACGCTCGGCTGATCTGTCTGGCAGCCGAGCATGGGCTCGGCTCTACAAAAAGGCCGGGTGCAGCGCTATGGTCGGGCTCTTCCCATTGCCGGTGAGAGCCCATGCCATCGTTGCGCCACCTGTCCGTCGTGCTCGCCGTGGCGCTGTGCGCGCCGCTGTCGGCTCATGCCATCGAGTTCAGCGCCGAGGAACTGGCCCGTGCCAAGGCGCTGCAGCAGCGCCTGGTCACGCTCGACAGCCATCTGGATACGCCGGCAAATTTCGGCCGGACCGGCTTCGACATCGAGCAGCGCCACGACCGCAACGCGCTTTCGCAGGTGGACTACCCGCGCATGGTCGAAGGTGCGCTCGATGGCGGTTTCTGGGCGATCTACACCGACCAGGGCGATCGCAGCGCAGCGGCCCACCTGGCCGAGCGTGACCACGGCCTGCAGCGACTGCTGGAAATCCGCGAGATGCTGGCGGCCAATCCCGCGCGCTTCGCGCTGGCACTGACCGCCGATGATGCGGCGCGGATCAAGGCCGCCGGCAAGCGCGTGGTCTACATCAGCATGGAAAATGCCAGCCCGCTGGTGGAAGACCCGAGCCTGCTCTCGTTCTACCACCGCGCCGGCCTGCGGCTGCTCAGCACCGTGCACTTCGCCAACAACGAGTTCGCCGATTCGGCCACCGATCCCAAGGGCGCGGAGTGGAAGGGCCTGAGTCCGGCCGGCAAGGAGCTGGTGCGGCAGGCAGTGAAGCTGGGCATCGTGATCGACCAGTCGCATGCCTCGGACGCGGTGTTCGACGACCTGCTGGCGATGATGCCGGTGCCCTTCGTGCTGTCGCACAGCTCGGCCAAGGCGGTGTACGACCACCCGCGCAATCTTGATGACGCGCGGCTGCGCAAGCTGGCCAAGGCCGGCGGCGTGATCCAGGTGAACGCCTATGGCGGCTACCTGATCGACACGGCGAAGACGCCCGAGCGCAAGCAGGCCGAAGAAGCGCTGAGCAGGCAGCTGGGCGGCTGGGAAGGCATGGGCATCGAGCAGGGCGTGGCCCTGCTGAAGGCCGAGCAGGCACTGGACCACGAGCACCCGGTGCGCCATGCCAGCCTCGACGACTTCTTCGCCCACTTCGAGCACATCCTCAAGGTGGTCGGCCCCGAGCACGTGGGCATCGGCCTGGACTGGGATGGCGGCGGTGGCCTGAGCGACCTGCCCGATGTCAGCCAGCTGCCGAAGATCACCGCGTGGCTGCTGCGCAAGGGTTACACCGAGCAGCAGATTGCCGGCATCTGGGGCGGCAACCTGCTGCGGGTGATGCGCCAGGCGCAGGACTACGCGGCAAAGCAGGGCGGTTGACCGCCCTGTGGTAGTGCCGGCCGCTGGCCGGCATTGCCCGTATCAACAGGATGAGAGGTGCCGGCCAGCGGCCGGCACTACCGGTGATCCGGTTATTTCGCGATCAGCGCGTGGCGACGGCTGTACAGGAAGTACAGCACCAGGCCGGCCACGTTCCACAGCAGGAAATACAGCTGGGTGCTGTGCGGCAGGCTGAGGAACAGGTAGATGCAGCCCAGCGCGGCCAGCGGGCCGACCACGAAGGCCAGCGGCGTGCGGAACGTGCGCTCGCGGTTCGGTTCGCGTAGGCGCAGCACCACCAGGCAGACGCCCACTGCAGTGAACGCGGCCAGGGTACCGGCATTGGCCAGCGCGGCGATCTCGTCCAGGCGGGCCACGCCGGCCAGCGCCGACACCACCACCGCAGTGAATAGCGTGGTCGCCACCGGCGTGCCGGTACGCGCGTTGACCTTGGACAGGCCACGCGGCAGCAGGCCGTCGCGGCTCATCACGAAGAAGATGCGGCTCTGGCCGTACAGGAAGGCCAGCAGCACGGTCGGCAGCGCGATGATCGCAATCACGCCGATCACCATCGCCGCTGTCGGATGGCCCAGCTGGCGCATGATCAGCGCCAGCGGCTCGGCGCTGTGCCCGAACACGGCGTAGCTCATCGCACCCACTGCGGCCAGCGCCACCAGCACGTAGACAATGGTGCAGCCGATCATCGAACCGATGATGCCGATCGACAGGTCACGGCCCGGGTTCTTGGTCTCCTCCGCAGCAGTGGAGATCGCATCGAAGCCGTAGAAGGCGAAGAAGATGATCGCCGCTGCCGCCATCACGCCGTGCTCGACGCCATCGGGGCCCATCGACTTGGCAAAGCCATACGGCATGAACGGCTGCAGGTTGGCGCTGTCGAACGCAGGCAGGGCCACGGCCACGAAGATCGCCAGCGCGATCAGCTTGAACACCACCAGGATGGCATTGAGCGTGGCGCTTTCCTTGGTCCCGGCCATCAGCATGCCGGCCACCAGCCAGGTGATGATGATCGCCGGCAGGTTGATCATGCCGCCTTCCACGTGCGGGCCGGCTGCCAGCCAGGCCGGCAGGTGCACGTTCCAGCCGAACTGGGTGTGGACCCATTCGAGGAAGCCGACGAAGTAGCCGGACCAGCCCACCGCCACCGTACTCACCACCAGCGAGTACTCCAGGATCAGGCTCCAGCCCACCACCCAGGCGAACACCTCGCCCAGCGCACTGTAGCTGTAGGTGTAGGCGCTGCCGGCGGCCGGCATCATCGTCGACAGCTCGGCATAGGACAGCGCCGCACAGGCGCAGACCGCACCGGCGATGGCGAAGGAGATCAGCACGGCCGGGCCGGCCAGGTTGGCACCGACGCCGATCAGCGTGTAGATGCCGGTGCCGACGATGGCACCGATGCCCAGTGCGATCAGGTGCGGCCAGCTGAGCGTCGGGATCAGACGCCTGCCGGCTTCGTGGACGGTGACGGAATCTAGGGACTTGCGCCGGAACAGGGACATGCAGGCCTCGGAAGGGGTGACTAAGAACGACAAGTTCCCGAGTGTGACCGAACGCAGCGCAGCATTACCACTGACGGGGGTCATGCATGGCGGGGCGCGCGCTGCACCCCAGCCACGCTGCCGGAATCGGCACAATCCGGCGGTAGCCACCGGTGTGCGTTCGTCCCGGCCGCTGCTACGACTCGATGTTGGCCATGCCGCTGACCGAGTAGCGGTCACCGGCCGCGGCATGCAGCGGGAAGGCCGCATCCAGTGCGTCCAGCGTGGCCGCGTCCAGTTCCACCCGCAGCGCAGCGAGGTTCTCGTCCAGCCGTGCCCGCCGCGTCGTGCCCGGGATCGGCACGATGTGCCCGCCGCGCGACAGCACCCAGGCCAGCGCCAGCTGCGAGGCGGCGATGCCGCGCTCGGCGGCCAGCGCCTGCACGGTATCCACCAGTGCCAGGTTGCGCTGGAAGTTTTCGCCTTCGAAGCGGGGCGAGGTGCGCCGGTAATCGTCGGCGTCGAAGTCGTCCGGGCTGCGGATGGCGCCGGTCAGGAAGCCACGGCCCAGCGGCGAATACGGCACGAAGCCGATGCCCAGCTCCGCCGTGGTGGCCAGCACTCCGTTCTGCTCCGGCTCGCGCGACCACAGCGAGTACTCGCTCTGCACCGCCGTGATCGGGTGCACCGCATGGGCGCGGCGGAGGGTGGCCGCCGAGGCCTCGGACAGGCCCAGCCAGCGCACCTTGCCCTGTTCCACCAGGCGTGCCATGGCACCCACGGTGTCCTCGATCGGCACGGTCGGGTCGACGCGGTGCTGGTAGTACAGGTCGATGTGGTCCACGCCCAGGCGGCGCAGGCTGGCCTCGCAGGCGGCCTGCACATAGTCCGGGTGGCCGTTGATCTGCCGCGCCTTCGGGTCAGCCGGGTCCAGGCCGATGCCGAACTTGCTGGCCAGGAACACTTGGTTGCGGCGGCCGGCAATCGCGCGACCGACCAGCACCTCGTTGGTGTGCGGGCCATACACATCGGCGGTGTCGAGCAGGGTCACGCCACGGTCCAGCGCGTGCCGGATGACGGCAATGCCGTCATCGTCACTGCCGCGGCCGCCGTAGTACGCGCTCATGCCCATGCACCCCAGGCCGAGGGCGGACACGGTGGGGCCGGCGGGGCCGAGAGTACGGGTCTTCATGTGGATCTCCTTGGGGAAGGCGCCACGTCTGGATGGGCAGTGGCGAGGGGCACAGCATCCTCCACGCCATCATGTGGATAAACTGCGTGTCACCGGACTTACCTTGAAGGCTGCCTTCACAATGGATGCCTCCGTCCCGCTCACTGCTGTGGTCGCTTTCGTCCACGTGGCCGAGCACGCCAGCTTTACCCGCGCCGCCGATGCCCTGGGTGTGTCGACCTCGGCGCTGTCGCAGAGCGTGCGCGCGCTGGAAGCGCGGATGGGCGTGCGGCTGCTGCAGCGGACCACGCGGCGGGTCAACCTGACCGAGCACGGCGCGCGTTTCCTGCAGCGCGTGCGCGGCGGCCTGGACCAGATCGACCAGGCATTTGCCGAACTGGACAGCGCGCGCTCGGTGCCTGCCGGGCGGCTGCGCGTGACCCTGCCGCGCATCGTCGCCGATCGCATGGTGCTGCCGCGGCTGCCCGACTTCCTTGCGCGTTACCCGCAGGTGCAGGTGGAACTGTGCGTCGACCCCGCGCTGACCGATCTGGTGGCCGAGGGCTTCGACGCCGGCATCCGCCTGGGCGAATCACTCGCACAGGGCATGATCGCGGTGCCGGTCGGGCCACCCGAGCGGCAGGTGGTGGTAGCCACGCCGGCCTATTTCGAACGCCATGGCGTGCCGCAGACCCCGCATGACCTGCAGGGCCACGCCTGCATCGTGCACCGGCTGGCCAACGGCCGGCTGATGCCCTGGGAGTTCAGCCGCGACGGCCACGACCTGGACGTGCAAGTGAGCGGGCGGCTGGTGTTCAACGATGCCGGCGTCGCCCATGGTGCCGTGCTGGCGGGTCTGGGAATGGCCCAGGGCTTCGCCTCGTTAATGGCCGACGACATCAACGCTGGGCGACTGCAGAGCGTGCTGCAGGACTGGCAGCCGCCATTCCCCGGCTTCCACCTGTACTACCCCGCGCGTGAGCAGATGGCGCCCAAGCTGCGGGTGTTCATCGACCACCTGCGCGCGGAGATGCACGACCGGTAGATGCCAACCTTGGTTGGCATGCTTCAATCGACCACGCGCGCCGCTACGCCTCCCGGCCAATGGCAGCCATCCTCCTGCCACGCCTGGCTGTCATCGTGGAAGGTGGTGCGACGGCCATCACGGGCGCGTTCGTAGCTCAGATCCAGTACCAGCGCGCCCTGCGTGCTCAGCAGGTAGCGGCCGTTGAGGCGCCCGTCGATGCGCTCTTCCCACACGCTGTCGAACTGGTACGGGCGATCCTCGGCCAGCACCGTGGTCTCCATCGAGATCCGGTGCAGGGGCAGGCGCTCGCGCTGGCCGGCGTAACGCACGTCGGCCCGGCCGTCTTCCAGCCAGCGCCATTCCAGGTGGATGTTGTTGTTGCGACCGCCCGTCAGGCAGCGATGGTCCTGCACGGTGCCGGCAGAGGCGGCACCGGCCAGCAGCAGGGTCATGCCGAGCAGTGGCAGCCGCCCGTTCATCCGTTCAGCCCCAGGCGGATGCCGAACCCCACCAGGAACAGGCCGGCCACCCGGCGCAGCGCATCGCTGATCCGCGGGTGCTGGATCAACCGGCGGCGGGCCAGGTTGCCCACGCCGATCAGCATCGAGCAGTAGGCGATGCTGACCACCAGGATGATGCCGGCCAGCGCGGCGAAGGTGGCGATGCCCTGGTGCGCCTTCGGATCGATGAACAACGGCAGGAAGGCCATGTAGAACAGGATCGCCTTCGGGTTGAGCAGGCTGACCAGGATCGCCTGCTGGAAGTAGCGGCCGGGTTGCATGCGGATCGGGCCGGCGTCGCCGCCCTCGTGCTTGGGCGTGCGCAGCAGGCTGATGCCGACCCACACCAGGTAGGCCGCGCCGAGGTACTGCACGGCGTGGAATACCAGAGGATTGGCCTTGAGCAGCGCCGCCACGCCGGCCAGCGCCAGCCACATCAGGATCTGGTCGCCGACCAGCAGGCCGGCCAGTGCGGTGTAGCCGCCGCGCACGCCGCCACGGCCGGTGGCAGTCAGCAGCGTGAAGGTACCGGGACCGGGCAGGGCGAGAAACACCAGCACGGCGACCAGAAACGTCCACAGGTCCTGGATGCCCATCCACGGCATGGCGGTGCTCTTCTGTTACGGGGGGCCGCCATTGTCGGCCAGCGCTGCGGCGGGCGACAGGGGGCCGGTGGGGCCAACCGGCATCCCGGACAGCAGCGGTTGCAGGTGCTGGCGCAGCTGCGCGTGCAGCTGCCGCACGGCGGGTGAGAACTGCTTGCGATGCGGGCACACCAGCTGCAGCGGGATGCTGCTGCCAACGCCGTCCAGCAGCACCTGCAGGCGCCCGGCCTGCACATCCTCGCGCAGGTCCAGCCAGGACTTGTAGGTGATGCCTTCGCCGGCCACGGCCCAGCGCCGCACCACGTCGGCGTCGTCGCAGACCAGCGGGCCGCGTACCGGAACCACGCTGCGGCGCCCGTCCACCTCGAACGACCAGCGATCGTAGGCGCGGCCATTGAGTTGATAGACCAGGCAGTCGTGCTCGCGCAGATCCTCCAGGCGCGTGGGCGGGCCACGCCGCTGCAGGTAGCCGGGTGAGGCGGCCAGCACGCGCCGGTTGCCTTCCAGCAGGGGCAGGGCTACGTAGTTGGCGTCATCGAAGTGGCCGATGCGGATGGCCACGTCGACCGGTTCGCGGAACACGTCGGCGACCTCGTCGGACAGGCGCAGGTGCAGGCGCAGCCGCGGGTGCGCGTCGCGGAACGCGCTCAGCCAGGGCAACAGCAGGTTGCGGCCGAAGTCCGACGGCGCCGACAGCTGCAGGATGCCGTGCAGCTCGGTGTCCTCGCCCTGCACGCGGGCCTGGCCTTCGCGCAGGGTGGCCAGCACCTCCTGCGCATACGGCAGGTAGAGCGCGCCCTCGCCGGTCAGGCGCAGGCTGCGGGTCGTGCGCACGAACAGGCGCAGGTCCAGCTCGCGCTCCAGCCGTGCCACCGCCGCAGCGACCTGCCCGGGCAGCAGGTCGGCCTCGCGGGCGGCCTGCGAGAAGCTGCCCAGCGCGGCAGTGCGGACGAACAGCTGCAGATCGTCGAAGCGGATCATCTTCATCGCCAGAGTGAAAGTGCTGCCCGATTCTGCGCCTTTCCGAGGGAGCGCGCGCGGCGCAACCTGTCGCCTCCTTCCCCACTGGACCGCTGCCATGCGCGCCATTGCCTATACCCACGCCGGCCTGCCGATCGATGATGCCCTGGCCCTGATCGACATCGAACTGGAGCTGCCGCAGCCCGGCCCCCGCGACCTGCGCGTGGCGGTACGCGCGGTGGCGGTGAACCCGGTCGACACCAAGGTCCGCCGCGGCGTGGCCACCGATGGCCCGCGCGTACTGGGCTGGGATGCGGTCGGCATCGTCGACGCGGTGGGCAGCGAGGTGACCCTGTTCCAGCCCGGCGACGCGGTCTACTACGCCGGCGTCATCGACCGCCCGGGCAGCAATGCCGAGTACCAGCTGGTGGACGAGCGCAGCGTCGGGCGCAAGCCGGCCAGCCTCGATGATGCCGCCGCCGCGGCGCTGCCATTGACTGCAATCACCGCCTGGGAGCTGCTGTTCGACCGCCTGCGCATCCCCGAGGGTGGTGGCGAGGGCCAGACCCTGCTGGTGATCGGTGCTGCCGGTGGTGTCGGTTCGATCCTGGTGCAGCTGGCGCGGAAGCTGACCAGGCTGACCGTGATCGGCACCGCCTCGCGTCCGGATACCCAGGACTGGGCATACGCAATGGGCGCGCACCACGTGATCGACCACCGCCTGCCGCTGGCCGAGGGACTGGCGCGGCTCGGCATCAGCGAAGTGCAGCATGTGGCCAGCCTGACCCACTCCGACCAGTACTACGCGCAGATCGTGGAACTGCTGGCGCCGCAGGGCCAGCTGGGGCTGATCGATGATCCTGGCCAGGTGGACGTGATGGCGCTCAAGCGCAAGGCGTTGTCACTGCACTGGGAGTCGATGTTCACCCGGCCGCTGTACCGCACCGCCGACATGCAGCGCCAGCACGACCTGCTGAACCGTGTGGCCGAGCTGATCGACACGGGCGTGCTGCAGACCACGCTGGGCGAGCACTTCGGGCGCATCGACGCGGCCAACCTGCGGCGCGCCCACGCGCTGCTGGAGAGCCACCGCGCCAAGGGCAAGATCGTGCTGGAAGGCTGGTAAGGCCGGATCGTTCCCGCACCCTTGGGGGTCAGATCCCTTTGCCCCGGGAAAGGGATCCGACCCCTGCCTCAGGCCACGCCGTTGTCGACGTGGGTGGTGAAACCCGGCTGCTGTCGCAGGCGCTCGAACCACGCCGCGAGGTGTGGCAGCACGGGCTTGTTGCCGGGCGTGCTGCGCCAGCGTTGGGTCGACAGCCCGAGCACGATGTCGGCCAGAGTGAACGTGTTGCCCGCCACGTAGCCGTCGGTAGTGGCCAGCTGTGCATCAAGGACAGCCATCAGCCGGTTCCACTGCGCCAGGCTGGCTGCGGCGCGGGCGTCATCCGGGTAGTCCGGGTGCTGGCGCACGCGCGCCATGAACACGTGGCGCCAGGCACTGTTGAGGTCGCTGGCCTGCCAGTCCATCCACTGCTCGATCCGGGCGCGGCCCTGCGCCGTACCGGGCAGCAGGTCATCACGGCCAGCGCGTACGGCCAGGTAGCGGCAGATGCTGTTGGATTCCCACAGCACGAAGCCGCCATCGCGCAGCACCGGCACCTGCCGGTTCGGGTTCAGTGTGGCCAGCAGGTCCGTCGGCGGCGCTGGCTCGTGGTGAAGTGGCAGGTCGAGGCCGGCGCACAGCCACAGCACCTTGCGCACGTTGATGGAGGTGGGTTTTCCGTACAGAGCGAGCATGGGGGCTTCCGGGGCAGACCGACCCAGCCTAGCGCAGCGGGGCTAAACTGATCGCATGAATATCGAAGTCCTCATGATCCTGGCAGTGGTCCTGCTGCTGGCGACCCTGGTCGCGCTGGTGCTGCTGTGGCGTCGCAGTGCTGGCGGTGCACCCTCCGACGAACTGCAGCGGCTGCTGGACAGCGAACGCGAACAGCATCGCCTCGCCCTGGTCGATGCCGGCCAGCTGCGCGGCCGCCTCGATGCGCTGAGCGCTGAACTGGAGAACGAACGGAGCCGCAGCCAGCAGCACGCACAGGCCGTCACTACGCTGACCGCCCGGGTGGAGCGCGAAGCAGCGCTGTCGGCCAGTCGCGAAGCACAGCTGGCCGAACGTGAAGCGGCCCTGGCGCAGGCGCGCGCTGCCGTTGCGGAGACCAGCAGCGAGCTGCAGCAGGTGCAGCAGCGCTACCAGCAGTTGCACGGTGAACATGCCCGCGCGGTGGCCAATCTGCAGCACTCCGAACGGGCCAGTGCCGAACTGCGCAGCTATCTTGATACCGCCAAGGAAAAGCTGTCGGGCGCCTTCGCCGAACTGGCGGGCAAGGTGTTCGACGAACGCGGACAGCAGTTCGAGAAGAACGTGCGGCAGGCGACAGTGCAGTCACGCGCGGACATCGAGGGGCTGCTCAAGCCGTTCGCCGACAAGCTGGGCGATTTCCGCACCCGCGTCGATACGCTGTATGGCGAGGAAGCGCGGCAACGCGCCAGCCTGCTGGGTGCGGTGGGCGAACTGAAGACGCTCAACCAGGACATGGCGGCGCAGGCATCGGCGCTGACGAATGCGCTGAAGGGCAATGCCAAGGTCCGCGGCGACTGGGGCGAGCTGATGCTCGACAACGTACTGCGCGGATCGGGGCTGGAAGAGGGCGTGCACTACCAGCGGCAGAAGCATGCCGTGGATGACGAAGGTGCGCGCCTGCGACCGGACGTGGTGGTGCAGTTCCCCGACGAACGCAGCGTGGTGATCGACAGCAAGGTGAACCTGATCGCCTGGCAGGAAGCCATGAATGCCACTACCCCGGAGCAGTCGGAAGACGCGTTGCGCAGGCACGCGGTTGCGCTGCGCCAGCACGTTAAGGACCTGGGCGAGAAGAATTATCCGAAGGCGTTGGGCAGCGAGACGCTGGACATCACCATCGCCTTCGTTCCCATCGAGGGTGCCTTGTCAGCCGCACTGGGCGCCGATGGCAGCCTGCAGGCGTTCGCCTTCGACAACCGCGTGGTGTTCGCCTCGCCCAACACCCTGATGGCGCTGCTGCGCGTGGCCGAGCGCCTGTGGACGCGCGACAAGGTGCAGAAGCAGGCGCTGAAGATCAGCGAGGCCGGCGGTCTGGTGCTGGACGCCCTGACCGGGTTCCTGCAGGACTTCACCGCCATGGGCAAGAAGCTGGACGATGCCGGCAAGGCCTACGCCGATGCGCGCAATCGCCTGATCGATTCGCCGCAGTCGGCCATCAGCCGCGCCCGTCGGCTTGCCGAACTGGGCAGCAAGGCCAAGCGCGCGCTGCCCCCGGAGCTGACCCCGGACCCGATGCAGCAGCTGGGCGCGCCGGAGGACGACGAGGACGGCAATGCGGGTTGACACGTCCCGTGCACCTGCGCCTGGCTATGCTGGGCACCCTGAGTCCGTGGCGGGTATCGACATGTGCTTGCGCTCCTGTGCCGTTCTTGTCCTGGCTGCGTTGCTGGCTGCGTGCAGCAGCACGCCCCCGGTCGCCGACACGACTACGGCCGCTCCTGCGCCGGAAGCCAGCGAGGCCTACCGCGAAGCACGTGACGTCGACTGCCAGGCCGCTGGCGGCACGCTGCAGCGGCTCGGCCGCCTGCAGCGCGAGCAGTGCGTGATTCCCTATGCCGACGCCGGCAAGGCCTGCAGCCGCAAGAGCGACTGCACGGGCCAGTGCCTGGCCGGAGCCGAGGTGGCCGCCGGCAGTGCCGCCACCGGTACCTGCCAGCGTGATGTGCGCCAGAACTTCGGGTGCCGCCAGCGCATCGATGAGGGCAAGGCGCAGGGCACGATCTGCGTGGATTGAATCCTGCCTGTAGAGCCGAGCCCACGCTCGGCTGCCATGCCATCAGCCGAGCATGGGCTCGGCTCTACAACAGCGCGCGCGGCGCTATGCTGGTGGGCCATTCCCCGCCGTAGCCGGAGCCCCCGCGTGAGCACCCCGATCCAGGACATTCCCCTCACCACCATCGACGGCCAGCCGTCCTCGCTTGCCGACTACCAGGGCAAGGTGCTGCTGCTGGTCAACGTCGCCTCCAAGTGCGGCCTGACCCCGCAGTACGAAGGCCTGCAGGCGCTGTATGCGGAAAAGCACGCGCAGGGCCTGGAAGTGCTGGGCTTCCCCGCCAACAACTTCCTTGGCCAGGAGCCGGGCAGCGAGGCCGAGATCCAGCAGTTCTGCCAGCTCACCTACGATGTCAGTTTCCCGATGTTCTCCAAGATCAGCGTGGCTGGCGAGGACACCCACCCGCTGTACCAGCAGCTGACCGCCGCGCAGCCGCAGTCGATCGGCGAAGGCCCGCTGCGTGAGCGCCTGGCCAGCAAGGAGATCCCGATCCATCCGGCACCGGCGGTGCTGTGGAACTTCGAGAAGTTCCTGGTCGGCCGTGATGGCAAGGTCGTCGCACGCTTTGCCCCGGACGTGGCCGCCGATGACGCGCGCCTGCGCGAGGCCATCGAGGCCGCGCTGGCGGCCTGAGCACGGCGTGCCAACCAGGGTTGGCACCCACCGGAAAAGAAAAACCCCGCCGAGGCGGGGTTTTTCATGCACCGTCGCGCGGCCTCAGTGGGTCCACTGCGGCATCGGCATCGCATCGACGGGGATCGGCGAATTGGCATCGTCATGGCCGCGGTCGCGCTTGCTGCGCAGATCGTTCTCGATCTGGTAGTTGCGGCGCTGCATCCAGGCATCGCGGACCAGGGCGTATTCGTCCACTGCGGTGTCGCGCAGATCGTCGATCGCCAGCAGCTGTGCGCGGGTGTCGACCAGCTGCAGGCCCTGCAGGCCGATGCGGATCTTGTCTTCCTCGACGCGCCGGATCGGCGACAACGGGATGTCACCGGCCAGGCCGAACACGTCGCGTACGGTACGCGGGCCGAAGAACGGCAGTTCCACGTAGCGCGAACGACGCCAGCCCCAGGCACCCAGGGTCTGGCCGAAGTCTTCATTGCGACGCGGCACCATCGCCTTGCTGGCTGGATCGAACAGGCCACCGATGCCCAGCGTGCTGTTCATCAGGAAGCGGCCGAGGCTGTCCCACGCATCGGCACCACGGCCCTGCAGCAACTGGTTGGTGATGGTCACCGGCGCACGCAGGTTGCTGAAGAAGTTGCTGACGCCGGTGCGCGCGAAGCGCGGCACCACATGGGTATAGGCGGTGGCCAGCGGGCGCGCCACGCCGCGGTCGACCGCATTGTTGAAGGTGTGCACCTTGCGGTTGAACGGTTCCCACGGATCGTAGGCCGCCGCGTTGCCGGTGTTGCCGGTACCACCATAGAGGGCGTCGAAATCATCGTCGCCGGCGGCGGCGGTGGACGCTGCGGCCTTCGGTGGCCTGGCCTCTGCGCCCTGCGGCGCAGCCGTCGGCGCTGAAGCGGTGGGCTCGGCAGGGTTGGCCACGGAGGCGACCGGAGCAGCGTCGACCCCGCCGGTATCGGCCGTTGCGGCCGGAGCAGCAGGGCCGGGCGCAACCACGGTGCTGGCGACCGGTGCATCGCTGCGCGCGGGCTTGCCGGCACAGGCGGTCAGGGCGGTGGCCAGGAGGATCAGGGGGAAAGTGCGTACGACGTTCATGTCAGCTCGCAGCAGAAGTAGCGTTGAAATCCAGGTCGGGCGACAGCCGGTAGGCTGCGCTCAGCTCGTTGAAGCCGGCGGGCGCGCCAGAGATGGCCAGCGCATGGCCCGCCTTGCGCGCACGTGCCGCCAGCTCGGCCAGCAGCGCCAGGCCGGCGCTGTCCACGCGCTCGACCTCACCCAGCTCCAGCCGCGCCAGCTTGGCCGGCAGGGCCTGCAGCTGCGGCCACAGTGCGATCACCGCGGCACGGTCAAGCACCCCGCGCAGGCGCAGGGTGTCGCCTTCCAGCAGCGCAAGTGCGTTACTTGCCATTGCCCGCGGGCCCGGCCTGCATGCTGCCGCTGTGCAGCTCGCTGGCCACCTGCTTGATGCCCTTCTGGCGCAGCGGGGTATCGAACTGGTTGCGGAAGGTCTGCACGTAGGAGATGCCTTCGATGTTGACGTCGAAGATCTTCCACTGACCGTTCACGTTGCGCATCCAGTATTCGACCGGGGTCGGTTCATTGCCGGCGCGCACCAGTTCGGTGCTCACGCGCACGCCACGGTTGCCCGGCAGCGGGCTTTCACCCTTCAGGCGGAAGCTCGGCTTGCCCTGGATGTTGAGCAGGGTCGAACCGTAGCGCTGCATCAGGCTGTCGGCCATGGCATCGGCGAACAGCTTGATGTCGGCATCCGAGGCGCCGCGGGCGTGCGGGCCCAGCACCAGGCGCGCGGCATAGTCGCGATCGAAGGTGCGGTTCAGTTCGCTGTCGATGTAGCTGCGCAGGCTGGCCGGGTTGCTGCTGAACTCGCTGCGGCGCTGCTGCAGGGTGGTGAGGATGCGCGTGCTGGCATCGATAACCACCTTGCCGGCCTGGCCCTGCGCCGCGGCAGCGGCGGGGGCGGTGGCCTGGGCCTGGGCCTGGGCGAGGAGCGGAGTAGCCGCCAGCAGCGCCGAGGCGAGCAGGGCCGGGATCAGTTTCATCTTCATGGTTGCGGTTCCGTTGCAGGCGCCTGCGCGCCATCGTTGGGCTTCTGGCCTGCGCCACCACCGGCGCCGCCACTGAACATGTACTTGCCGACCAGCTGGATCAGGTCCACCGCCGGCTGGGTGAAGACGATCTCGTCACCGGCCTTGAGCACGTCCGGGTCACCGCCCGGCTGCAGACCGATATAGCTCTCGCCGAGCAAACCACTGGTGAAGATGCCGGCCGAGGTGTCCGCCGGCAGGTCCTTGACCTTGCTGTCCATGCGCAGGGTCACGATGGATTCGAACTTCACCGGATCCAGGTCGATCGAGGCGACCTGGCCGACGGTGACGCCGCCGATCTTCACCGGCGCCTGCTTGCGCAGCTGGCCGACCTGGGAGAAACGCGCCTTCAGCTCGTAGCCCTGGCTGCCCCAGCTCCAGCGCTGGTTGGTCGAGGCCACGGCCAGCACCATCAGCGAGGCCAGGGCCAGCAGCAGGAAGGCGCCGACGGAGAATTCGAGTCTGGGACCGCGGATGGCCATGTGGATTACCTGATCGAGTCGTGGTGGCCGCGCGCGCCTGCGCACCGCCGGTGGAGGGGTTAGGTGAACAACATTGCCGACAGCACGAAGTTGAACATCAGTACCAGCAGCGAGGCGTTGACCACCGCACGGGTGGTCGCCACCGAGGTGCCCTCGATGGTCGGCTCGGCGTGGAAACCAACGTAGGCGGCGACCAGCGCGGCGGTGCCGCCAAAGATCGCCGACTTCAGCATCGCCACGCCGAAGTCATCCCAGAAATCGACGCTGTTGCGCAGCGCCGACCAGAACACGCCATTGTCCAGGCCCAGCACGTGTACCGCTTCGAAGTAGCTGGCACTGATCGCCAGCGAACAGAAGATGCCGGTCAGCAGGGGCACGGTCAGCACCGCCGCCCAGAAGCGCGGCGCCACGGCCTTGGCCACCGGGTCGATCGCCATCAGCTCCAGTGCCTTGATCTGGTCGGTGGCGCGCATCAGGCCCAGTTCGGCGGCGATCGAGCTGCCGGCGCGGCCGATGAACAGCAGCGCGGTCAGCACCGGTGCCAGTTCGCGGTACAGCGACAGGCCGAGCAGGGTCGACAGCGCGTCGGCCGCACCGAAGGTGGTCAGCGTGCGGTAGCCCTGCAGCGTCAGCACCAGGCCGACGAAGGCGCCACCGACGGCGATGATCGGCAGCGAGCGCGCGCCGATCTTGTAGATCTCGCGGGTCAGTTCGGCCAGGAAATCACGGGTCGGCAGCGAACCACGCAGCACGGTCAGCGAGAACAGGCCGGCGCGGCCGAGCGAGCGGGTGGCTTGGACGAACGGCATCAGGCGACCCTCGCGCGCGGTGCGGCATCGAACGGGATGGGGCCATCAGGCTGGCCGTGCAGGAACTGCCGCAGCAACGGGTCCTGGCTGGACTGCAGCGCCTCGGGCGTGCCCTGGAACACGATGCCGCCATTGGCGATGGCGATCACCTGGTCGCAGATCGGCAGGGTCTCGTGCACGTGGTGGCTGACGATGATGCTGGTCAGGCCCAGGCTGTGGTTGAGGCGCTGGATCAGGCTCATGATCACGCCAGAGGCGATCGGGTCCAGCCCGGTCAGTGGCTCGTCGTAGATCATCAGCGGCGGGTCCAGCGCCAGCGCACGGGCCAGCGCGACGCGGCGCGCCATGCCACCGGACAGCTCGCGCGGCCAGGCATCGGCAGCGGCCAGCAGGCCCACCGCATGCAGCTTCATTTCCACAAGGCGGCGCAGCACGGCGTTCGGCAGGCGGGTATGCGTGCGCAGCGGCAGCGCGACGTTTTCGGCCACAGTGAGGTCGGTCAGCAGGCCGTTGCCCTGCAGCAGTACCCCCACACTCTTGCGCATTTCCAGCAGCGCGCCGCTGTCCTGCGGAATCGGCTTGCCGAACAGGGTGACCTCGCCAGCCACCGGGCGCAGTTCGCCGGTCAGTGCCGCCAGCAGGGTCGACTTGCCGCTGCCGGACGGACCCAGCACGGCCGTGATGCTGCCCTTGGGCACCTGCAGCGACACGTCGCGCAGGATCGTGCGCCCGCTCCGGTCGATGCGGACGTTGGATAACTGCACCAGACTGGAGGTGGAAGCCGACATGGGCACCATTAACGTTTTTTAGACATCGAAGGATCGGGCCCGTCGGCTGAACATAAGCAGACTGGACGGTCCAGTATTGTGGCACGGCAAGATCCCTGCCAGGCCGGGATAATCGGCCGGCAGCCCGGAACAATCCGTACCGGCGATGGGCCGGCCATTGAATACTGCCTGCCGTGCTGCACACTGTGCATGATGAGTGACCCGGGCAGCGATTTCCGCCTCTACCATTCCAACTCCCTGGACGTGCTGGCCGCGCTGCTGGCGCGCAACGTGCGTGCGCCGGTTGCGGGTCAGCCGCTGCTGGCGCCGGAGGTGGTGCTGATTCCGCAGGTGGCGATGCGGCGTTGGCTGCAAGCAACACTCGCTGCCGAATATGGCGTGGCCGCCAATCTTGAGTTCCTGACCCCGGGCGAGTTCGTTGCCCGTGCACTCAACGCCAATGTGCCCGGCGAACGCGACGACCTGGACGCGGCCGGCCTGCACTGGAAGGTGTACCAGGCACTGCGCGACCCGGCGTTGCTGGCGCAGCCACCGATGCGCGCGCTGCAGTCCTATCTTGCCGGTAGCGATGCATTGAAGCCGTGGGCGTTGGCCGGTGAACTGGCGTCGGTGTTCGAGAAGTACCAGGCCTGGCGCCGCGACTGGCTGCTGCGCTGGGAGGCCGGCGCCGACCCGGCCGACCCGCAGGCCATCCTCTGGCGCAGCATCGCCGCTGGCCACGACTCCCGCGCGCGCCGCATCCAGGCTTACCTGGACCGCTTCGAGGGCGCCGGCCAGCCGTTGCCGCAGGGCCTGCCACCACGCATGTCCGCGTTCGCGACGCTCAACATCTCGCCCGATGTGCTGCGGGTGATGGCCACCCAGGCGCGGGTGGGCGAGCTGCACTTCTATATGCCCACGCCGGTGCAGACGTACTGGGGTGACCTGCAGACGCTGGCCGAGCGCCTGCGCAGCGGCGCGCCCGATCCCTTCGGTGAAGCGGCCGGTGAGAACCGCCTGCTGGAAGCCTGGGGCGCGGCCGGCCGCGATTTCATGGCGGTGCTGGGCAGCTACGAGGTGGTGCACCCGGCCGGCGAGATCGCCGCCTATTCCGATCCGGAGGACGACACCCGGCCGACGCTGGCCGAAGGTGGACTGTCCGACAGCCTGCTGCATCGCCTGCAGCGCGATCTGTTCCACCGCCGTGCGCTGCCCTCGGGCGAGCTGCGCGACGGGCTGCGCAGCGACGATCCCAGCCTGCAGGTGCATGCCTGCCATACCCGCCTGCGCGAACTGCAGGTGCTGCACGACCAGCTGCGCAGCCTGCTGCAGGACCCGCGCTTCGACCCGCCGCTGCAGGCGCGGGAGATCGCCGTGCTTGCACCGGACATCGACCCCTATGTGCCGTATCTGGAAGCAGTGTTCGGCGGCCGTGGGGGCGAGGACGAGCACATTCCCTATGCGCTGGCCGACAGCAGTCCGCTCGCCGGCGAGCCACTGGCCGACGTGTTCGTGCACCTGCTGGGCCTGCCGGTCTCGCGTTTCGGCCTGAACGAAGTGCTGGACCTGCTGGCCAGCGCGCCGCTGGCCGAAGCGGCCGGGCTGGAGGCGGTGGACTTTGATCGCCTGCATGGCTGGCTGCAGCAGGCTGGCGCGCGCTGGGGCCTGGATGCGAAGCACCGCAACCAGCACCAGGCCCCGGCCGACGACGCCTACACCTGGCAGTTCGCGCTGGATCGCCTGGTGCTCGGTCATGCCACCGGCAGCGAGGCCGACCTGGCCGGTGTTGCCCCGTGGATCGAGCTGGAGGGCGGCGCATTGGACGCCCTGGACCGGCTGCTGCGCCTGTTGCGCGTGTTGGCGGTCTACCAGCGCCGCCTCGGCGAACTGCTGACGCCGGCGCAGTGGCGGCAACGCCTGCTGTCGCTGCTGGACGCGCTGCTGCCGACTGCGCCCAGTTCGCCCAACAGCCAGCGTGCCCTGGAGCGCCTGCGCAAGCTGCTCAACCAGTTCGCCGATGATGCCGCCAAGGCCGGCTTCACGGACGGGGTGCCGCCGGAGGTCGTGCGCGCGCACTTCGCCGGAGCACTGGGCGAGGCCGATACGCGCGCGCCGCTGCTGACCGGTGGCATCAGCTTTGGCCGCATGGTGCCGATGCGCCTGCTGCCGTTCCGGGTGATCTGCGTGCTCGGTCTCAATGATGGCGATTTCCCGCGCCGTGACCCGGCTGCCGGTCTCAACCAGCTTACTGCCGAGCTGGACACGCCGCGCCGCCGGCCCGGCGACCGCTCCACCCGCGAAGACGACCGCTTCCTGTTCCTGCAGCTGTTCGCCGCCGCGCAGGAGGTGTTCTACCTGAGCTACCTCGGTGCCGATCCGCGCGATGGCAGCGCGCGTGAGCCGTCGGTGCTGGTCAGTGAACTGATCGATGCCGCCGCTGCGTATCACCTCGATCCGCCTGCGGCGGTCCGCGACTTCACCGTGCGCCACGCACTGCAGCCGTTCTCTCCGGCGGCGTTCGGTGACGGTGATCCACGCCGCTTCAGCTATCGCCGCCAATGGCATCCGGCCGCCGGTCGCCTCACCGGCGCGCGCGGAGGCCTGCAGCCGTGGTTCGATGCCGCGTTGCCGCCGCTCGACGATGCGGTGGAAGACGACGTTGCACTCGATACCCTGCGCCGCTTCCTGTGCGATCCGGCCGGGCAGTTCCTGGCGCAGTCGCTGGGCCTGCGCCTGGCCGACGATGTCGAGGAGGTCGATGATCTGGAACCGCTGGTGCTGTCCTCGCGCGGGCCGGAAAAGCGCAGCGTGCAGGCGGCGGTGGTACGCGCCACGCTCAGTGGCGATACCGAGCCGTTGTATCCGCGGCTGCGCGCGCGTGGCCTGCTGCCGTCGGGCCCCCTGGGTGAGCGCCAGTTCGAGGTGGAGCAGTTGAAGACCCGCCCGTATGCCAGTGCATTGCTGGGCTGGATGCGGGGCGAGCCGCTGGAAAGCCGCCGCTATGAAGTGGAGATCGATGGCGTGCGCCTGCATGGCCGTGTGGCCGATCGACACCCCGACGGGCTGGTGCGCCTGCGCGCTGGCACCCTCAATGGCACTGCGGTGATCCGCCAGGGCCTGGATTGGCTGCTGGCCAACGCTGCCGGCGATGCCCTGCCGCTGGTGCAGTTCCATGATGGCGGCGACGCCGGTCCCGGCCCGCATGTACTGCCGGCACTGAGCGCTCCTGCTGCACGCGCGGCATTGCGCGCATTGCTGCAGTTGCGCCAACGCGGACTGCGTGAACCGCTGCGCTTTGCCCCCTACACCGGCTGGGTGCTGTACAACGCGCCGGCCGAAAAGCAGCGCAGCGAAGGCTGGAAGCAGTGGCACGGCAGCGACCGCAGTTGGGGTGAATCCAGCAGCGACGCCTGGCAGCTGCTGCTGCGCGGTGCCGATCCATTTGCCACCGACGCCGGCTATGCCGATCTGCTGCGCAACAGCCAGGTGGTCTTCAGCGCGGTGCGCGAAGGCCGCACCCTTGGCGCCGATGCACGCCAGGAGGGCAGCGCATGAGCACCGCCATCGTCGATGAGGACTCCCAGCGCATGGCGGGCGATCCCTATCTGGCCCTGCCGCTGGATGGCATCCGCCTGATCGAGGCCAGCGCCGGTACCGGCAAGACTTTCACCCTGGCCACGTTGTTCACCCGCCTGGTGGTGGAGCAGGGCCTGCGCATCGGCCAGATCCTGGCGGTGACCTTCACCGATGCCGCCACCCAGGAACTGCGCAAGCGCATCCGCGAGCGCCTGTCGCTGGCCGCGCGCCTGGTCGATCTGGAACCGGCCGAGGGCGAAGCACCGGACACGAGGCTGACCCGCCAGGTGCTGCAGCGCCATCTGCAGGGGGGGACCGAGAGCGCCGCCGCACTGAAGCGCCGCCTGCAGGTGGCCGCCGATGAGATCGACCTGGCGTCGATCTTCACCATCCACGGCTTCTGCACCCGCGTGCTGCGCGAGCATGCGCTGGAGAGCGGCCATACCTTCGATCCGCCGGAACTACTGGCCAGCGACCGTGAGCTGTTGGAGGAACTGGCGGCCGATCTGTGGCGGGTGCATGCCAACGACGCGGCCACGCTGGAGCCGCTGACCTGGCTGTGGTCCAACCCGGACGCGCTGGCCACCGATCTGCGCGCGTTGCTGGCTGCGCCGCCTCTGCACCCGTTGCCGCGGCCGGTGGCGCTGGCCGATCCACAGCCGGCTTTGCAGGCCGCCGCCACCGAACTGCAGCAGGCGCTGCGCGGGCATGGCGAGCAGTTCTTCATCGACCTCTGCGATGCCGTCGACAACAAGTGGATCAACGGGGTGTCCTACAAGCTGGGTTGGCTGCACTCGCTGGGCCGGCAGCTGCTGGCCTGGGCCGAGCGCGGCGACCCGCGCGAGCTGCTGGCCAGCGAGCGCCTGCCGGCACTGCTGCCGGAGGTGCTAACCGACAAGACCAACAAGAAGTTCCCCGACCGCACGCCGTCGTCGCCAGTGCAGGTGCCATTGGCGCGCTATGTCGCGCTGCTGGCCGAACGCGATGCCTGGCTGCGTGGTACTGCGCTGAATTTCCTGCACGCGCTTCGCGCCGAAGCCATGCAGCGCCTGCAGGCGCTGAAGCGCACGCGCCGGGTGCAGACCTATGACGATCTGATCGATGGCGTGGCACTGGCCCTGGAAGGCCCGCAGCGGCTGCCGCTGGTAAGGCAGCTGCGCGCGCAGTACCGCATCGCGCTGGTCGATGAGTTCCAGGACACCGATGATCGCCAGTGGAACATCTTCCACACCGTGTTCGGCGATTCGCCGGAGGTGCGCGAACTCGGCCTGGCACCGGCGCTGTTCCTGATCGGCGATCCCAAGCAGGCGATCTACGGGTTCCGCGGCGGCGACATCCACACCTACCTGAAGGCCAAGCAGGTGGCGCAGCAGGCGCCGGTGCTGGACCAGAACTTCCGCTCGCGACCGTCAGTGCTGCGCGCGTTGCAGGCGCTGTACGACAACGGGGGTGAGGACGCCTTCCTCGAGCGTGACATCCAGTTCGAGCCGGTGCGTCCCGGTGGCGTGCGCACCGATGAGGACTATCTGCACGACGGCCACGCCGCCAAGGCACTCACCCTGCGCGTGCTGCGCAGCGGGGGTGACAAGGCGATGAGTGCCGATGCCTCGCGTGAGGCAGCGACCCAGGCCTGCGTGGCTGCGATCCACCAGGCCCTGGTCGAGGCGCGTGCGGGCAAAGCGGTGTTGCGTGGGCGCCCGGTGCAGCCTGGTGATATCGCGGTGCTGGTGCGCTCGCATCGCGAGGCGACGCTGGTGCAGCGCGCGCTGGCTGCGGTGGGCATACCCGCAGTGGCGGCGGGCAAGCAGAGCCTGTTCGCCACCAGTGAGGCACGTGATCTGCGCGCGCTGCTGCTGGCGCTGCTGCAACCGGCAGACGAAGGCCGCCTGCGTGCAGCGCTGGCCACGGTGTTGCTGGGCCAGCGGGCCAGTGCGATCGCGGCGATGGAGCGCGAGGGCGACCTGCAGCGCGGGTTCCAGGCGCAGCTGCTGCACTGGCGCGAGCGCTGGCAGCGCGGTGGTCCGTTCGCGGTGATCGCCGATGTCTGTGCCGCGCACGGCGAACGCCTGCTGGCGCTGATCGACGGCGAGCGCCGCCTGACCAACTACCTGCAACTGGGCGAACTGCTGCAGGAAGCCTCGGCGCAGGCGCTGGGCATGCATGGCCTGCTGGACTGGCTGCAGGGGCAGATGGCCAGCGCCGACCAGGATGACGAGCAGCAGTTGCTGCGCCTGGAATCGGATGCGCGCCGCGTGCAGATCATCACCCTGCACAAGAGCAAGGGCCTGGAGTATCCGCTGGTGTTCCTGCCCTTCGTCGGCATCGACGGCGGCGCACCGAACACCGCCTCGCACTGCACCGTGCACGTCGATGGCCAGCGCCAGCTGCACTGGAAGCTGGACAGGGACGAGGCCTGGGAAGCGGCCAGCACACAGCGCGAGCGTGAGCAGCGGGCCGAGGATGCGCGCCTGCTGTATGTGGGACTGACCCGCGCCGAGCATGCGCTGTGGATCGCCGTGGGTGATCTGGCCGGGCTTGGCAAGACGCGCCTGGCGCCGCTGCTGGGCGACCTGCAGGCGCTGCGCGCGCACGCCGACGTGCACATCGATGACAGTGAGACAGTGGCCGCGCTGCCGCAGCTGGCGGCCGAAGTGGAAGGGGATCTTCCGGCAGTGCGTGCACTGACCCGGCGCGTGCCGCACGACTGGTGGGTATACAGCTTCACCCAGCTGGCGCATGCCGACGCGGGCGCTGGCAGTGATATTGAAGCCGCCGCCACCGAGCTGCCGGCGCCCGCCGCCGACGAACCCGCGGGCCCGGAACTGCCGCTGGAGCCCGCGCTGCCGGAACCCGCCGCCGTCGAAGACAGCCCGCCGGTCGACCCGCGCTTCATGGGCAGCCGCTTCGGCAACGTGCTGCACGAGGCGATGGAGAACGTCGACTTCGCTGCGTGGGGGGGCTGGCAGCCGGGCCTGGAAGCGCCCGAGGGCCAGGCCGAGGTGCTGCGCAAGGCGCTGCACGATGAAGGCTATGCCGACGTCGACCTGGACGATGGCGTGGCGGTGCTGGTGCCGTTGGTCGGCCACACGCTCACCGTGCCACTGCCCGAGGGCGGTGCGCTGCACAGCCTGGGCGAAGGCGAGCGGCGCGCGGAAATCGACTTCCATTTCGCCATCGAACCGACCACGGTACCGGCGCTGTTGCAGCTGCTGCATGCACATGGGGTTTCCAGTGCGCGTCGCGGCTTCGGCCAGCGCCGCCGCCTGGAAGGGCTGATGACCGGCATGATCGACCTGACCTACGTGCGCGACGGGCGCTGGTACGTGCTCGACTACAAATCCAACCGGCTGCCCGGCTACAGTCCGGACCTGCTGGCCATTGCCATGCGCCACAGCGAGTACGACTTGCAGGCGCTGATCTATACCGTGGCCCTGCATCGCTGGCTGCGCTTCCGTCTGGGCGCGGCCTACGATTACGAGCGCGACATGGGGGGCATCCGCTACCTGTTCTGCCGCGGCCTGGATGCTGCCGGCAACGGCGTGCATGTGGACCGCTTCCCGTTCGTGCTGGTGGATGCACTCGACGCACTGTTCGCAGGTGGCGAACAGGCCCAGGCCGAACTGGCCGCACGTGCCCGTGGGGCCAGCGCATGAGCCTGCTGAAGGAACTGCACCAGAAGGGCCTGCTGCGCACCCTCGATCACGCGTTGGCGACCAGCCTGCAGCGGTTGCGCGACGACACGCCGGACAGTGTGGCGCTGGCGGCCGCGCTCGCCTCGCTGGCGGTGTCGCAGGGCCACGCCGGGTTTGATCCGGCACAGCCGCAGCGGTTGCTGGACGGCGTGCCCGAGTGGCCTGCCGCGCAGGACTGGCTGGCGCAGCTGCGCGCATCGCCCTGGGTAGCGACGCCGGAGCAGGCCGATGCCATCGCCGAGGATGCGCCGCTGGTGCTGGAGAACGGCCTGCTCTACCTGCGCCGCTATCGCGAGTACGAGCGGCAGTTGGCGGCCGGGCTGCAGCGCATCGGCCGGCATCCGCTGCCGGCACCGGACATGGCCGCGCTGGCACCGTTGTTCGCGCAGCTGTTCCCGCAGGCACTGGGCAGCGAGGATCACCAGGCACGCGCCGCCGGCGTGACCCTGCGCCATCCGCTGGCGCTGGTCACCGGCGGTCCCGGCACCGGCAAGACCACCACCATCGCGCGGCTGTTGCTGCTGCTGGCCGCACAGGCCCGGCACGCTGGCCAGCCGCTGCCCGAGGTGGCGCTGGCCGCGCCCACCGGGCGCGCCGCCGAACGCATGGCCGAGAGCCTGCGGCTGGCCGTGCAGCGCCTGCAGGAGCACGGCGTGGACCCGGCGCTGTGCGCGGCACTGCCCAGTTCCGGCACCACCCTGCATCGCCTGCTCGGCGTGATCCCGGATTCGCCGCGCTTCCGCCACCACGCCGACAATCCGCTGCCGGTGGACGTGGTGGTGGTCGACGAAGCCTCGATGATCGATCTGCCGATGATGGCCAAGCTGGTCGATGCGATCGCCAGCGGCACGCGGCTGATCCTGCTCGGCGACCCCGATCAGTTGCCCTCGGTCGAAGCCGGTGATGTGCTCAGCGCGATCCTGCGCGCCAGCGGTGATGGCATCGGCACCCGCGCCGATGATGCGCAGGCACTGCAGGGTCTGTTGGCACCGGCCACGTTGCAGCCCCAGGCCACGCCGCGCGCCTTCGCCGGCCGCCGCGTGCAGCTGCAACGTGGTTACCGGCAAAGCGATGCGCTGGACCTGGCACCACTGGCGCATGCCGTGCGCGAAGGCGACAGCAGCACCGCATTGCAGCTGCTGCGCGGTGGGTCGCTGGCAGGCGTGCATTTCCACGAAGGCGAGGCCGATCCATTGCGCGGCCAGCGCGAGCACCTGCTGGGCCACTGGCGTGCACTGGCCGACGCGGCCGATCCAGCGCTTGCCCTGCAGCAGGCCGGGCGCCTGCGCGTGCTGACCGCGCTGCGCGAAGGCCCGCAGGGTGCGCGCGGGCTCAACAGCCGCATCGAACAGCTGCTGGCCGGCAACACCCCGGGCTACTTCCAGGGCCGCCTGCTGCTGGTCACCGAGAACAGCTACCGGCACCGCCTGTTCAACGGCGATATCGGCATCTGCCTGCGCGATGGCAGTGGCGCGATGGTGGCCTGGTTCCCCGGCGACACCGTCGAGCAGCCGCGCGCCTTCCACCCGGCCGCACTGCCCGCGCACGAAAGCGCCTTTGCGATGACCGTGCACAAGGCACAGGGCTCGGAGTTCGATGAAGTGTGGTTGCAGCTGCCACGCCAGGACAGCCGTGTGCTGTCGCGCGAACTGGTCTACACCGGCCTGACCCGCGCCCGCCAAGTGCTGCATGTGGCGGGCAGCGCAGAGGTGCTGCAGGCCGCATTGAAACGCCACGCCAGCCGGTTGGGTGGCCTGGCCTGGCGGCTGGGTGCGGAAGCGGTGGCCGAAGCACCGGCGCGCCTCGAACAGCCCACGGTGCAGGGCCAGTTGTTCTGAATCGGGGTCGGATCCCGTTCCCACCGGGAACGGGATCCGACCCCTTCACCTGATCGCCAGGCAGAAGCAGTCGAGCATGGCTCGACTCTACAAAAGCGTACTTCGATCATTCCGACGTTCATCCACGCATGGCGTGGATCTACCGTGTCGATCAAGGTCGACGCCCACCAGAGCAGAACGCCGTGCCGACAGATCACAGGAAACTGTCGAAGGCGGGGTGGGTCCGGTTGAGGGGGTGTGAGCGGCATGGATGCCGCGACCAAGCCCCCATGGATGGGTTTACGGCGTCCCCCTCAACCGGACCCACCCCGCCATCCCAAGGAATACCCGCTTTTGACGTTGACGTTGCCTTGGCAGGTGCAGGGCGCAGCCCTGCCGCCACACCTATTCCGCGATCAACACCAGCCCATCCGGGAACACGATCGCCGCTTCATCGGCACTCACATCGAAGAAGCCCACGCCGTGCTTCTCGGCCAGGTCCTGCACGCGGCCGTGCGCGCGTTCGGCCACCGAATAGGCAAACGCACCGTAGATCACCTGCTGGCCGATGCTGTACTCGGTCACCTCGGCGCGGTCGTCATCGTCGTTGCTCAATGGGCCGTTCAACGGCGGGAAGTCCTGCGCCATCTCCGCGAACCACGCCTGCAGCGCCGCGCTGCTGACTGCCGGGTCGTCGTACTCGTGGCGCTCGTTCCACTGCGTCTGCTTTTCGAACCAGGCGATGAAAGCTGCCGCCTCGCGTGGTGCGGCGCTGGCCTCGAACACCATCATGTCGTAACTCATTGGAGCTTCCTGTGCAGAGCAGGGGTCAGAGCCTTCGCCCGCAGCGAAGGATCCGACCCCGGCAACGGGGTCTGTGGACGCACAGGGTATCGCGCTACGGCTGTTCGGCTGCACTCATGGCCAGGCCCGGCGCCAGCGCCTTCGCCTCCGGGAACAGCGCGAAGCGCAGGCCGATCAGGCCCATCAGCGCCTCGTCGCGTGCCTTGCAGGCGGCTACGCTGCCGACCCGCCCCAGCGAGGTATCCAGCCGCTCGCGCAATGCGTCGGCCGCCACCATCGGCTTGCGTGCGGCAATCTGCCGCCGGTAGTGCGCGGCGATCTCCTCAAGAATGTGCTCGACCGCTTCGCGGCTGCGCTCGGGCAGTTCCAGCCGCGCGCGGCGCAGCTGCAGGATGTTCAGGCCGATGCGCGCTTCGTTGAGCATATCCACCGAGGCGATGTCGCTGCCCTCCGGGGTTGCCGCCAGGCGCGGCGCGAGCAGGCCCAGCAGGTCGAGCATGCGTGCGGCGAAGCGCTGGCGGTCCTGCTGGCCGCGCCCTTCGGCGGCCTCGGCCAGCGTAGTCCAGCCCTGCCGCACCAGCCGGCGCGCGGTCCACTCGGCACCCACCGAACGGAACAGGCGGGTCATCACCACCGCAAAGCCAATGCCGATGAACATCGCGATCGACGAGTTGAGGAAGGTCTGGATGTTGGCGCTGTAGGTGTTCTGCAGGCTCAGCAGCGCGGCCAGGTTCACCGTCAGCGGCAGTGCGAACAGCGCGCTCTTGGGGCGGTGCAGCATCAGCCCCAGCGGCAGGAACGCCACCGCCAACACCAGCGCCAGCAGGCCGAAGTCGTGCACGGCCGGGAACACGCCGAACAGGTACACGCCGGCCACCACCGAGGCGACCATGGCCCACACCAGGAACGACACCATGCTCGGTGCCGGGTCGTCCTGCGCGGCGAAGAACGCCGCGGTCACCGCGGCCATCATCGCGCCGTTGCCACCGCCCTCCCAACCCAGCGCGATCCACAGCACGCAGTAGCTCATCAGTGCCACGCCGGCACTGAGCGCGGAGAACAGCGCCATGCCGTAGTCGACGTGCTTGTCAGCGGCTACGCGTTCGGTACGGATGCGGTAATGCGCGCGGTCCAGCGGCGCGGTGCCGTGGTCGATGGCGTGCTGCAGGGTGCGGCAGTCCTGCCACAGGTCCACCAGTTCCTCCAGGCGCAGCAGCAGGCTGGCCAGCTGCAGGTGCTGCAGGTCGCGGTCCACCTGCGGCTTCAGCGCGCTGATGCGCGCGCGCAGCCGCGCGTACTCACTGGCGTTGGTCGGGCCATCCAGCCAATCGCGGATGTCGTCGACCAGCGCCGGCAGCCCATCCGGCAGGGCCTGGCCATCGCTGCGCAGCGCGCTCAGGCGATCGGCAATCGAGGACAGCACCGGCAACAGCAGCAGCATGCGCTCGCGCAGGCGCTCCATCGACACTGCCGAACCGGCATGGCGTGGATCATCGCGGCGCAGGAATTCGATCAGCGCCTCGAACTGCACCAGGTCCGCGGCCAGCCGGTTGCGCGGCGCGTGCGCGCGGCCGCGTTCGAGGATCTGCCGGCACCACTGCGCGGCGTCCTCCATCCAGTTGCCGATGCGCGCGCGCAGCATCGGGCGTACCGAGGCCGGGAACAGCAGCGAAGCGGCCAGCACCGCCACGACCGTGCCGAGGATGATCTCCTCGCTGCGTGCCACCACCGTGTCGAAGATGGTCTCCGGCGAAGTCACCGCAGGGAAACCGATGAAGGCGGTGGTGTAGCCGGCCAGCAGGAACGCGTAACCGCGCGGGCCGCGGTTGAGCAGGGCCATGAACAGGCAGCCGGCCAGCCAGATCGACATCGCCGCGCTCAGCACCAGCGGCGTTTCCACCAGCGCCGGCAGCACCAGCAGGGTGGCCAGGCCGGCCACCAGGGTGCCAACGATGCGGTACACGCCCTTGGCGCGGGTCGGGCCCAGCAGCGGCTGGCTGACGATGTACACCGTGCCCATCGCCCAGTACGGGCGCGACAGGTTGCCGGCCATGGCGATGTACAGCGCGGCCACCGCGGCCAGGTAGGTCTTGATCGAGAACAGCCAGGCCTGGCGGTCGGTCAGCGCGTTCATGGTTTACTTCGCTGCGGTCGAGGCGTTGGGCGCGGTGGCGCTTGCCTGCCAGCCACCGCCCAGCACCAGGAACAGATGGATTTGGTCGCGCGAGACCTGCGCTTCGGCGGCCGCCAGGGTGGCATCGCTGGTGGCCAGGCTGCGGTCGGCATCCAGGCTGGACAGGTACGGCGTGCGGCCACCCTGGTACAGCCGGCGGTTCTGCTCGGCGGCCAATGCGGCCTGTTCCTGCGCAGTGCGCAGCGACTGCAGCCGGCGCAGGTCCTGCGCGTAGCGGTCCAGCGCGGTCTGGGTCTCGCGCAGCGCTTGCAGCACGGTGTGGTCGAACTCGGCCAGCGCGGCATCGGCACCCGCCTCGGCGGCGTGGATGCGTGCGTGCGTGCCGGACGACGGCAGCGTCCACGAGATCAGCGGGCCGATCGACCACTGCTGGGTCATCGGCGTGCCGAAATCCTCCAGCAGGCCGGCGGCACCGAGCGAGGCCCCCAGGCGGATGTCCGGATACAGCTCAGCGGTGGCGACGCCAATCCGCGCGGTGGCCGAAGCCAGCTTGCGTTCGGCCTGGCGCACGTCCGGGCGGCGCTGCAGCAGTGCACGGCCATCACCGACCGGCAGCGGCTGCGCCAGGCCGGGGGCGTGTGCACAGTCGATCACGCCGGCCGGCAGCTGGCCCGGGGTCTGCCCGAGCAGGGCGGCCAGCGAATAGGCGGCCGCGGAACGCTGCGCGCGCAGCGGCGGCAGCGCGGCTTCCAGCAGCGCGACCTGGGCATTGGCGCGGGCCAGTTCCGGCGGCGTGCCACGGCCAGCCGCGATCAGGCGCTCGGTGACCGTGCGGCTGCGTTGCTGCAGCTGCAGCGAATGTTCGGCCACGTGCAGCTCGTGGTTGGCGTGGCAGATTTCCAGATAGCTGTCGGCCACCTGCGCGACCACGCTGACCTGGGCCAGGTCGCGCGCGGCAGCAACGGACTGCTCGTCGGCACGCGCTGCCTCGGCGCCGCGCTTGAGCTTGCCGAACAGGTCGAACTGGTAGCTGACCGCGAACTTGCCATCGGCCAGGTTGATCACCGGCAGCTCGTGCTCCTGCAGGAACGATTCGGCCGACAGCTGCGCGCGGCTGACCCCGGCCTCGGCCTCGTACTCGAAGCCACCGGCGTCCAGCGCCTGCTCGTACACCGCCGCGGCACGGCGCAGATGTGCATCGGCGGCCTTCAGCTCGACGTTGTCACGCAGCGCCTGCGTGATCAGGCCGTCCAGCACCGGGTCGTTGTACAGCGACCACCAGCGGTCGGGCAGCGCCTGGTTGGCGGCCACCTGCGGGTTCTGCGTATCGATGAAGGCCGCATTGGCCTGCGGGCGCTTGAAGGCCGAGCCTTCCGGCAGGGCGTAATCCGGGCCGACGGTCTTGCAGGCCGCCAGGCTGGCCAGCGCAACGATCAGGCCGAGACGGGGCAGGGCGGCGTTCACAGGCCCGCCTGTGTCGGCGCAGTGCCGGCCTTGTCGGTGTGCGGATGGCGGCCGGTGTCCACGGTCACCGTGGCGGTACGGCCGGCGATCAGTTCCACGCCCTTGGGTACTTCGTCGATGGCGATGCGCACCGGAATGCGTTGTGCCAGCCGCACCCAGTCGAAGGCCGGGGTCACGTTCGGCAGCAGGGTGCTGCCGTTGCTGCGGTAGCGGTCTTCGATGCCGGCGGCGATGCTCTCCACATGGCCACGCAGCGGGGCCGACTCGCCCATCAGGCGGATGTCCACGCGCTGCCCCGGGGCCACGCCGCGCAGGCGGGTTTCCTCGAAGTAGCCATCGATGCGGAACGAGCCGGTATCCAGCAGCGCCAGCACCGGCTTGCCGGCTACCACGTAGTCGCCCACGCGCAGGGTGCGGTCGTTGACCCGGCCGTCGGCCGGTGCGCGCACTTCGGTGCGGCCCAGGTTGAGCTCGGCCAGGTCGACCGCCGCCTGTGCGGTGGCCAGCGCAGCCTGTGCGGCCTGCAGCTTGGCGCGGCGCACTTCGGCGTCCTCGGCGGCGACCAGGTCCTGCAGGCTGCGGTCACGGCCGATCTCGCGGCGCAGCTGCGCCACCGATGCCTGGCGCTCGGCCAGGTTGGCGCGGGCCTGCTCCAGCGCGATGCGGTAGCGGGCGCGGTCGACCACGAACAGCAGGTCACCCTTCTTCACCGGCTGGTTGTCGGCCACCTGCACCGTTTCCACCAGCCCGGACACGTCCGGCGCCACCTGCACCACGTCGGCGCCGACATGGGCATCGCGGGTCCACGGCTCATCCATGTAATAGACCCACAGCTGGCGCAGCACCAGCAGGGCGATGATCACGGCTGCGCTGGTGAGCAGCACCGGCAGGGTCTTCTTCACGATCTTGTTCACGATTGCATCCAACGCAGGAGGTGGAACAGCAGGCCAAGCACGATCCCGTACAGGGCCAGGTTGAACAGCGCCGGGTGCCATACGTGGCGATAGGCGCCGGCACGCTGCAGCAGCGCGTGCAGGCCGCTGTTGACCAGGTAGGCCAACAACATCAGCCCGAGCAGGGTCGGGACGAACACTCCGTGGAGACTGAATTCACCGGGCATCGGTAGGGGCGGGGGCGAGGTGGGGGAGGGGAGGAACAACGAAACAACAGCAACGGGTAAAAGCCGCTGGCGTGTGCACGGCAGCGGCGGTATTCGGGGGCAGCGGTCTTACGTGATGCGGTCGGCGGCCTCGGCCAGCAGGCGCCATGCCTTCAGCACGGCGTGCAGTTCATCCATGGAAAGCTCGCCGAACACGTCCTGGCGCAGGCCGATCAACTGGTCTTCCAGCTCGCTGACCAGCGCATGGCCCGCGTCGGTCAGCCACAGCAGGTTGGCGCGGCGGTCGCTGGCGTCGCTCTCGCGGCGGACCAGGTCGCTGGCGCACAGCTTGTCCAGCAGGCGCACCAGGGAAGGACCCTCCATGCCCAGCTGCTGGGCCAGCGCCACCTGGCGGATGCCACCGCCGGAGCGGCCGATCATCAGCAGGGGCATGGTGCAGGCGGTGGAGATGCCGTAGCTGCCGAGCCGGCTGTCGGCCAGGCGCTGCCACTGCCGCCCTGCGTACAGCAGGCCGGAGCTGAGCTGCATCTGCAGCACGGTGCGCTCGTCGAGGGGTCGGTCCATAGAGATAGATAGGATACTACTAATTTCATTCCTATCAATAGGTTTTTCTGAATGGGGGGTAGTGAGGAAAGCGTTGCGCCTGCCTGGTGTCGGGTGGGGCAGCGGGGGGCGGACGGTGCAGGACACGCCGCAAGTACGTCCCTGTAGGCTCGGCCACGGCATCCATGCCGCGGACGGTCCTGCCCCGCCCGGCCCCCGCTGCCCTCCCATCACCCCGCGAGCGCGGTGGGTTGGCTCTTTAAAGGCAGGAGCAGTGCGGACCAACGGCCCGCACCCACCGCAGCAGCGGCCCGCAGTGCTTCCGAAGCCATGAACCCCCGCTTTTGCCCCCGCTTTCGGGCGGTCCGGCCGCGCCTGCGGGAAATTGTCGGAGAGGGGGAGGGGCAGGCCGGGCAGGACCGTCCACGGCATGGATGCCGTGGCCGAGCCTACAGGGACGTACTTGCGGCGTGTCCTGCCCGGCCTGCCCCTTCCCCCTCTCGCTCAGCAGCAACGAGGCGCCGGAAGAACCCCCCGATGAACCGTCCCAACAGGACGACCCACCCCCCGGTCGGGTACGATGCTCGCCCCCCGTTCGGGACGCTGTACGCAATGAGCAAGAACAACGAAAAGGCCGCCCCGCAGGGCGACGTGACCCAGGACCAGGCCGAGGATGCCGTGCGCACCCTGCTGCGCTGGGCCGGTGAGGACCCGTCCCGCGAAGGCCTGCTGGATACCCCCCGCCGTGTCGCCGAAGCCTATGGCGACTGGTTCAGCGGTTACCGCGACGACCCGCGCGCCTACATGGAGCGGACCTTCGAGGAAGTGGCCGGCTACGACGAACTGATCGTCCTGCGTGACATCGAGTACGAAAGCCACTGCGAGCACCACATGGCGCCGATCATCGGCCGCGTCCACGTCGGCTACCTGCCGGCCGGCAAGGTGGTGGGCATCAGCAAGCTGGCCCGCGTCGTCGAAGCCTACGCCCGCCGTTTCCAGGTGCAGGAGAAGATGACCGCGCAGATCGCCCAGTGCATCCAGGATGTGCTGCAGCCGATCGGCGTCGGTGTGGTCGTCGAAGGTGCCCACGAATGCATGACCACCCGCGGCATCCACAAGCGCGGCGTCAGCATGGTCACCTCGAAGATGCTGGGCAGCTTCCGCGACGACGCGCGTACCCGCGCCGAGTTCCTGCGCTTCATCGAAGTGGGCGGCAAGCGCTGAGCCGCTTGACCGCACTGCGCCGGCCTCTGCGGGCCGGCATGCCCACGGCTGCCCGCGCGGCCGCCGCGGGCGGCTGCTCGTCCCCGCCAGCCCTCATGACTCCTTTCGCTGCATGAAGCACCGCGAACGCATCTCCCGTTACCGCCATCTGCGCGAACAGCCCCAGTGGAAGCTGCTTGCCGCCGACCACGCCCCGGAAATCATCGGCCTGCTGCAGGGGCTGCTGATGGACGGCGAGCGCACGCTGCCGTCGTCGGTGCTCAACGAGCGCCTGCAGCGTGCGCTGGACCAGCTCAACGGCGACGAACTGTCGCGTGAGCTGCCGCGTACCGCGCAGGCCTACATCGCGCACTGGCTGGCCCAGGGCTGGCTGGAACGCCGCCTGCCCGAAGGCGCCGACCAGGAGCAGTACGAGCTGTCGACTGCGGCACTGCAGGCCATCCGCTTCGCCGATGGTCTTGAGCAGGCCCGCGTGGCCGCCACCGAAAGCCGCCTGGCGCTGGTCATCGAACAGCTCTCGCAGTTGGCCGCGCAGACCGAGTCCGACCCGGATGCACGCCTGTCAGCACTGCGCGACGAGCGCGACCGCATCGACGCCGAGATCGCCCGCGTCGGTGCCGGACGTGTGATCGCGCTGGATGGCAAGCGCGCGCTGGAGCGTGCGCGCCAGATCATCGGCCTGGCCGACGAGCTGACCGAGGATTTCCGTCGGGTGCGCGACGATTTCGAGCAGCTCAACCGCGACTTCCGCGAACGCATCATCGACGACGAGGGCGAGCGCGGCGATGTGCTGTCGCAGCTGTTCGAAGGCGTGGATGTGATCGGCGAGAGCGATGCCGGTCGCAGCTTCCAGGCCTTCTGGCGCCTGCTCAACGACGCCGAACAGAGCGCCCAGCTCGATGCCGCGCTGGAAGCGGTGCTGGCGCGTGGCTTCGCCCGCCGCCTGGACCGCAACGAACGCAACTTCCTGCGCGGCTTCACCAGCACCATGCTCGAGCGCGGTGGCCAGGTGCACGACGTGCTGCAGAACTTCGCGCGCAGCCTGCGTGGCTTCGTGCAGAGCCGTGGCTATCTGGAACAGCGCCGCCTCAACCAGCTGCTGAAGCAGGCGCAATCCGAAGCGCTGTCACTGCGTGACGAATTCCCCGCACAACGCGGCATCGGCCGCGACCTGCAGCTGACCACCAGCCGCCTGCGCTCGTGGTCGCAGTGGAAGCTGCACGATCCGCGCAGCGCCCAGGTCGATGGCAACGTCGAGTACAACGACGCCGCAGCCATCAGCCTGGAGAGCGTCGGTGATCTGGTCGCTTCGTCTGAAATCGACTTCCGCACCCTGCGCCGCGACCTGCACGACCTGCTCGATGCACAGCCGCGGCTCAGCATCGCCCAGGCACTGTCGCAGCGCGAAGCACCGCAGGGTCTTGGCAGCGTCATCGGCTACCTGTCGCTGGGCACGCGCTTCGGCAACGTGATCGCTGGTGAGCAGGAGCTTGCCGAATGGCGTGGTGGCGACGGCCAGGTCCGTCGCGCCCGCATCCCGCTGGTTTGGTTCACCCAGGAGAGACGCCATGAGCTGGCATGAAGATCCCATCGACGCACCGCAGGCCGACGTGGCGGAAGACGCCTACGAAGCCGAACCGGTGGCGGCCGTGGCGCAGCCCCGCCGTGGCAATGACGTGTATTACCTCGGCGACACCGGGCGCCTGCCGCTGGATGCACGCCGCGCGCTGTGCCAGCTGCTGATCGGCCCCAGCATCGACCAGCTGCGCCACGCCAAGCTGTGGCCGGCACTGATCCGCAGCGAGGCGGCCATCCGCTCCTCGCTGGCGGACCTGTTCCTGGAACTGGTGCTCGACCGTGACAGCGGCGTGGCCTTCACCCGCCAGGCCGATACCGAAGACGTGGATGCGCCGGTGCTGCTGCGCACCTCGCCGCTGACCTTCATCGATTCGGTGCTGCTGCTGTACCTGCGCCAGCAGCTGGCCGAGGCCGATGCGCGCGGCAACCGCGCGGTGGTCGCCGACGCCGAGATGGCCGAAGCGCTGGCCATCTACGAGAAGAACCTGTCCACCGACCGCGCCGGCTTCAATCGCCGCGTCGCTTCGGCGGTGCAGAAGATGAAGGACAACCACATCCTGACCCGCCTCAGCGGCCAGGAAGACCGCCACGAAGTCTCGCCGGCGCTGAAGCTGCTGTTCTCCGCCGAAGACGTATCCCAGCTTTCGGCGGTCTACCGCCAGCTGCGTGAAACCCCGGCCGCCGAGGCCTGAGAGACCCGACCATCGCATGGCTATCTCCAAGCACACTCCCGCCCTGTTCAACGAAGGCCTGCCGGACCCGCGCCTGCAGCAGTTCCGCATGCGTCGCCTGCAGGTGCACAACTGGGGCACGTTCAACGGCCTGACCGAAGTACCGATCGCCGAGCGTGGCTTCCTGTTCGTCGGCCGTTCCGGCTCGGGCAAGTCGACCCTGCTCGATGCCATGTCCGCGCTGCTGACGCCGCCGGCCATCGTCGATTTCAACGCCGCCGCGCGTGAAGCCGAGCGCAGTGGCCGCGACCGCAACCTGGTGTCCTACGTGCGTGGCGCGTGGGCCGACCAGCAGGACAGCGGCACCGGCGAAATCGCCACCCAGTACCTGCGCAAGGGCGCGACCTGGACTGCGCTGGTGCTGGAGTACCGCGCCGGCGATGGCCGCGTGGTCAGCCTGGTGCGCCTGCTGTGGATCTCCGGTAACGGAACCTCGGCCGGTGACGTGCGCAAGCACTACATGATCGCCGAGCGTCCGTTCGACATCGCCAAGGATCTTGGCGGCTTCGACCTGGACCTGCGCAAGCTCAAGCAGAAGTTGTCTGATCTGCACCACTTCGACACCTTCTCCGGCTACGCCGAGCGCTTCCGCGACCTGCTCGGCATCGACAACGAGATGGCGCTGCGCCTGCTGCACAAGACGCAGTCGGCGAAGAACCTGGGCGACCTCAACGTCTTCCTGCGCGACTTCATGCTCGACACGCCGAAGACCTTCGACGCCGCCGAGCGCCTGGTCAGCGACTTCGCCGAACTCGATGGCGCGCACCAGGCCGTGGTCACCGCCCGCCGCCAGGTGGAGACCCTGCTGCCGGCACGCGCCTACTACAACGACCTGAAGGAAATGCACCGCCGGCGCGGCGACGACGAAGCCCTCAAGCTTGGCGTCGACAGCTTCCGTGAAAGCCGCCGCCAGGCGCTGATCGAGGCGCGCCTGCGCGAGATGGACGTGCGTGACCGTGGCCTGCTCGGGGAGGAAGCCCAGCGCCGTGCCGCACTGGACAACCACACCGAGCGCCTGGCCGAACTGGAACTGCAGCGTCGCCAGCAGGGCGGTGAGCGCATCGAGGAACTGGAACGCGAGCAGGGCCGCGCCGAAGCCGAGCGTGACCGCCGCCAAGCCAAGCGCGAGCAGGCAAGCCTGGCCGCGCAGCAGCTGGGGGCTGAACTTCCGGACGACGCACACGGCTTCGCCGAGCTGGTCGAGCGTGCGCAGAACGAACTGCAGGACCGCCAGCGTGCCTCTTCGGCGCTGGACGATGCGATCAGCGATCGCCTGGGTGGCAAGCGCGATGACGAGCGCCGTTTCGGCGAAGTCCGTGCGGAACTCGAAGCGATGCAGCGCACGCCCTCCAACATCCCGGCGCCGATGCAGAAGCTGCGCGCGCGCCTGGCCGAGGAAACCGGCATTGCCGAGGCGGCGCTGCCGTTCGTCGGCGAGCTGATCCAGGTCCGCTCGGAAGAGCAGGGCTGGCAGGGTGCCATCGAGCGTGTGCTGGGTGGCTTCGCGCTGTCGCTGCTGGTCGATGACAAGCACTACAACGACGTCGCCGAGTGGGTGAATCGCACTCACCTGGGCATGCGCTTCACCTACTACCGTGTGCGCCGCAACGATGATGCGTTCGCGCGCGAGCCGTCGGCGAAGTCGCTGCTGCACAAGCTGGAGCTGCGCGAGCACGTATTCGAAAGCTGGCTGCGCCGTGAGCTCGGCAAGCGCTTCGACTACGAGTGCGTGGATGCGAAGCAGCTGCGCAACGTCGACCGCGGCATCACCCGAGAAGGCCAGGTCAAGCATCCCGGCGACCGCTTCGAGAAGGACGACCGCAGTGCGGTGGGCGACCGCCGTCGCTGGATCCTCGGCTTCAACAACCACGACAAGGTGGGCGCCTTCGAGCGCGAAGCCCAGGAACTGGCCAAGCGCATCGCCAGCTGCGAGACCGACATCGCGCGCCTGCGTGGGCAGCGTGACCGCGACAACGAACGTCGCCTGGCCTGCCACGAGCTGGTCAGCATCAGCTGGAACGAGATCGACATCGCCGCCCCGCAGCAGCGCCTGACCGATATCGAGGCCACCCTGCGCGACCTGCGCGAAGGCAATGCCGACCTGGCCAAGCTGGCCAAGCAGATCGACGCCGTGCGCGCCGACATCGAGCAGGCCCGCCGCACCTATGAAGACGTCCGCGTCGAGCGCGGCCAGCTGGTCAAGGAACGCGATCGCCTCGACCGCGCTCGCCAGCAGAGCCGTGCGCTGGTGCTGCCGAGCCTGGCCCAGGAGCAGGAAGCCGGGCTCGCCGAGCGCCTGCAGGAGCAGGGCCCGCTCAGCCTGGAAACGCTGGAGGCGCACATGCGCCAGGTCAGCAACGCGCTGAACGAGCAGCTGTCGACCTCGCAGCAGGACCTCAACCGCATCGAGAACCAGCTGATCGGTTGCTTCCGTCGCTTCATCCAGCAGTGGCCGGAGGAATCGGGCGACTTCACCGTATCGGTGGCCTCGGCCGAGGATTTCCTTGCCCGCCTCGAGCGCCTGGAGCGCGACGGCCTGCCGCAGCACGAAGAGCGCTTCTTCGATCTGCTGCAGAACCAGAGCAAGAACAACCTGCTGGCCCTGCAGCGCCACAGCGCCGAGGCCCGCAAGTCGATCGGCCAGCGCCTGGACGAAGTGAACGCCAGCCTGGAGCAGGTGCCGTTCAACCGTGGCACGCTGCTGACCATCGAACTGAGCGACCGCCGCCTGCCGGAAGTCGGCGAGTTCCACCTGCAGCTGCGCGAGGTGCTGGCGCAGCAGCAGACCGAGCAGCGCGAGCTGGCCGAATCGCAGTTCACCGTGCTGCGCCAGCTGGTCAACCGCCTGGGTTCGCAGGAAGGCGAGGACAAGCGCTGGCGCGAGCTGGTGCTGGACGTACGCATGCACGTGGAGTTCATCGGCGTCGAGCTGGATGCGGAAACGCGCCAGCAGGTCGAGATCTACCGCAGTGGCGCGGGCAAGTCCGGTGGCCAGCGCCAGAAACTGGCCACCACCTGCCTGGCTGCGGCACTGCGCTACCAGCTCGGCGGCGCCGACAGCCAGCTGCCCAGCTACGCCGCCGTCGTGCTCGACGAAGCCTTCGACAAGGCCGACAACGAGTTCACCGCGCTGGCGATGAACATCTTCGACAACTTCGGTTTCCAGATGGTGGTCGCCACCCCGCTGAAGTCGGTGATGACGCTGGAGCCGTTCATCGGTGGCGCCTGCTTCGTCGAGATCAGCGGCCGCCACGACTCCGGCGTGCTGCTGATCGAGTACGACGAAGAAGGCAAGCGCCTGAAGCTGCCCGAGCGCAGCCGCCAGCAGGCCAACGAACCGGAAGAAGCCGAAGCCTGACCCGGTCGATTGAATGGGGATGCCGGCCAGCGGCCGGCATTACCCATGGGCGGGGTTCACGACCTGATCGGATGGGGATGCCGGCCAGCGGCCGGCACTACCCATGGGCAGCGTTCATGACCCGGTAGTGCCGGCCGCTGGCCGGCAACCGCATTCACGCACCGCGGAAGGTATCCCACGCCATCCGCGCGATCAGTACCACCACCAGCCCCACGAACAACTTGCGGATGAACGGCGTGCCGCCCTTCAACGCCAGGCGCGTGCCCACCACCGAGCCGATGATGTTGGCCGCCGCCATCGGCAGCGCGAACAGCCACAGGATGTTGCCGGTCGGTACGAAGAACGAGATTGCCGCCACATTGGTCGCCAGGTTCACCACCTTCGACGCCGCTGACGCACGCAGGAAATCCAGGCCGAAGAAGCGCACGAACAGGAAGATCAGGAAGCTGCCGGTGCCCGGCCCGAAGAAGCCGTCGTAGAAGCCGATCGCCGCACCGATCGCCAGCGCGATCGCCAGTTCGCGGCGGCCGATCTCCTGCGGCCGGTGCAACGCGCCGAAGTCCTTCTTCCACAACGTGTAGGCCAGCATCGCGATCAGCAGCACCAGCACCAGTGGGCGCACCGCGTCCTTGGGCAGCAGGCTCACCGCGGTGGCCCCGGCGAAGGAGAAGATGAAGGCGGTACCGGCCGCGAACAGTACCGGCTTCCACGGGAAGCGCACGTTGCGCGCATAGCGCCAGGCGGCCGCACCGGTACCGAACATCGAACTGAACTTGTTGGTACCGAACAGCATCGCCGGCGTCTGCTGCGGCAGCACCGTGAACAGGCCGGGCAGCTGCACCAGGCCACCGCCACCGACAGCGGCATCCACAAGGCCGGCGATGAAGGCGATCACCACCAGCCACCACAACTCAGGGGGAACCAGTTCCAGCACGGCGATCAATCAAGGAGGGGGCGCGACAGCATACGCCTGTCCTGCTCCGGGCGACTGCGGCCCCGCGTGGATCAATCCCGGCAACCCGGCGACAATGCCGGCATGAGCCGAAAACCCGCCGATCCCTGCCCCTGTGGCCTTCCCGCCGACTATGCTGCCTGCTGTGGCCGTTTCCATGCCGGTGAAGCCGCGCCTGATGCAGAGCACCTGATGCGTTCGCGCTACAGCGCCTATGTGCGTGGCCTGGCTGACTACCTGCGCCAGTCCTGGCATCCGGACACGCGTCCGGCCGAGCTGTCGCTGGACGATGCCCCCGGCCAGCGCACCCATTGGCTGGGCCTGACCGTGCACGAGCACACTGTCACCGGTGCTGACAGCGCCGAAGTCCGCTTCACCGCGCGCTACCGCATCGGCGGCGGCAGCGCGGTGAGGATGACCGAGCATAGCCGCTTCCAACGCATCGACGGCCGCTGGTACTACCTCGACGCGGTCTGAGCACTACGCGCTGTGCGCTGCCAGAACGCGCTGGCCGCCGTGCGCGCGCACCTGGTTGCGGCCCCCGTCCTTGGCCACATACAGGGCCTGGTCGGCGGCCTTGACCACGGCCATCGGCCGCGGATCCACGCGGCTGTCGGCCAGCCCGATGCTCACCGTCACCTGCACCACCTGGCCGCTGCCACCGCGTCCCCGCCGCTGGCGGCCGGCTTCGTCGTCACGGCTGCGGGTGCTGCGGTCGCGAAGCTGCATGCGGGTGTCCTCGATGCTCTGCCGCAATGCTTCCACGGCATCGACACAGGCTGCCGCCGGCCGGTCCAGGAACACCACCGCGAACTCCTCGCCGCCATAGCGGAACGCACGGCCACCGTCGCCCACCCGCGCCAGCCGCGACGCCACCAGGCGCAGCACATCGTCGCCGGTGTCGTGACCATGGGTGTCGTTGAATGACTTGAAGTGGTCAACGTCCACCATCGCGATGCTGTAGGTACCGCGTGCCCGCTGCAGGGTCTCGTTGAACGCCCGTCGCCCCGGCAGGCCGGTCAGCTCATCGCGGAAGGCCATGTGGAAGGATTCCTGCAGCATCGCGCCCAGCATCAGCAGCAGGGCGGCACTGCTCAGCGCCGGCAGCAGCACCGGCTGCAGGAAGATCCGCGGCAGCATCCACCACAGGCACAGCAGGGCCAGCAGCATTGCCGTGTGCAGTGGCCGCGGATGCCGCCACGCCTGCCAGCCCAATGCTGCGGTCGCCAGCAGGAACAGCAGCGCCGGCAACTGCGCCAACGCGTTCCAGTTGGCGGGAATCCAGGCCCAGTGACGGTTCGACAGCAGATCGTGCATGCCCTGCGGCTGCTGTGCCGCCAGCAGCAGGAAGATCATCAGCGCCGCGCCGCACACTACGCCGCGCAGCAGCAGGTCCTGGCGTCGGCGTCCGCGTTCCGGCCATCGTGCCAGTCCGGCGAACAGCAGCGGCACCCACGCCGAGATCGCGTGGAAGCGCAGCGGGGTCAGGGCGTCGACATGGCCGCTGCGCAGGTAGCCACCGACGTCCCGGTGCAGCAGGGCGAATACCACCGCCACCAGCAGCAGCAGGCACAACGTGCGCATCTGGTGGTAGAGCAGGGCCAGGCCTGCACCGAGACAGGCCAGCAGCCAGGGCAGGATGCGCTGCGCCGGGCTGGCGACATCCTCGGCGCCCAGCGCCATCCACAGCACCAGGACGACCAGCACGGCGGGCAGCACGAACAGGTAATGCGCAGGCTGGCGGAGCGGATGCAGGGGCACGCAGTAAGTCCAGTGCGGTGACGATGCGGCCGCAACATTGCCGTTAGCGGCGTCCCCACGTGCTTCTTGAATGCGCGTGCCCGCTGTCATGTGAACGTGGTGATGCGGTGCCATGACGTTGCACTCACCGTCCTGCGCCGATGCTGCCGGCATGGACAGCGTACCCACCGCCGTCGCTGCCCCGCAGCGCGATCTCGCCCGCCGCTTTGCACAGGTGCGGGCGCGCAGCCTGCAGCTGGCCGCGCCGCTCAGTGCCGAAGACGCCATGCTGCAGAGCATGGCCGACGCCAGTCCCAGCAAGTGGCACCTGGCCCATACCACCTGGTTTTTCGAACGCTTCGTGCTGGCCGGTTTCGCCACCACGCCCGCGCATGACCCGGCCTGGGACTATCTGTTCAACAGCTACTACAAGAGCATCGGCCCGGCGCATGCGCGGCCGCAGCGCGGGCTGCTGTCGCGGCCCTCGCTGCAGCAGGTGCGCGACTACCGGCAACAGGTCGACATGCAGGTGCAGTCACGGCTGGCGGCCGGTGACCTCGACGCGCAGGCGCTGCACCATCTGCAGTTGGGACTGCAGCACGAACAACAGCACCAGGAACTGTTGCTGACCGACATCAAGCATGCGTTCTGGTGCAATCCACTGCAGCCACCGTATCGCGAGGACCTGCGGCCCGTCGCCAGCACCGCCACGGCGCAGGGCTGGATCGAATCGCCCGAACGCATCGTCACCGTCGGTGCCGCGGCATGGCCCCGGCATGCCGCCTTCGCCTACGACAACGAATCGCCGCCACACCGTGTGCTGCTGCCCGCGCATGCCCTGGCCGAACGCCCCGTCAGCAATGCCGAGTACCGCACCTTCATCGAGGCGGGGGGCTACCGCGAGCCGCGCTGGTGGCTCAGCGAAGGCTGGGCGCTGCGTGAAGCCGAAGGCTGGCAGCACCCCCTGTACTGGGATGATGCCCTGCAGCGCGAGTACACCCTGGGTGGTTGGCGCGAGCTGGACCCGCACGCGCCGGTCTGCCACCTCAGTTACTACGAGGCCGATGCCTGCGCCCGCTGGGCCGGTGCGCGCCTGCCCAGCGAGTTCGAGTGGGAAGCGGCCGCCGCGTCGCAGCCCCTGCGCGGTCATTTCGCCGATGACGATCACCTGCACCCGCAGGCCGGGCAGGGCAGTGGGCTGCGGCAACTGTTCGGTGACGTCTGGGAGTGGACCGCCAGCGCCTATGGCGCCTACCCGGGCTTCCGTCCTTTTGACGGCAACCTCGGCGAATACAACGGCAAGTTCATGTGCGGGCAATGGGTGCTGCGCGGCGGCAGCTGTGCCACGCCCCGCGACCATGTGCGCGCCAGCTACCGCAATTTCTTCATGCCGCCGGCGCGCTGGCAGTTCTCCGGACTGCGCCTGGCCAGGGACCTCATATGAGCACGGTGCATGACGCGCTGCAGGCGCTGACCGACCTGACCCCCAGCCGCCAGCAGATCCTGGCCGATGCGCTGGCCGGTCTGTCATGCGCATCGCGGCAGCTGCCTTCCAAGTACTTCTACGATGCCCGCGGCTCGCGTCTGTTTGAACAGATCACCCAGACCCGCGAGTACTACCCCACGCGCACCGAGCTGGCGCTGCTGGCCCGGGTGCTGCCCGATATCGCGCGCGTGGTCGGCCCGCGCCTGCATGTGGTCGAGCTGGGCAGCGGCAGTGGCCGCAAGACCGCGTTGCTGCTGGCCGCGCTGCAGGATCCGGTGGCCTATACGCCGATCGAGATCTCGCGGGCCGCACTGCTGTCCAGCATCGACCACCTGGCGCCGGCGCTGCCCGAGGTCGAGATGCTGCCGGTCTGCGCGGACTTCACCCGCGCCGTCGCCGTGCCCATGCCCGAACGCGAACCCGCGCGACGGCTGCTGTTCTTCCCCGGTTCCACATTGGGCAATTTCGCCGAAGCGGAGGCCGTCGCCCTGCTGCGGGCGATGCGTCAGACGATGGGCCGCGACGGCCTGGCCCTGATCGGCATCGACCTGCACAAGGACACGGCGCTGATCGAAGCGGCCTACAACGATGCGCAGGGCGTCACTGCGGCATTCACCCTCAATCTGCTGGCCCGCCTCAACCGCGAGATCGGAAGCGATTTCGATCTCGATGGATTCCGCCACCGCGCCCGTTACAACACCGCGCGGCTGCGCATCGAAACCGACCTGGTCAGCCAGTGGCCGCAGGACGTCCACCTCGGTGGCCGCACCTTCCACTTTGCTGCCGGTGAACCCATCCGCGTCGAGTACAGCCACAAGTACACCGATGACAGCTTCGAGGCGCTGTTGCAGCAGGCGGGCCTGCAGGTCGCACAGCGTTGGGATTCCGAAAGTCCCGCCTATGGCCTGCGCCTGCTGCGCGTTGCCTAGGGGGGACGGCCAGCCGGTGCCCCTTCAGGTTCGGCCGCACTGCTGCCCCTAAGATGGCCGTGCAACGGCACGGAGGACGCCATGCCCATTCTGACCACGCTCGGCCTGGCGGCCGCCCTCGCGTCGACCCCGACGCTGCCTGCGGCCCCTGCCGCCAGCAACGATCCGGCGTTCAGCCGCTGCCTGGCGGGCCTGCAGGCCACCGCCGCAACCCAGGGCATCGGCGCCGACCGTTTCAACGAGATCACCACCGGGCTCACGCCGGACCCGACCGTGCTCGGACTGCTGGACGCACAGCCGGAATTCACCACGCCGATCTGGGATTACCTGGCCGCGCTGGTCGACCGCCAGCGCGTCGATGATGGCCGCACCCTGCTGCAGCAACATCGCGATCTGCTCGATCGCGTCTCCGCGCAGTATGGCGTCGACCCGGCCACCATCGTCGCGGTCTGGGGGGTGGAGAGCGACTATGGCCGCGTCTTCGGCAAGCGCCCGCTGCTGCAGTCGCTGGCCACGCTGTCCTGCGCCGGCCGCCGCCAGGCCTTCTTCCGTGGCGAACTGCTGGCGCTGCTCAAGCTGATCGACCGCGGCGACCTGCAGGCCCAGGGGCTCACCGGTTCCTGGGCCGGCGCCTTCGGGCATACGCAGTTCATGCCCAGCACCTACGCACGTATCGCGGTCGATGGTGATGGCGATGGCCGCCGCGATCTGGTCGGCAGCATTCCCGACGCGCTGGCGTCCACCGCCAACTACCTCAAGCGTGCGGGTTGGCGCAGTGGCGAACCGTGGGGCATGGAGGTCCGTGTTCCCCCCGGTTTCAATGCCAGCCAGGCGGGCCGCACCCAACGTCGAGCCCTCGCCGATTGGCGCGTGCAGGGCGTGACCGCGCTGGATGGCAGCGCGCTGGTGCCGCCCAATCTGCCGGCCGACGCGCGCGCCGCCCTGCTGCTGCCGGCCGGCATCAAGGGCCCGGCGCTGCTGGTGTTCCGCAACTACGATGCGATCTACAGCTACAACGCCGCCGAAAGCTATGCACTGGCCATCGCCACGCTGGCCGACCAGCTGCGTGGCGGCACCGGCCTGGCCACCGCGTGGCCGACCGATGATCCCGGCATCGGCCGCGATGAACGCCGCCAGCTGCAGACCCTGCTGCTGGCCCGCGGCCACGACATCGGCAGCGCCGACGGCATGATCGGCACCGCCACGCGCCGCGCGATCCAGGCCGAGCAGCAGCGCCTCGGCTGGGCCAATGCGGATGGGCGCGCCGGCCAGCGCATCCTGCGCGCGTTGCAGCAGGAGGCAGCCGCAGGGACGCCTGCCACCCGCTAGACCTTGCCGATCACAGGCTGGCCGCGACATCATCGCCGCGGTCTTCAAGGAGCGTCATAGCATGCAGTCGAACCCGGACATCAGCACCGGCCTGTACCACGGGCTCGAGGCCTGGCAGATACGCACGCCCAGCGCCACCGCGGTCATCAGCGTGTTCGGCGGACAGCTGCTGTCGTTCATCCCGGAGGGGCAGCCGGACCTGTTGTGGCTGTCGCCAAAACGGGCCGGGCTGCCCACGCCGATCCGGGGTGGCGTTCCAGTGTGCTGGCCGTGGTTCGGTCGCCAGGGCCAGGGTGATGACGTGCCGGCACACGGCCTGGTACGCACCGCGCGCTGGGAGCTGCTGCAGGCCCGCCAGGACGATGACGCTGAACTGGAGCTGCAGCTGGCGCCCCTGTCGATTGCCGAGTGTGGCCTGCGCCTGCAGATGCAGCTGCGCATCGGTCGCCAGTTGCGCCAGCAGTTGACCACCGAGAACACCGGCCCGTCCCCGATGACCTTCACCCAAGCCCTGCACAGCTACTTCCGGGTGGGCGATGCCCGTCGTGTCGAGGTTGATGGCCTCGATGGCCTGCACTATCTGGACAAGTACGAGGATTACACGCAGCTGCGCCGGCAGCAGGGGCCCTGGTCGCTGCGTGACCCGCGCGATCCGGGGCGCAGCGACCGCATCTATACCGGTGCCGGTGGCCACTACGTGCTTCGCGATCCCGTCCTGCAGCGGCGGATCGAGATCCGCAGCGAAGGCAGCCAGACCCTGGTGGCGTGGAATCCGGGCGCGGAGGCGGCGGCGAAGATGGCCGATGTCGGCGACGGTTGGCACGATTACGTGTGCCTGGAAGTAGCCAATGCCGGGCCGGAGCAGATTGCCCTTGCACCCGGCGCGCGCCACCAGCTGGTGCAGGTACTGGCCAGTGAACCGCTGCAGGCCGTGGCGGGGTGTTCGGAGTAACCATGGGATCGACAGGAATGGATGGCATGCAGGACGCACAGTGGTGGTACGCCAACAGCAAGCAGAGCGAAGGGCCGGTGGACCTGGCCGGGCTGCGCCGTCTGCAGCAGGACGGCACGGTAACCGCCCGTACGCTGATGTGGCGGGAAGGAATGGCATCGTGGCGGCCGCTGGCCGAGCTGGATCCTTCGGTGGCGCCGATGGATCCGACCCCGCCGTCGATTGAACCGGCGCAGGCCGTCAGCGCCAGCGGCGCATCGACCGCTGATCCGTCCGACCCCTATCGTGCGCCGGCAGCTTCGCCGGTGGCCGCGACCGCGCCGCAGCTGGAAGGCGACATCGCCTTGTACGCCGCCGTGGTCGGCGGCAACTTCCCGATCTATCGACAGCGCTGGCGGCTCGACCAGGGCATTGCCGACGGCAACGGCACCTGGCACTGGCCGGCGTTCCTGATCGGCGTGATCTGGATGGTGTACCGCAGGATGTACCGGCTGGCGGCGATCTGGGCCGGCGTGCTGGTGTTCTTCAGCATCGCCGAGGCGTTGCTGGGCGTTCCGGAAGGCGTGTCGACGGTCATCACCCTCGTCATCAACATCACCGCCGCGGTGTATGCCAACCGCTGGTACCTGGCGCATTGCCAGCGTGAGATCGCCCGAGCGCGCGCGTTGGTGGGAGATGACGAGGCGCGCCTGCGCAGCGAGCTGGCCAGACGGGGTGACACCAATGCACTGGCGGCGGCGGTGGTGGCCATCGCCGTCGTTGCGGTGATGCTGGTGGGGCAGGCGCTGGCAGGCTGAGGCCGGGAAGGCTTCAGATCCAGCGGTGGCTGCCGCTACCGCGGGATCATCCTGGGCAAGGAATCGCCGACATGAATCATCTGGATACTCCGCCGGTTTCCCCGGCGGATGACAATCCCTATCTTGCGCCCGCCACAGAGGTGGACGACGCGCCCCCTCCGTCCGACGCGGACTACCTGAACCTCCTCGTCGGCCCCAACGCGGCGCTCTATCGCCAGCGCTGGCACCTGGGCAGCCCGGTGCCGAAGCCGCCGCGACCGTGGCACTGGCCCGCCTTCCTGGTGCCGACGTACTGGCTGCTGCACCGGAAGATGTACCTGGCAGCCATCCTCTTCGAGCTGGTCCTGATCGGCATCGCGCTGCTGGCGGCCCGCGCCAACCCGCTGCTCACGGTGGCGTTGCTGGCGGTGCCTCGGTTCGCCATCGCGGTGACCGCCAATACCCTGTACCTGCGCTACTGCACGCGACTGCTGGGCAAAGTGAAGGCTGCCCACGCCGGGCAGCACAACCGCATCCGTGCCGAACTGCAGCGTCGTGGCGGCACCAGCGTGTGGGCGGTGGTGATCGGCATGGCGGCCAACGCGGTGATCAATACCGTCGCCCGCATGGCGGCCTGATCATGCCGGCCTGATAGGGTTGCTCAGGCCGTTGTCCGTGCCCGCAACACCAGCAGGCACAGCGCACCGGCCAGCAGTCCCCAGAACGCCGAGCCGATCCCGGCCAGGGAAACTCCGGAGGCGGTAACAAGGAAGGTGACCAGCGCCGCCTCGCGGTCGCGCTCCACCGCCAATGCACTGGCCAGGCTGTTGCCGATGGTGCCGAACAGCGCGATACCGGCCACGCAGGCCACCAGCTCCCTGGGGAAGGCCGCGAACAGTGCGGCCACCGTGGCGCCGAACAGCCCGATGACAATGTAGAAGGCGCCGGCCGCCATCGCTGCGGTGTAGCGGCGCGCCGGATCCTCGTGCGCATCGCGGCCCATGCAGATGGCGGCGGTGATCGCCGCCAGGTTCAGTGCATACGCACCGAACGGCGCCAGCAGCGTATTGACTACACCGATCCAGCCGATCAACGGCGACACCGGGGCGTCATAGCCGGACGCGCGCATCACCGCCACACCGGGAATGTTCTGCGAGGCCATGGTGACCACGAACAGGGGCAGGGCAATGCCGGCCACGGCCGTCCACGACAGCGAGGGCGTCACCCACTGCGGGATCGCCAGTTGCAGATGCACCTGCTGGGCGTGCAGCAGGCCACGGCTCGCGGCGACGGCGATGCCGACCAGCAACGTGGCGATCACCGCATAGCGCGGGAACAGCCGGCGCCCGGCCAGCCAGGTGGCGAACATTGCCAGCGCGAGCACCAGCTGGGTGTTCATGGCGACGAACACATCCAGCCCGAAGCGCAGCAGCACACCGGCCAGCATGCCGGCGGCCAGCGCCATCGGTACCCGTTGCATCAGTCGCGCGAAGACCCCCGAGAAACCCGCAAGCAGGCCCAGCACGGCGGCCAGCAGGAATGCGCCCGTGGCCTCGGAGAGCGAAGCACCGCCGGCACCCACCACCAGCATCGCTGCACCCGGGGTCGACCACGCTGTCACCACCGGCACCCGATAGCGCAGCGACAGGCCAATGCAGGTCACGCCCATGCCCAGCCCCAGCGCCCACATCCAGGAGGCGATCTGCGCCTGGTCGGCACCGACGGCCTGTGCCGCCTGGAACACGATCACGGCCGAGCTGGCGAAGCCCACCAGTACCGTAATGAAGCCAGCGACGATTGCCGGCATCGAAAGATCGCGCCACCACGCGCGCCGCACCTGCATGCTCATTGTCCTGTCTCCACTGTGCATCCCTGCATTGATAAGGGTTGCGGCGTTGACCGCGCAACGCGCGGGCAACGCCGCAGTGATCTTCGAGCGTACGTCATGCGTGATGGCGCGGTGCTTCTGTCATCACGCTGCAAAAAAGCCTTGACGAAATCCGCAGGATCTCTAGAATTCGCTCCCTTGCTGCAGCGCATCGCTTCCCCGGAAACGACACGCGAACAGCGACGCCACCACCGACGTACGAGTTGATCGAACGAAGGTGTTGACGGACTCGAAAAGTCCGGCATAATAGGCGGCTCGCAACGACGAAAGGCCCTCGGGCCCAACGACGAAGCAGCATCGGCAACAACGTCCACTCCGGTGAGGCGGCCTTGAAAAAAGGTGTTGACGAAGCGGAAAAGCCGGCTATAATGAGCGGCTCGCTACGAAGGAAACTTCGCAGCACACGGGAACGGCGCTGAGGCCACTTCCCCGGATCTTTGAAAGTATGCGCAGGTATCTTGTGAAGGCGCCTGCAGGAAGGATGATTGTCCATCTTGCAGACGTTTGATCAAG